>JBGOSW010000052.1:0-24997 GCA_041476145.1 Binatia bacterium
GACTAACGATTACAAAGAGCTCGCGCGGCTGGATTTCGCGCATCAGCTGCACCCGCAGTACCACGTTTCGGACCACCAGGACCCGGTGATCTACGAACGCGGCGACGGCGCCCTGCTCTACGACGTCAACGGCCGCGAGTACATCGACGGGCTGTCCGGGCTGTGGAACGTCGCGGTTGGACACGGGCGGGTCGAGCTGGCGGAGGCGGCCGCCGAGCAGATGCGCGAGCTGGCGTTCTCGAACTCGTACGTCGGCTACGCGAACGTGCCGTCGATCCGCCTCGCCGAAAAGCTGATGTCGCTCGTGTATTCCAATATGCAGGCCGTCCTGTTCTGCAACAGCGGTTCGGAAGCCGTGGACGTCGCGATCAAGATCGCGCGCTACTTCTGGTACCTGCAGGACAAGCCGGAAAAGAACAAGATCGTCGCGCGTAAGGAGGCGTACCACGGCGGGACGCTCGGCGCGACGGCCGCGACCGGCCTGCCGCCGTTCCACGTGGGCTTCGGGCCGCTGGCGCCTGCTTTCGTGCGCGCCGAGACGTGCTATCCGTATCGATGCGGGCACTGCGCGGGCGCGAACGACTGCACGCTGGCCTGCGCGGACGACATCGAGAAGGTGATCGTGGCGGAGGGGCCGGAGACCGTGGCCGCTCTGATCGCGGAGCCGGTGCACGGCGCGGGCGGCGTCATCGTGCCGACGCCTGGTTACTGGCCTCGACTGCGCGAGATCTGCGATCGACACGATGTGCTGCTGATCGCGGACGAAGTGATCACCGGCTTCGGCCGCACCGGACGTTGGTTCGGGTGCAATCATACCGGCGTGGTTCCCGACGTCATGACCGTCGGCAAAGGCATGGGGTCCGGCTTTCCGATCAGCGGCCTGATCTCGACGGACGAGATCGTCGCCGCCACGCCCTTCGCGCGCGCCAGCGCATCGTCGTCGAGCTACGGCGGGAACCCGCTCGCCGCGGCGGCGGCGCTCGCGACCCTCGAGACGATCGTCGACGAAGGCCTCGTCGAGCACGCGGCACGCGTCGGCGCGCGCATGCTCGATCGCCTGCGCGCGATGCAGGAGCGCTACTCCTTCCTCGGCGACGTGCGTGGCGCCGGGCTCCTGATCGGCCTCGACCTGGTGCGCGATCGCGCCACCAAGGAGCCCCTCGAACGCGAGGTCACCGAACGCATCTTCACCGAGGCGCTGCGTCGCGGCCTCCTCCTCATGGGCTATTTCCCGCGTGTCCGCATCAACCCGCCGCTCACGATCACGGCCGAGCAGGCCGATACGGGTTTGGCGATTCTCGACGAGGTGTTCGCGACCGTCGCCGGGGAGGCGCACGCGCGGTGACGATCCGCCGCAATCGCGCCCTGCGCGGCGCCATCGTCGGCTTCGGGAACGTCGCCGTCCACGGCCACCTTCCGGCGTGGAAGACCGACCGTCACTTCACGATCCTCGCCGTCTGCGACCCGAACGAAGCGCAGCTCGCGGTCGCGGCCGAGCTCTTGCCCAACGCCCGCCGCTACCAGAGCGTCGACGACCTCCTCGCCAACGAGCGACTCGATTTCGTCGACGTCGCGACGCCGCCGGCGATGCACGGCGAGATCGTCCTCAAGGCGGCGGCGCGGCGCGTGCACGTGCTCTGCGAGAAACCGCTCACGCTGAGCGTCGAAGAGTGCAACCGCATCCGCAGCGCCGCGAGCGCGGCGCACGTCGTCGTGTTCACCAACCACAACTGGAAGTACGCGCCCATCTTCCGCACCGCCAAACGCGTCCTCCGCCGCGGCGAGGTCGGCAAGATCACGCACCTGGAGCTGCAGACGTTGCGGGTCCAGCCGCCGGACGGCAGCGGCAACGGCGATACCTGGCGCCTCGATCCCGCGCAGGCCGGCGGCGGCATCCTCGTCGATCACGGGTGGCACGCCTTCTATCTCGCGCTCTACGTCCTCGACGCCCAGCCGGTCGCCGTCAGCGCCCGCACCGCGCGGCGCAAGTTCGTCACCAGCGGCGTCGAGGACACCGCGAACTGCACGATCGATTTCGACGGCACGACCGCCGAGATCTTTCTCACCTGGGCGGCGGACGAGCGCCGCAATACCGCGCGTCTCACCGGGACCCAGGGTACGATCGAGATCGCCGAGCGCACGCTCGTCGTACGGGTCGCGGAGCGGGCGCCGGTCGAGACGGTATTCGCGCAACCGCTCTCCGCCGGTTCCTACCATCCAGACTGGTTCGCGGCGCTGCTGGACGACTTCCGCGAGGAACTCTACGAGCCGAAGCTCCGCGGCACCAACTTCCGCGAGGCCGAGACGTGCTGCCGCCTCCTCGAATTGGCCTATCGCTCGAGCGCGGCGGATGGCGCGCGGTTGCCGTTTCGCGAGACGTTGCCGCCCGTCGAGGGCGCGGGCACCGGTGACTGACGGCGCCCCGGCGCCGCCTGCCTTCGACGCCGTCCTCGTCGTCCGTCCCACGAGCGAGGCAGAGGTCGCCGGCCTGCGACTCCTCGAGCGCGCCGCGTTCACACTGGCGCGCGCCGGCGCACGGCGCCTCCTCTGCATCGGGGCGCCGCCGCGAGGGGCGCTCCGCATGCCGGACGTCGCGATCGACTGGGTCGCGGCCCCCGACGCGGCCGCCACCGCGGCGTGGCTCGCGGGTGCGGCGGCGCCGGTGATCGGCATGGACGCCACGGCCGTCGTCGACCGTGAGACGGTCGTTGCCCTCGCCGCCGATCCGCGCGACACCCTGCTCGCGGCGGACGGGCACGCCCTCCTCTGGCGCGCGCCACGCACGCGCGTGACGCACATACTGCCGCAGGCCATCGCGCTCGCGACGGTGGCAATCGAGCCCGGCGTCGTACGCACGCTACCGCCGTTCGCCGCGGCGACACCCTGGACACCGCCCGCCGACGCGCTCCTGCGCCCGGTCGACGACGCGGCCGCCGGGCGCGCCGTTGCGCGGGCGCTCTTCGCGCGGCTCGGACGTCCCGGCGACGGATGGTTCACGCGCCTCGTCGACCGCCGCGTCTCCCGCGCGCTCACCCGGCTCCTGCTTCCCACCGGAGTGACGCCGAACCAGGTGACCGTCGCCTCGATCGTGGTCGGCATCGTCGCCGGCATGCTCTTCGCCACCGGGAACCGCGCCGCGGCCATGGGCGCCGCCGCGCTCTTTCTCGCCTCGACGATCATCGACGGCTGTGACGGCGAGCTCGCGCGCCTCACGTTTCGCGAGTCACGGTTCGGCGCCCGCCTCGACGTCGTCGGCGACAACGTCGTGCACGTCGTTCTCTTCGCCGGCATCGCCGCCGGCCTCTACCGTCGCGATCACGACCCACGAGTCGCCGTCGCCGGCTGGCTGCTCGTCGTCGGCGTCATCGCGGCGATGGCGGCGGTGTACGCGTGCGTCGTTCGACGCCAGCCGACCGCGCGCCAGCGTGCGCTCTTCGAGGCGTTCGCGAGCCGCGAGTTCGCGTACCTGCTCTTCGTCCTCACCCTTGCCGGTAAGCTGGAGTGGTTCCTCTGGGTGTCGGCCGCCGGCACCTACGCGTTCGTCGTCGCGCTCTTGGCGCTCCGCCGCTGATCGTCAAAGGACAGGGCGCCGGAAATGTGGCGGAACCGATCGCCCGCCGTCGTGCCGAACGCGACGCTCAGCGTCAATGCGAGCAAACCGAGCGCGCGTCACACCCGGCCGCTTGGTTGCGAAGGGAACGGGAAACTTTTGCCCTGCGCCGCGTGTTTGCCCCGCTAGGAGGATCACGCCATGACTCATGTTCCGACCTCCCCTCGATCCGGCGATACCCGCTGGGACGAGGCGTTCCCGCTCCTGCCGGTGCAGCATGCCGACCTGTGCCGCCGCAGCGAGCCCGTGCAGCCCGAGCGCCGCCTCATGCTGGCCGTGCTGAGCGACGCGATCGTGCTCTTCCAGACGCGTGGGCCGCGGCTGACGCTGCGCCGCGACCTCGACGACGCCACGCGATGGATTCTCTCGGACGATCGTGTCTGGCCGTTCTCGTTCGTGAACGTCTGCGACACGCTCGGGATCGCGTTCGAGCCGCTTCGCCGCGCGTTGCTGCAAGGCCGACGAGAGCTACCACTGCCGCCCCACCGGGCGGCGGCGCGACGGCGATTGCTCGCCGGCATCGCCGAGCCGTTGGCGCGGACCGGGTAAGCGTCCGCGCCGCGACATCGTCGGGAGTCGTTACAACTGGTCTCGCGGGTTTCGGCCGTGAGCGCGCCGGCTATTCGTGCCGCGCCCGCCAGCGCGCGTAGCCCACCATGCGCGCGAGCGTGCGAATCGCGTGCTGACCCGACGGTGCGGTCATGCGCCCGGCCTCGGTGACACCGAGCGGCCCAGCGTTCCCGTAGGCGCGATCCGTATAGACGAGCTCCGAAGCAACGAGGATCGGCTTGCCGTGGCGCCGACTCGCCTCGGCCGCCGCGAGCGCGTAGCGCCGATCCTGTGCCTCGTGGAAGCCGCCGATGCGTTCCAGCCCATACTCGGGCCAGAATGGTCCGCTACGGAACATGTTGGCTTGCGCCGCCTGAATGCCGATTCCGAGGTAGACGACCGCGTCGACGTCGGGGTGCGCAGCCATGAGTTCGAGGACCTCGGGGATCGTGTCGCGCGTCTCGCCACCGGCCAGGTCGATCGGATTCGAGCGACTCCAGCGCGCCGGCACCATCGCGTCGATCTTCCGGCGCAGGTCGTCGGGCAGCGGGATGAGCTCGAGCCCCGCCTGCACGCACGCGTCGGACGTGAGCACGCCCCAGCCTCCCGCAACGGTGAAGATCAGCGTACGCGGGCCGCGTGGAAGCGGCTGCGTCGCGAAGGCGGCCGCGGTCTCGTACGCCTCCTCGATCGTCTCCACACGTGCGATCCCCGCCTGGCGACACACGCCGGCGAAGACGCGCGCGTCGGAGGCGAGCGCCCCGGTATGCGAGCTCGCCGCGCGCTTGCCCGCGCCGGTCACGCCGCCACGCACGAGGACGAGCGGCTTTCGCGCCGAGTGCGCCCGCGCGACGTCGAGAAAGCGTCGCCCGTCGGCGACGCCCTCGAGGTACGCGAGACTCACCGCGGTGTCGGGATCCTCGCGGTAGTACTCGAGGTAGTCCGCGAGCTCGAGCGCAGCCGAATTGCCGCACGAGATCGCCTTGGACATCCCAATCCCCGTGAGGCAGGCGTAGTTCATGAAGCTCGAGGCAATATTCCCACTCTGCGAGACGACGGAGATCGGACCGGGCGGCGGGTACGGGGCGACGATTTGCGCGCACATCCGCACGCCGGTCGACACCAATCCCTGGCCGTTCGGGCCCGCGATCAGGAGATCGAGCTCGCGGCCGAGGGCGACCAGGCGACGCTCCATGTCCTTGCCCTCGGCTGACTCGCCGTAGCCCGCCGACGCGACGAACGCCGCCCGCACACCGATCTCGGCGCATGCGCGCAGGATCTCCTCGTTGACGGAGTTCGGCGTGCAGATGAACGCCAAGTCGGCGCGCCCGTGCGGCACCTCGGCGACGGTCTTGTAGGTCGGTCGCCCGAAGCACACCGCTCCCTCGCGATTGACGGGGAAGAGCTCGCCCGCGTAGCCGCACGCGATGAGGTTGTGGTAGGCGACGCTGCCGAACTTACCCGGGTGCCCCGAGACGCCGGTGATCACGATCCCGCGCGGATGGAACAGCGGCCGGAAGCGGGCGGTGAGCGCACTCACGACGCGTTTCCTTCGATCTCCACCAGTGCATCGACCACGATCGGTGCGTCGCCCGCGACGATCAGCGGATTGATGTCGATCGAACGGATGTCGCTCCGCTCGGCGCCGAGTCGTCCGAGCGTCTCGAGGATGCGGGCGAGTTTCGCACGATCGAGCGCGGGCTCGCCGCGAAACGGGCCGAGCAGCGTTCCGTACTCCAGCGCGTCGATCAGCTCCTCGGCGTCGCCGCCGGCGAGCGGCGCGACCGCAAACACGACGTCACCCACGACCTCGGCGAAGATTCCGCCCAACCCGAGCATCACGCAGGCCCCGAAGACGGGATCGCGCACGAGGCCGGCGATCACCTCGCGCCGGCCGTTCACCATGCGGCAGACGAGCAGACGGGTATCGCCGTCCTCGGCACGTCGGGCCGCGAGGAGCTCGTCGCCGGCGCGGCGCACGGCGGCGGCGTCCGGCAGCCCGAGTCGTACGAGGTTGCGCTCCGTCTTGTGCGCGATCCGCCGTCCGCAGAGCTTCAGCGCCACGGGAAAGCCGAGTGCCTCGGCGGCGCGGACGGCCGCGACCGTGGTCTCGACGAGGTGCTCCGGCGGTACGTCGATGCCCGCCGCGCGCAAGAGCTCTTTCGACTCGTGCTCCGAGAGCGTGTGCGGCATGCGCGCTCAGCATACGGATGCCGGCGCCTGTTTGCCACTCTGGACATGCGCTCGGGAGGTCTCCTGCCGATTGACCCACGCGGCGATCGCGCGCTATGCGCGTCGCATGAAGCATTGGTACGCGCTGTCCGCCATCGGTCGCGACCGTCCGGGCATCGTCGCCGACCTCGCCGAGCTCATCTACGACTGCGACTGCAATCTCGAGGATTCGAGCATGACGATCCTCGGCAGCGAGTTCGCCGTCCTGCTGCTGCTGTCGTCGACGAGCGCCGACGCCGAGCGCCTGCTCGCGAACGGCTGCAAGCGTCTCGAATGGGAGAAGCGCCTGACGGTCTTCTTCCGTCCGCTGGAGGCCGAGCCGGTGGCATACGCGGCGCGGGCGCACGCCCGCCGTCACACGCTGCAGGCGATCGGCGTCGATCGCGCCGGGATCGTCGCGAAGATCGCCCGCTGCCTCGCGGACCACGACGTCAACATCGCCGAGATGAGCACGCAATCCCGGCCCGAGCCGGAGAGCGGCACGCCGCTCTACACCCTGAGAGTCCAGCTCGACGTCCCTTCGCACGTCGACACGGCCGCCCTCGCGCGCCGCTTGCACGCGGTCGCCGAGGAGCTCCAGGTCGAGCTCGCCTTCAGCGCGGAGAGCTGACAACCCGGCCACGGAGCGCCGCGCCGTCGCCGCGACGCCATCACCGCCGTCGCCGCGGCGGCGCCGCCCGCGTCGCGGCGCCGACGGCGGCACGCAGGCGATCCTGGACCGCCTGTGGAGCCTCGACGAGACGCGGCCCGCGCCGGAGATGCGCCGCGAACTCCGCTTCGAGCGCACGCGCGTTGCGGCACCCGGGGCAGGTGGCGAGATGCGTGCGTACCGACTCGCGCTCGCTCGGCGACAGCGTGCCGTCGATGTCGGCGACGATCAGCTCGTGGTAGGTGTCGCAACCCATCAGCTGTTCGGCAATCCGCGCTCGCGCGCGTAATCGTGCAGCGCCACCTGGAGGAGTCGTCGCGCGCGCGAGAGGCGCGAGCGGATCGTGCCCACCGGACAGCCGAGGGCGGCGGCGGCCTCGGCGTACGAGAGCTCGTGCACGTCGACGAGCAGGACGACGGCGCGGAAATCGTGGGGTAGATTCACCAGCGCGCGGTCGATCTCGTCGTCGATGAGGCGACGGAAGAACGCGTCCCCGAATCCGCCGCCGCTCGCGCGCGCGGCGGCGATACGCTCGTACGCCTGGGCGACCGGTGCGAAGTCGAACCGGCGCTGCTCGGCGAGGCGATGCCGGTAGCGATTGCGCAGGACGTTGTAGAGGATCGTCAGCAACCACGCCTTGACGTTCGTCCCCGGGGTGAAGCGATGGAAGAACCGGTAGGCGCGAAGGTACGTCTCTTGCAAGAGATCCTCCGCCTCGGAGCGGTTGTGCGTGAGATAGAATGCCGCGGTGTACACGTGATGCATCAACGGCAGCGCGCTCGCCTCGAAGCGCGCCTTCAGATCCCCGTCCACCGCCATGCAGGTCCCCTGATCGCGACCCGCAGCACCCGGGCCGCCGCCCGCTTGCGCCCTTCGCCTACGAAAGGTGCGCGAAGCCGCCGCGATCCGCCAGCGCTTGAAGCTCGGTATAGCCACCGACGTACGTATCGTCGATGAAAATCTGCGGGACCGTCCGCCGGCCGGCGGCACGCGTCACCATTTCGGTACGCAGGTTCAGATCGTCCTCGACGTTGATCTCGTCGTAGGGAATCCCGTGCTCGCGCAGCAGGCGCTTGGCCTGCATGCAGAAGGGGCAGACGCTCGTCGTGTACATCGTCACACGGGCCATGCTCTTGAGCCTACTGGCGGGTCGCGGGTGTCGCAAGTATGGTCGTCGGCAATGACCCGCTTCGCCGAGCTCGTCGACGTCGTCGCCCGCCTGCGCGCACCCGGCGGCTGCCCGTGGGACCGCGAGCAGACCCACGAGAGCCTGCGCTCGTGCCTACTCGAGGAATGCTACGAGACGCTCGATGCGATCGACCGCGGTGATTCACAGGCCCTCCGGGAGGAGCTCGGCGATCTCCTGCTGCAGATCGTCTTCCAGGCGCAGGTCGCCGCCGAGACGGAACGCTTCACGCTCGAGGACGTGATCGGCGACGTGGTCGCCAAGATGATACGCCGCCATCCGCACGTGTTCGGCGACGCGACCGTCGCCGACACCGCCGAGGTGGTGCGGAACTGGTCGCGGATCAAGGCGGCGGAGCGCGCCAGCCGCAGTGAGACGGCCGATCCGTCGGTGCTGAGCGGGCTGCCGCCGGCGCTGCCGGCGCTGCACGCCGCGGCGCGCATCGGCGAGAAGGCGGCGCGCGTCGGCTTCGATTGGCCCTCCCCCGCCGCGGCGCTCGCCAAGGTGCGCGAGGAGGTCGCGGAGCTCGAGGAGGCGCTCGCGGGCGGCGCGCCGGCGCGTGTCGAGCACGAGCTCGGCGACGTTCTCTTCGCAGTCGCCAACGTCGCGCGGCTCGCCGAGCAGAGCCCGGAGATGGCGCTCCGCCAGGCACTGGCACGCTTCGGGCGCCGCTTTCGTGCCATCGAGGACGCCGTGCGACGCAGCGGCCGCGACATCCACACCGTGACGCCGGCCGAACTCGAGGCGCTCTGGATCGAGGCCAAGCGAGCCGAATCTACCTAGTGTCCCGCCGGAGGCGCCGCCGCAGCGCGCTCCGCAACGCGGCCGCTTCCGGGCCGCCGATCGCCGCCAGCGCGATCACGAAGGCGGCGGTGCCCGCCGCGACCGCAAGCGCAAGCCATGCGGCGCGCGCCGCCAGCGGCACGGTGCCGCTGAACCAGGCGACGCGCGTGGTGATCACCCGCACGATCGGCACCATGACGAGCGCCGCCGTTCCCGTGCGCAGCGCCGACCCGAGCCATGCGCCCCAGGGAAACGCCCCGACCCGCCAGCGGAACGCGAGGCAGAGCAGCAAGAGGTTGACGGTGCCGGCAAATGAGGTCGCGAGCGCCAGGCCGCCGTGGCGCAGGTGGAGCAGCGACGTGTTCGCCGTGACGGCGGCGAGGAACGCTCCCGGCCCGGAGCCGCCGGGCGACGGCAGGGGCCCGGCGAAGAGCGCGATGCCGACGAGGTTCGCAACCAACGCTCCCGCCGCCGCCACGACCGGGCTGCGGGTGTCCTCGAGCGCGTAGAAGGCCGGCACGAGCATGCGCACCGACGCCACCGACCACAGCCCGACGGCGAAGCAGCGAACGGCGAGCGCGGTCTCCTCGGCCGCATGCGCACCGAACGCTCCGCGCTGGAAGAGCACCGACGTGAGCGGCGCGGCGGTGACCATCAGCCCGACCGACGCCGGCACGGCGATCACGTTCACCAGCCGCAGCGCAAACGCGACGGTGTCGCGGAACTCCCGTGGGTCGCGCTGCGCGAGCGCCGAGAAGCTCGGCAGCGCGGCGGTGCTGAGCGCCACCGCGAACACCCCGAGCGGAAACTCGAAGAGCCGCTCGGCGTACCAGAGAAACGAGACGCTGCCCGCCGGCAGCAACGACGCGAACATGGTATTGACGAGGACGTTCAGTTGATAGACGGCGGAGCCGAATAGCGTCGGGATCATCAGGGCGCCGACGCGGGCGACCGCGGGATGCCGCGGCTCCCAGCACGGGCTGAGCGGTACACCCACACGGCGCAGCGCCGGCACCTGCACGAGGAGCTGCGCCACGCCCCCGAGGAAGATGCCGACGGCGAGGCTGTAGACGCCGATCCAGCGCGTCAACGCGAGCGCGCTGGCGACGATCACGACGTTCAGCACGACCGGCGAGAGCGCCGGCGCGGTGAAGTCGCGGAGCGCGTTCAAGACCCCCATCGCCACCGCCACGAGGCCGATGAACACGAGGTACGGGAAAACCAGGCGCGTGAGGCGGATCGCGAGCGCGAGCTTTTCCGGCGTGGCGGCGAAGCCGGGGGCGAAGAGCGCCGTCAACGGGCCCGCGAGCAGCACGCCGGCGACGGCGAGCGTCGTCAGTACGGCAGCCATGACCGTGAAGAGCACGCGCGCCGCGTGATCCGCCTCGGCGCGGCCGCGGCGGCGGTGATAGTCGGTGAGGACCGGAATGAACGCGGCACTCGCCGCGCCTTCGCCGACCAGGCGGCGGAGCAGGTTCGGGATGCGGTAGGCGACGAAGAACGCGTCGGCGGCGAGACCGGCGCCGAAGAGCGCGCTCACCACCGCGTCCCGCACCAACCCGGTGACGCGCGACACCACGGTCAAGAGGCCGACGGTCCGCGCGGCGCGCGCGATTTCGCGGCGCTCGCTCATTGACGGGCCGCGGGGCGGCTGGTATCAGACCGACCCCGATGAACAAACACCCATCGGCGCAGAAGCGCCACCGTCAAAGCATCAAGCGGCATGCCCGCAATCAGGCGATCCGCTCGCGCGTCCGCACCATCGTGAAGCGCGTCCGTGAATCGATCGACGCGCGCAACCCGACCGACGCGAGCGAACAGCTACGAAGCGCCGCGCGCGCCATCGACAAGGCCGTCACCAAGGGCGTCCTCCACCGCAATACCGCGTCCCGCAAGATTTCACGCCTGACGCGCGCGGTGCGGACGTTGCTCGCTCCGTCCTCGTAGCGCGCTGCGCGCTGGTTGCCGACCCTCCTCCACCACGCCCCCCGCTGACGCTCACGCCCGTTCGGCCGTGGGCGTCGGGGTGGCGCGGCGGCCGCCGGAGCGGCGCACGCACAGGCGGAGCAGCCAGTCCTCCAACATCGCCCGCCCGTCACCCGTCCCGGTCTTGATCGCGAGGTCGATCTCCGCCAGGCGCAGCAGCGCACGTCGGAGCTCCCCCGCTCGGTACGCCCGCAGCCCCTGCTGAACCGCACGTCGCTGGTACGGATTCAGGCCGATCGCACGTTCGATCTCCTCCGGGCGCCGGCCGCGTGCCACCAGCTCGGCGCCGGCCAAGATCGGCTTCAGCGTTGCCGCGAGCGCGCCGATCACCGCGATCGGCTGCGCGCCCTCGTCGAGCGCCTGTCCGAGGAGGCGGCTGGCACGCGCCGCATCACGCGCGCACACGGCGTCGGTCGTCTCGAACGTTCCGTGCTCGCGCCCCGGGGCGCTCACGCGCAGCACGTCGGCGCCGTTGATCGCCCGCTCCCCCGGCACGGCCGCCGCGAGCTTGTCGATCTCGCTCGCGAGCACAAGCAGGTCACGTCCCACACACTCGAGGAGGAGCGCGCGCGCGTCGTCGTCGAGTCGCCGCCCCCGCTCGCGCGCGAAGCGCTCCACCCACTCCCCCATCTCGCCGGCTCGCGGATGATCGACCGGCACGCGGCGACCGAGGTCGCGACAGCGGGCGAACAAACGACGCCGCTGATCGCCGCCGCGCGCGACGATCGCGACCGTCACCTGCGGTGCTTGCCGCTCGAGGGCGCGCACCAAGCGCTCCTGCCCGCGCTCGCCGAGGGCCTCGGCACCGCGCAGCACGAGCAAGGTGCGTGTACCGAACAGCGACGGCGTCTCGATCGCGTCCGCGACCGCGTCCGGGTCGCAGTCGGGGCCGTGATACCCGAGCACCGCGACGCTTCCCTGCTCGCGCTCGAGGCCGCGGCGGATCTCGGCGAGCGCGCGATCGGCGCGCAGGCCGTCGAACTCACCGCGCCGCTCTTCCATCAGCACGTAGAGCGGCGGCGGAGCGGCGGCCGCCGTCAGAAATCCTCCATGATCTGGTCGTAGACGTCGTGCGCCAACGACTGGAGGACGCGGTCGATCGTCTGCCGGCGGCGGCTCTCCGCGAGTTGGATGTCGGTGAACGCCCCGAGGTCCTCCGCGTTCAAGGTCGAGCTGCGGAAGTCCGAGGAAGTGGTGACGATGACGGACGCCACCGACTCGAAGTCGCCGGTCTCCCGCAAGCCCTTCGCCTGCCAGAGGAGCGCGCCGGTGTCGTGCCGCCGCAGCTCGAGGTCGAGCGTCAGGATCGTCTGATAGGTGAGCACCTCGTCCTTGCTATTGAAGGCGACCGGGCGGTCCACCGCCTGACGGACGGTCCCGGAGAGCACGACGTCGCCTTCGGACGGAATCGAGGCGATGTGGAACGGTCCGCGCATCGCGAACTCCCGCTCGATCGCCAGCGCGACACGCTTCTCGATCCCCGCCTCACGCGTGTCGTTGGCGAGCGCCTCGACACCGATGGTGCGGAGCTCCGGCGCGAAGGCCCGGCCGCCGCCACTGAAGTGGTAGCCGCAGCCCGCGCCGGCGGTCACGACGCCGAGCACCGCGGCGCAAAGTCGAGATCCGAAGCGGCGCACGTCAAACCACGATGCTCACGAGGCGACCGGGAACGACGAGCGTCTTGCGGATCGGCTTGCCGCTGATCTGCGCCTGCACGCGCTCGTGGGCGAGCGCCTGCGAGAGGACGGCGTCTTCCGACGTATCGGGCGCGACCGAGAAGCGCGCCCGCACTTTGCCGTTCACCTGCACGACCATCTCCACCACGTCTTCGGCGAGCGCGCGCGTGTCGACGGCCGGCCACGGCACCGCGTCGAGCTCGCCGCCGCCGATGCCCGCCCAGAGCTCGCTCGCGATGTGGGGAACGAACGGGGCGAGGAGCACGAGCGTCTTCGCGACGGCCTCGGCGACGGCGGCGCGCAGCGCAGGTTCCGCCGGCGGCGTCTCCTGGACGAGCTCGGCGTAGCCGTTGACCAGCTCCATCACCGCCGCGATCGCCGTGTTGAAGTGCTGGCGGCGTTCGACGTCCTCGGTGACACGCGCGATCGTCCGATGCGTCAACCGCCGCAGCGCCCGCGCCTCCTCCACGCCGTCGCCGGCGGCGTCCCGGTTCGCGCCCGCCGCCTCCGCGGCGGCACCGGCGTCGAACGCGTCGACGAGCCAGCCCTGCCCGCGCGCGACGATTCGCCACAGCCGGTGGAGAAACCGCGACGCACCCTCGACACCCTGATCGCTCCAGTCGAGGTCGCGTTCGGGCGGAGCGGCGAAGATCGAGAAGAGCCGCGCCGTATCCGCGCCGTACCGTTGGATGAGATAGTCGGGCTCTACCGTGTTGCCCTTCGACTTACTCATCTTGGCGCCGTCCTTGATGACCATGCCCTGGGTGAGCAGGTTGACGAACGGCTCGCCCAACGCGGCAGCGGAATTCGGCACGCCGGTGTAGCCGAGATCGCGCAGCGCCATAGTGAAGAAGCGCGCGTACAGGAGGTGCAGCACGGCGTGCTCGACACCGCCGATGTACTGGTCGACGGGCAGCCAATACGCGAGCGCGTCGCGATCGAAGGGCCGCGCGTCGTCGTTCGGCGACGTATAGCGGAGGAAGTACCACGAGGACTCGACGAAGGTGTCGAAGGTGTCGGTCTCGCGGCGCGCCGGCCCGTCGCACTGCGGGCAGGTCGCGCGCACGAAGTCCTCGAGCTTGGCGAGCGGCGAGCCGCCGGTACCGGAGAACTCGACATCCGTCGGCAGTACGATCGGCAGGTCGCTGCGACGTACCGGCACGACACCGCAGCGATCGCAGTAGACGATCGGGATCGGTGCGCCCCAGTAGCGCTGGCGCGAGACGCCCCAGTCACGCCGGCGGTATTGCGTCGTCGCCTTGCCGAAGCCGCCCGCGGCGGCGGCGGCGGTGATCCGCTGCTTCGCTTCCTCGCTCGGTAGGCCGTCGAACTGTCCCGAGCCGACGAGGCGTCCCGGCCCGACGTACGCCGCTTCCATGCGGCCCGGATCGAGCAGCGGCGCGTCCTCCGGCTGCACGACGACACGCATCGGCAAATCGTGCGCCCGCGCGAATTCGAAGTCACGCTGATCATGGCAGGGCACCGCCATCACGGCGCCGGCACCGTAGCCCATCAGCACGAAGCTCGCCGCGTAGATCGGGAGGCGCGCGCCCGTAAAGGGATTGCGGCAGTAGGAACCGACGAAGATCCCGTCCTTTCCCTCGGCGCGCTCCGTCGAGGACTGCGCGCGCACACGACGCACGAACTCGGCGACGTCGCCCTCCTCCGGCGCCCCCGCGGAGAGCACGGCCACCAGCGGGTGCTCGACGGCGATGCTCACGAAGGTGGCCCCGAACACGGTGTCGGGTCGCGTCGTGAACACCGTGATGCCGCCCTCGCGATCGGCGAGCGGGAACGTGAGCTCGGTGCCGACGCTCCTGCCGATCCAGTTCCGCTGCATCGTCAGGACCTTCTCCGGCCACCCGACGAGCGTGTCGCAGCCCGCAAGCAGCTCGTCGGCATAGGCGGTGATGCGCAGGAACCACTGCTCGAGCTCGCGCTCCTCGACGACCGACTCGCAGCGCCAGCACCGTCCGTCCTCCACCTGTTCGTTGGCGAGCACCGTCTGGCAGCGGGCGCACCAGTTGACGATGGACGTCCGCCGGTACGCCAGCCCGCGTTCGAGCATGGCGAGGAAGAACTCCTGCTCCCAGCGGTAGTAGCGTGGATCGCAGGTGGCGAGCTCGCGACTCCAGTCGTAGCTGAAGCCCATGCGCCGCAGCTGCCCGCGCATGTATTCGATGTTGTCGCGCGTCCACACCGCGGGATGGATGCCGCGCTCGATCGCCGCGTTCTCCGCGGGAAGGCCGAACGCGTCCCAGCCGATCGGGTGGAGGACGTTGAAGCCGCGCATGCGTCGTTGACGGGCGACGACATCGCCGATCGTGTAGTTGCGGACATGACCCATGTGGATGCGCCCGGACGGATACGGGAACATCTCGAGGCAGTAGAATTTCCGGCGGCTCGCGTCGGCCGACGCGGCGTGGGCGTGCCGCTCCGCCCACCGCGCCTGCCAGCGCTCCTCGACGGCCTGGGGATCGTACCGTGGCTCCATCGACGTCCGTTACGGCGCGCGCCGCCGCTCCTTCACGCCGACGACGGTCGCAACCTGGTCGAGGACGCCGTTCACGAACGCCCCCGAGTCGTCGCTGCCGAAGCGCTTGGCGATCTCGATCGCCTCGTCGATCGCGACGCTCGCCGGCACGTCGGGACGGCAGAGGAGCTCGTAGGCCCCGATGCGCAGGATGTTGCGGTCGATCTGCGACAGGCGCTCGAGCCGCCAATGCTCGGCGGCCGCGGCGATCAGCCCGTCGACGCGCTCCCGAGCCTCGAGGACGCCGCACACCAGCTCGGTCGCGAACGCGCGCGCCTCGTCGGGCGCCGGCGCGCTCTCGGGTTCGTCGAAGTAGCGCCAAAGATCGGCGGCCACCGTCTGCGACTGGCCGCCGGTGACGTCCAGTTGATACAGCGCCTGGAGCGCCAGCTCGCGTCCCCGCCGTCGCGCGCCGCTCATCGCCTCATCCCAAGAGCCGGCCGAGCCGTGCCATCTCGATCGCGGTGACGGCGGACTCGTAGCCCTTGTTTCCGTGCCCCGCGCCCGCGCGCTCGAGCGCCTGCTCGATGCTGTCGGTGGTGAGAACGCCGAACGCGATCGGCAGGCGATGATCCTCGACGACCCGTCCGATGCCGCGCGTGACCTCGGCGGCGATGTATTCGAAGTGCGGCGTCTCGCCGCGTACCACCGCGCCGAGACACACGAGCGCGTCGTAGACGCCCGCGCCCGCGAGCCGGCGCGCCGCGAACGGCACCTCGAAGGCGCCGGGCACGTGCACGACGACGATGTCCTCCGTCGCGACGCCGTGGTGCGCGAGCGCCTCGAGGGCGCCGGCGAGCAGCGCCTCGGTTACGGTCCGGTTGAAGCGGGAGACGACGACCCCGACGCGCATGCCGGTCCCGTCGAGCGATCCCGTGAGCTCGCGTGCCGCCATCCCGCTCGTCAGCTGATCAGTTTCAGGCCGCTGAAGAGATGGCCGAGCTTCTGCTGCTTCGTCCGGAGGTAGGCGATGTTGCCGCTGCGGGCGGGCACCTCGAGCGGCAGGCGCTCGGCGACCTCGACGCCATAGGCCTGCAACCCGCGCAGCTTCCGCGGATTGTTCGTCAGCAGCCGCACCCGCCGCACGCCGAGGTCACGCAGGATCTGGGCACTGATGCCGTAGTCGCGGAGGTCCTCCTCGAAACCGAGTTCGAGGTTCGCCTCCACCGTGTCGCGTCCCCGGTCTTGGAGCGCGTAGGCGCGGATCTTGTTGGCGAGGCCGATGCCCCGCCCCTCTTGGTGCATGTACACGATCACGCCCTGCCCCACCGATTCGATGAGCTCCATCGCGCGGTGCAGCTGATCGCCGCAGTCACAGCGCTCCGATCCGAAGACGTCGCCGGTGAGGCACTGGGAGTGGACGCGGACCAGCACGGGATCCGTTGCGCGCAGCACGCCCTTCACGAGCGCCATGTGCTCGTGGCGATCGACGGCGTTGCGGTAGACGATGGCGCGGTAGGTCGCGCCGCTCGCGCTGGTGAAGTCCGCCTCGAGGGTGCGCTCGACGAGGAGCTCACTCCGCAGTCGATACGCCGCGAGCTGTGCCAACGTCGCCATCTTGATCCCGTGGTCTCGCGCCAACGCGGCGAAGTCGGTGGCACCCGCCACCGCACCGTCCTCACACAGGACGGTACAGAACACCGCCGCCGGCTTGAGGCCGGCGAGACGCATGAGGTCGACCGCGCCCTCCGGATGGCGCATGCGCGCCAGCACACCGCCGCGCTGCACCTGCACCGGGAAGACGTGCCCGGGCATCGCAAGATCGCCGGGACCGGCCCCGTCGGCAACCGTCACCGCGATCGTCCGGGCACGGTCCGCGGTCGAGATCCCGGTGGTCACGCCGTGGCGTGCCTCGATCGAGGCCCCGAACGTGGGCTGACGCGACGACGAAGGCGCCGCGAGCAGCGGAATCCCGAGGTGGCGCATCCGCCCTTCCGTGAGGGCGACGCAGATGAGGCCGCGCGCGTGTGCGGCGAGGAAGTTCACCGCCTGCGAGGTCACCCGCTCGGCGGCGAGGCACAGCGAGCCGTCGCCGCCCTCGCGCTCGTCCACGAGCAGAACCATCTTCCCGGCGCGCACGTCGGGTAAAATCTCGTCGATCGGGGTCCACATGGAATCGAATCGTACTATACCGACTCCGCGCTAGTATTGCACCGCTCCGTCCCAGAGGAGGTCGCGGCCGAGTCGCGTCACCGTGACCCGCATCAGTCGGGGTGCCCCGGCCAGGCGGTGGACGCCGAGCGCGCCGAGCATGGCGCGGCCGTCGCCGCCGAGGAGAAGCGGCGCCGAGACGAGGAGCATCCGATCGATCGCGCGCTCGCGCAGCGCCGCCGCAGCCAGGTCGCCGCCGCCCTCGATGAGCACGCTCACGATGCCGCGCACCGCGAGCGCCTCGAGAACCGCGCCGATCCGCAGTCGACCGTTGCGGCCGGGAAACACCACGACCTCGGCACCGGCACGCTCGAGCGCCCGCCGCCGCCGAGGACTCGCGCTCGCTGTCGTCGCGACCAACGTCGGCGCCGCGGAGCGCCGTCGGAAGATCGTCGCCCGCGGTGACACTCGCAGGCGCCCGTCGACGACGACCCGTCGCGGATCGCGCCCGCCGCGGATGCGGCAGGTGAGCGCCGGGTCATCGGCGAGCACCGTCCCGGCACCGACCATGACCGCATCGACGCGGTTGCGAAGCGTGTGCACCCAACGGCGCGCCGTCACGCCGCTCACCCAGCGAGACTCGCCATGCGCCGTGGCGATCCGTCCGTCGAGCGACGCAGCGAGCTTCAGCAGCACGTACGGCCGGCGGTGCACCACGCAGTGGCGGAACCACGCCGATACCTCGCCCGCCTCCTCGGCCATGACGCCGACGTCGACGCCGATACCGGCGGCGCGCAGTGCCCGCAAGCCGCGTCCGCGGACGCGCGGGTTCGGATCCCCGACGGCGACCACGACGCGCGCGACACCGGAGGCGATCACCGTACGCACGCACGGCGGCGTTCGTCCGAAGTGGCTGCAGGGTTCGAGCGTCACGTAGAGCGTCGCGCCGCGCGCCGCCTTCCCCGCTCGCCGGAGCGCGACGACCTCGGCGTGTGGGCCGCCGGTCCGGCGGTGCCAGCCCTCGCCGACGACTCGCCCGTCGCGCACGACGACCGCGCCGACCGGGGGGTTCGGGCTCGTGCGCCCGAGTCCGCGGCGGGCCAGCACCACGGCCCGCGCCATGAAGCGCGCGTCCTCCTCGGACCGCGACCGTCGCATCGGCATCGGCCGCGCTCAGCGTGCGCGCGGCTTGCGCGGCCGCCCCGCGCCGCGTCGCTCTTTGATGAGCTGCTCGAGCTCCTCCATGAACTCGCCGATGTCCTGGAACGATCGGTACACGGAGGCAAACCGCACGTAGGCGACGGTATCGAGGCCGTGGAGCTCGCGCATGACCGCCTCACCCACGATCGAGCTCGGCACCTCTTTCTCGCCGCGCTCCTGGAGCGACCGCCCGATGCGGTCGACGACCGCCTCGATCGCCTCGATGCCGACCGGGCGCTTCTCGCACGCGCGCTTGAGGCCGGCGACGATCTTCATGCGATCGAAGCTCTCGCGCCGGCCGTCCTTCTTCACCACCATCGGCAGCGCCTCCTCGGCGCGCTCGTAGGTGGTGAAGCGCCGCTGACACTGCAAGCATTCGCGCCGGCGGCGAATGACGTCGCCTTCCTGCGTCAGCCGCGAGTCGATGACTTTGTTCTCGAGGTCGCGACAAAAGGGGCACTTCAACGCACGACTCCGGCACGACGGCGCCCGGTGCTCGCCTCGCGCGCCTGCGTCACGCCGGCGTCACCGTCCGCCGTAGATCGGGAAGCGACGGCAGAGCGACGCGACGTCGTCGCCGATCGCCTTCAGCGCCGCGGCGTCACCGACGTGTTGGAGCGCACGCGCAATGAACGCGGCGACGTGCACCATCTCCGCCTCGCGCATGCCGCGCGAGGTCACCGCCGGCGTGCCGATGCGGACACCGCTCGTCACCATCGGCGAGCGGGTGTCGAACGGGACGGTGTTCTTGTTCACGGTGATGCGGGCGCGGTCGAGCGTCTCCTCGGCGATCTTGCCGGTGAGCTCGGTGCCGCGCAGGTCGAGCATCATCAGGTGCACGTCGGTGCCACCGGTCAGGAGTCGGAAGCCGCGCTCGATCAACGCCGCCGCGAGTGCCTTGGCGTTGGCGACGATCTGCCGCTGGTAGGCCTTGAACTCCGGAGCGAGCGCCTCCTTGAAGGCGACGGCCTTGGCGGCGATCACGTGCATGAGCGGTCCGCCTTGGTTGCCGGGGAAGATCGAAGAATTGAGCGCCTTGGCGTGGCGCTCCGTACACAGAATCAGCCCACCGCGCGGCCCGCGGAGCGTCTTGTGCGTGGTGCTGGTCACGAAGTCGGAAAACGGCACCGGCGACGGATGGATCCCGGCGGCGACCAGGCCCGCGAAGTGCGCCATGTCGGTCATGAGGATCGCCCCGACCTCGTCGGCGACGGCGCGGAAGGCCGCGAAGTCGAGGGCGCGGGGATAGGCGCTGTACCCGGCGACGATCAGTTTCGGTCGGTGCTCGCGGGCCAGGGCAGCGAGCTGCTCGTAGTCGAGGCGTTGGTCGGATTCGCGGACGCCGTAGGGCACGATCTTGAAAAAGCGCCCGGAGAAATTCACCGGGCTGCCGTGCGTCAGGTGCCCGCCGTGGCTCAAGTTCATGGCGAGGATCGTGTCGCCCGGCGCGAGCTGCGAGAAGTACACCGCCATGTTCGCCTGCGACCCCGAGTGGGGCTGGACGTTCGCGTGCTCCGCGTCGAAGAGCTCGCGCGCGCGCGCGATCGCCAGCGTCTCGATCTCGTCGACGAATTCGCATCCGCCGTAGTAGCGCTTCCCGGGATACCCCTCGGCATACTTGTTCGTGAGGATGGATCCCTGCGCTTCGAGCACCGCCTCGCTCACGATGTTCTCCGAGGCGATCAGCTCGAGATTGTACTGCTGCCGCTCCGTCTCCCGCCGAATCGACTGGAAAATCTCCGGATCGGCCTTCTCCAACGCGCTACTCATGCGGTCTCCGCGAGCGGAGGGAGCACCCGGGATTCACTCCCGGGTGCGACGCCCATCGCGCGGCGAAGCCGCGCGGGGGCAAAATCACTTATGACTTTCAATGTAGTTCACCACGTCCTGTACGGTGCGGATCTTCTCTGCGTCCTCGTCGGAGATCTCCATCTCGTATTCCTCCTCCAGCGCCATCACCAGCTCGACGATGTCGAGCGAGTCGGCGCCGAGGTCCTCGATGAAGGACGCCTCCGGCGTCACCTCCTCTTCACTCACCCCCAACTGCTCGCAGATGATCTCTCGAACCTTGGTCTCAACCGGAGACGCCATGCTTCCTCCTCACACGTACAATCCGCCGTTGATGTGAATGACCTGACCGGTGATGTACGCTCCCCCCGGACCGGCGAGAAATGTGACCGCCGCTGCGACCTCCTCGGGCGTTCCGAGGCGTCGCAGCGGCACCAGCGCCAACACCATGTCGCGCGCGGCGGCCTGCATGCCCTCGAGCATGTCGGTCGCGATCAGACCCGGCGCGACGGCATTCACCGTGATGTCGCGCGACGCCAGCTCGCGGGCCGCCGCTTTCGTGAATCCAACCACGCCCGCCTTGGCGGCCGCGTATGTCGATTGCCCGGTATTACCCATGAAGCCGACCACGGAGCTGATGTTCACGATGCGACCCGTGCGTGCCCGCATCATGCCGCGCGTGACGGCTTTCGTGCAGTTGAAGACCCCCTTGAGGTTGACGTCGAGGACTCGATCCCACGCTTCCTCGCTCGTCCGAAGGATGAGCCCGTCCGCCGAAACGCCGGCATTATTGATCAAAATGTCCACGTTGCCAAGGCGCGCGGCGATGTCGCGTACCGCGGCGTCGACGGCCTCGCCATCGGCGACGTCGAACGCGACCGCTTCCGCGATGCCGCCCGCCGCCGCGATGTCCGCGACGACCGCCGCCGCGGCCTCGCGCTGCACGCGATAGTTGACGACGACGCGCGCGCCCGCCGCGGCGAGATCCCGCGCGATCGCGGCGCCGATGCCACGCGATCCGCCGGTGACGAGCGCGAGCGCGCCCGCAAGCGCGCCGTTCACGCGACGCTCGCGAGCGCCGCCCAGCCCTCGCCCTCTCCGGCCGCCGCCGCCTCGATGCCGAGCTGCATGCGCTGCAGCAAGCGCGTCAGCACCTGTCCCGGGCCGATCTCGAACGCACGCACGCAACCGAGCTCGGCCAGCGTGGCCATCGACTCCGCCCAACGCACGGGAGCGGTCACCTGGGTGACGAGCAGTGCGCGCACGCGCCCGGCGTCGGCGTTCGGCGCCGCGTCGACGTTGGCGATGACCGGGATCGAGAGTGGCGCGATCTCCGCCGCGGCGAGCGCGCGCGCCAAGCCTGCAGCCGCCGGCGCCATCAGCCGGCAATGAAAGGGCGCGCTCACCGGCAGCTCGACGGCGCGTCCGCCGAGAGCACGCGCCGCGGCGACGGCGCGCGCGACCGCACCGCGATGGCCGGCGACCACGATCTGCCCCGCCCCGTTGAAATTCGCCGGCTCCACGACCTCGTGCTCGGCGACACGGGCGCAGAGTGCCGCGACCGCGTCCTCGGCGAGACCGATGATCGCCGCCATACCGCCGACGCCTTCCGGCACCGCCGTCTGCATCAAGCGTCCACGCAATCGCACCAGCCGCAACGCCGCGGCGAACCCGAGCCCGCCGGCGACGACGAGCGCCGTGTACTCCCCGAGGCTATGACCGGCGACCCACGACGGCCGCAAGTCGATCTCTTTCGCGGCGGCGCGATAGCCGGCGATGCTGGTCGCGAGAATCGCCGGCTGTGCGTTCTCGGTCCGGACCAGCTCGTCCAGCGGACCCTCGAAGCACACGCGGCTGAGATGCGTCCCCAGAGCTTCGTCGGCCTCGTCGAACGTCGCGCGCGCGACGCGATGCTCGGCGGCGAGCCGTCGGCCCATGCCGACGTGCTGCGATCCTTGACCCGGGAAGAGAAGAGCGGAGGAGAGCACGGCCTCGCGCGTCGGGAGCGTGGCTCGAGGCTCAGGCCTCTTGGATGTCCAGCACCTTGCGTCCGCGGTACTCGCCGCAGTGCGCACAGGCGCGGTGGCGAAGCATCGGCTCCTGGCAGTTGGGACAGGTGATCCAGCTCGCCGGCGTCAGCGCGTCGTGCGCTCGCCGCTTGTTGCGCTTCGTGCTCGAGGTGCGTCGCTTCGGAACCGCCATGACCCCTCCTCGGCGGCCTCAGGCGCCGCCGCCGATCTTCAACCCGCGCAGCACCGCGAGACGTGGGTCTCCGGACTCGACGGTGCAGGAGCACTCCGTCGTGTTGCGGTTCACGCCACACTGCGGGCACAGGCCACGGCACTCTTCATCACAGAGCGGCCGTGTCGGCAAGGCGAGCAGTACCTGCTCGTAGACGAGTCGCGTCACGTCGACCTCGGTACCGCTGTAGAAAGACTCGGCGAGATCCCCCGCCGCGAGCTCGATCTCGCCGCGCAGCGGCTGCTCGGGGGTGAGAACCAGCGAGAAATCCTTCGTGATCTCGAGCGGGAACGGGGCGAGGCAGCGGGCGCACGCCGCGGTCGCGACGCCGTGCACGCGACCGTCGAAGAACAAGTCGAGCAGCGACCGCGAGCACGTGACGTCGACGTCGAGCAGCGCCGCGAACGCGTAGTCCGGACAGTGCGATTCACGTAGCGTCGCATTCAGCTGGTCGACGGACTCGGCGTACGCGATCGTGGTGGGAACGGCGAGGATGTCGTGGAGTTGCACCTTCATGGGGGAAACCCCGCGCGGACGGCGCGCCATCCCTATATACGTGCTGGCCAGCGCGACGCACAAGCGAGCCAGGCGCCCGCAAGCCCCGCCGACGTCGGACCGGCGCCGTGCGCGCGTGCGTTCGACTACTCGCCGTCGTCGCGGGCAGGACGTCGCGGGCGCGTCGGCGACGCGCCGCCTGCGCTCGCACGCTCGAGGCGTCGGACGCGCCGCAGGAGCTCCGGCAGTCGCAACAACGCCGCCGACGCCCGTCGCCAGCGTGTCACCTCGACGGCCGGATAGCCGCCGACGATACGCCCCGGCGCAATCGAGTTCGGCACGCCGCTCTGCGCGACCACCTGCACACCGTCGCCGATCGTGAGGTGTCCGGCGGCGCCGGCCTGGCCGCCCATCTGTACACCGCGACCGAGCTTCGTCGATCCCGCGAGGCCGACCTGCGCGGCGAGGAACGAGTGCGCGCCGACCTCGCAGTTGTGCGCGACCATCACCAAGTTGTCGAGCTTCGCCCCCTGTCGCACCGTCGTGGCGCCGAGCGTGGCGCGATCGACGGTGGTATTGGCCCCGATCTCGACGTCGTCCTCGATGACGACGGTACCGGTTTGCGGAATCTTCACGGCACCCCGCGGACTCGGCGCGAAGCCGAACCCGTCGGCGCCGAGGACGACGCCGGGGTGCAGGACGACGCGGTCGCCGATGCGCACGTCCTCACGCACGACGACACCAGCGTGGGCGACGAAGGCGCGGCCGATGCGCACGCCCGGATAGATCGTCACGTGCGGGTGAATCGTCGCCTCGGGCCCGATCTCCACGTCGTCGCCGATGACGGCATAGGCGCCGATCGAAACCGGGGCGGCTATTCTTGCGCTCGCAGCGACGACCGCCGTCGGGTGGATGCCGGGGGCGGGACGGCGTGGCACGTAGAAGAGCCCGAGCGCTTCCGCGAACGCGAGGTAGGGATTCGCCGCGCGCAGGCTCGCGAGCGGCACCTCGTCGGCCGCCGCGGGAAGGATGATCGCCGAGGCGCGCGTCGTCGCCACCTGGCTCGCGTACTTCGGATTTGCGAGGAAGGTGACGTCGCCGGGCCCGGCTTCTTCGAGGCTGCGTACGGCGCGGATCTCGATCGACCCGTCGCCGCGAAGCTCGCAGTCGAGCCGCTCGGCAAGCGCGGCGAGCTTCATGCGGCGACCGCCTGCATCGACCTGAGCTTTACGTGAAACGCGCGCGCCGCCGCAAGCCGCCCATGCCGCCTCGCGCGTGCGTCGCGCGTGCGACCTCCGGCCGCGAATTTGCCGCTCCGAATGCGCTATGTTAGGAGCACGCGATGTCCAACGTCATCGATTTCAGCAAAGGTGACGGGCTCGTTCCCGTAGTCGTGCAGGACGACGCGACCGGCGCCGTGCTGATGCTCGCCTACATGAACCGCGCCGCCTACGAGCGCACCATCGAAACCGGCTTCGCGTGCTATTGGAGCCGCTCCCGCCGTGCGCTCTGGATCAAAGGGGAGACCTCCGGCAATCGCCAGGAGGTGCGCTCCATCGACGTCGATTGCGACGGCGACACGCTGCTGCTCCGGATCGTGCAGCACGGCGGCGCCGCATGCCACGAGGGCTACGCGAGCTGCTTTTTCCGCCGTCGCGACGGCGATGCCTGGCGCGTCACCGCCGAGCGCGTCGTCGATCCGGCGACGCTCTACACGAAGCGATGAGCGTTCTCCGTCTCGGCATTCCGAAGGGCAGCCTCGAAGAGGCGACGGTGGTGCTGTTTCGCAAGAGCGGCTGGCGCATCAAGGCGGGCGACCGCAGCTACTTTCCGTCCGTCGACGATCCGGCGCTGCGCTGCAACCTCATCCGCGCCCAGGAGATGGCGCGTTACGTCGCGTCCGGCACGCTCGACGCCGGCATCACCGGGCACGATTGGATCCTCGAGAATGGCGCCGACGTCGCCGTGATCCGCGACC
>JBGOSW010000053.1:0-24966 GCA_041476145.1 Binatia bacterium
CGATTGAGGATGAGGATCCCGTCCCGGATCCTGCGCCCGACCACCCGTCCAATCAGCCGATAGGGATTGGGGCGCTCGGTACAGCGCTCGATCACGGTGTCCGAGAAGCGCCGCACCGCCGTCGCGTGACCGTAGTACGTCTTCATGAAGTCGACGAGCGCCCGCCGGTGGCCGTCGTCGACGAACCCGAGTTCGGCGGCGATCGGATCCTGGAACTCGAAGGTGAGCTGGTCCTGATGCGTGCCGGTGAGAAAGTGCAACGCGTTACGCACACGGAAGATGAAGTCCTGCGACGCCTCGATCTCGAGCCGCTCGCGGTCGCTGATCACACCCTTGACGACGAGTTCGCGCAGGTTCTTGACCTTGTACTTCACCTTCGCGAGCCACATCGCGGTATGGATGTCGCGCAAGCCGCCGGGACCGTCCTTCAGTTGCGGCTCGAGGAGGTACACCGAGTCGCCGTAGCGGTGGTGACGCTCGGCGCTCTCGGCGAGCTTCTCGCGATAGAAGCGCGCGGGGTTCTTCTTCAGCACATCCGCTTCCATCGCCTTCTCGAAGTCGCCGTAGAGCGCGCGGTCGCCCGCCAGGTACCGGGCGTCGAGGAGCGCCGTCTTCACCTTCAAATCCTGTTGCGCGAGGCGTGTGCAGGCTTCCACGGTGCGGCTCGCGTGGCCGACGACCAACCCGGCGTCCCAGAGCGCGTACAGGATGCGCTCCGCCACCGTCTCGACGTAGGCGTTCACCTTCCACGGATAGAGCACGAGGAGATCGATGTCCGAGGACGGATTCAGCTCGAAGCGCCCGTAGCCTCCTTGCGCGGCGACGGTACAGCGGTGGTCGAGCAGGACCGAGCGCCGCGTGTACTCCGCCGTCGCCGAATTGAAGAGAAAGCCGACGAGGCGGTCGACGGCGCCGGTGTACGCCGTGACGATGGCGCTGCCGCTGGCACCCGCACGATGGCGCTCGGCGAGCGTGCCACGGACGTCGGCGATGTACTGCTTCGCCATCGCGCTCAGGTCGCCGCCGCCGTCATCGACCGCGGGCAGTTCCGGAAGCGCGCCGATCACCGGCTGCGCGAGTGCCATGGCGTCGATTGTGCGCGACTCAGAGGGTCTTCGCCAGGCGCTGATCGCCGAGGAAGTCCGCCATGCCGAGATAGAGACCCTCGACGATCTCGCCCTGATACTCGGGTGAGGCGAGGCGCCGCCCCTCGATCGGATGGCTGAGGAACGACGTCTCCACGAGCACGCAGGGCATGTAGGCACCGACGAGGACGTAGAACGGTCCCTTCTTGACGCCGAGGCTCCGCACGTCGGGATAGTGCCCGCGCAGCCGTGAGACGAGGTGCCGTTGTAGTCGGTTGGCGAGCGCGACCGATTCCTCTTCCTTCCCCGACTGCACCATGTCGCTCAGGATGAACGATAGGTCGCCGCGCCCGGTGCGCACACCGGGACCGTTCTCCATCTTGGCGAGACGGATCGCCGCCCGATCGTTGGTGTTGTTGAGCGTGTAGGTCTCGATGCCGCGGAGCTCGCCGCTGGCGTCGGCGTTGGCGTGAATGGAGACGAAGAGGTCGGCGTTGCTGGCGTTGGCGAAGGCGGTGCGCTGCGCGAGCGAGCGCGTCACGTCGCGATCACGCGTCAGGAGCACCTGGGCGCCGAGTCCAGCCTCGAGCCGCCGCTTCAGCTGCTTCGCGATCGCGAGCGTGACGTCCTTTTCCGCGACACCATCGACGCCGAGCGTCCCCGGATCGTTGCCGCCGTGGCCGGGGTCGAGCACGATGCGCCACGGCGTCGGATGTGCCGCCGGCTCGCTCGGCGGCCGCGCCGCTTCCGCGCTCGCGGTCTCCTCGCGCGCGTGGGCCGTGCGCGCCGCGTCCTCGTCACGCGCCGCGGGTGACGACGACTCGACGGCGGACGATTCCTCGGGCACGACGTCGGGCACGCGCTCGGCCGCTGCACGCTCGCGCCGCGATGCCCGCGCACCCCCGTCGTCGACGGGCGCGGGCTCCGGCGCAGTAACCGCCGCCGGCGGCGGCGACGTTGCCGCGGCACCGCCGGCGCTGTCGTGCGGCCGCTCGGCGTCCGCCGTGCGACCCGCGGCGCGCGGACGTTCGGTCTCGGCGGCACGCGGACGCTCGGCTTCGCCGCCGCGTGCCGCCTGCGAGGGCGGGGCATCCGCCGCTGCCGCGCCGCCTCTCGCCGCCCCTTCCGCGCCACCGCCGCCGTCCCGCGCCGGCGCCGCGGACACCGCCGTCGGACGGCCGGCGATGTCGACGACCACGCGCGGCGGATCGTCGAGCTCCAAGACGTGGTGCCCCGTGACGCTCGCGAGGTCGAGCACGACGCGCGCCGTGCGAGCGGTGAATTGCCCGGTGCGGATCTGCTTCAAGAGCCCGTCCTCGATGCCGATCGGTGCCGCCGCCTCGGCGCCGAGCTTGGCATTCGAGAAGTCGAGGACGACGCGCCGCTCGCTGCCGCGCGCCGCCTCGCCGGGCAGGACGCGCACCTCGTAAGGCACGCTACGCGACAGCAGCACGATGACGCGTGTCGAGTGGTCGTCGGCAATGTAGCGGACGCGCTCCACCGTCGCGGGCGCCGCCGCCTGCACCGACCCGCGCCGGGGCGCCGCCTTGAAGGGCGGCGAGCCTGCACCGGGGCGCGGCGCCAGCACCGCGGCGAACAGAACCGCGAGGAACGCCCGCCATCGCCACGTCCGTCCGCGGGCGCGGCTCACGAGTGACCGCGCTTCCCGCGCCTGCCGGACCTCAGCATTTGCTCTCGTGCGCATCGTCACCTCCGCTCCGCACCGCCTCCACCAGCCTGTGCAGCTCATTCAATGCATCGAGCGGGGTCATGCGTGCAACATCCAACTCGCGTAGCCGGCGCTCGACGATCGACTGCCTCTCCCCGAACAGACCGAGCTGCCGGGGCTGATCGACCTCCGCGGCGCCCGCCGCCCGCTGATCCTCGGCGAGCATCTCGCCGCGCTCGAGGGCCGCGAGAAGACCCCGGGCACGCTCCAGGACGACCGCCGGCATCCCCGCCAACCGCGCCACCTCGATCCCATAGCTGCGACTCGCCGGCCCCGCCACGATCCGGCGCAGGAAGATGACCTCGCCGTTCCATTCGCGTACCGCGACCGAGTAGTTGCGGATTCTCGGTTTGTGGCGCGCCAGCGCCGTGAGCTCATAGTAGTGCGTCGCGAACAGGGTCTTCGCGCCCGGTCCGCGGTCATGTAGGTGTTCGGCGACCGCCCAGGCGATCGCGATGCCGTCGAAGGTGCTGGTGCCGCGGCCGATCTCGTCGAGCACGACGAGGCTGCGATCGGTGAGCTCGCGCAGGATGTGCGCCGTCTCGCGCATCTCGACCATGAACGTCGAGTCCCCGGCCGCGAGGTCGTCGGAGGCGCCGACGCGGGTGAAGATGCGGTCGACGACGCCGATCCGCGCCTCGGCGGCGGGGACGAAGCTCCCCATCTGCGCCATCACCACGAGGAGGGCGATCTGGCGCAGGTAGGTCGATTTGCCCGCCATATTGGGTCCGGTGACGAGCAGGATCTGTTGCGACTCGTCGAGCGTGCAGTCGTTCGGCACGAAGCGATCACCGCTCCGCATGGTCTCGATGACGGGATGCCGGCCGTCGCGGATCACGAGCGCGCTGCCGCGATCGAGGACCGGTCGCACGTAGCCGTGGTCGTGCGCCAGGTCGGCGAGCCCGATCACGGTGTCGAGGACGCCGAGGACGCGGGCGTTCTCCGCGAGCGCACGCTGGTGGGCACGCACGTCGGCCACGAGGGCGGCGAAGAGTTCGGCCTCGAGCTGCCGCAGGCGCTCCTCGGCGCCGAGGAGGCGGCGCTCGTGATCTTTGAGCTCCTGGGTGACGAAGCGCTCGACGCCGGCGAGCGTCTGCTTGCGGACGTACTCCGCCGGGACCAACGGTAGGTTCGGACGCGTCACCTCGATCGCGTAGCCGAAGACGCGGTTGTAGCGGATCTTCAACGAACCGATGCCGGTCCGCGTCCGCTCGCGTGCCTCGAACGCCGCCACCCAGCCGCGTCCGTCGCGCGCCGCCGCACGCAGCTCGTCGACCTCGGGATGGAAGCCGTCGCGCACCACCGCGCCAGCGCGCACCGCCGCCGGCGGCTCCTCGACGAGGAGTGCGCCGATGCGCGCCCGCACTTCGGGAAGCGGCGCCAGCACGGCCGCGATCTCGCCGAGAAGACCGGTCGAGTCCGCGAGCCGCGCGCGCAGGCTCTCGACGCGCGCGAGGGCGGCGGCGAGGCGCGCCAGGTCACGTGGCGAGGCGGCCGCGGTGCCGACGCGGCCGACCAGGCGCTCGACGTCGCCCATGCCCGCGAGGCCGGCCGTCAGATCGCCCCGCAAGCCCGGAGCCTCGACCAGCGCCTCGACGGCGTCGAGACGTCGGCCGATCGCCGCGCAGCTGGTGAGCGGCGCGACCAGCCAGCGTCGCAAGGTACGGCTCCCCATCGGCGTCGTCGTCCGATCGAGGACCGCGAGCAGCGATCCGCGCCGTTCACCCGCGGCGCCGTGGAGGAGGGCGAGATTGGCGCGCGTGACGTGATCGAGCGTGAGCGTATCGTGCGGATGATAGAATTCCGGGGAACGGAGGTGGTCGAGGGTGCCGCGATACGTTTCGCGAAGATATGCTCGCAGGCCGCCGAGCGCGGCGAGGGCCGCCGGACGCAGTGCCGCGTGCTCGACACCCAGGCCGGCGAGCCAAGCTGCAGCGTCGGCGGCGTCGTACCAGTCCTCGGGGATGAGGCTGCGGAACACACCCGGTGCGCGCGCGGTCAGACGCTCGACGATCGGCTGCGCCGCTGCCGCGAGCACCAGCTCCTTCACGCCGAGACGCGCGATCTCCTCACCGAGCGCTTCGACGAGATCGTCGCGCTCGGCGCCGCCCGTCGTCACCTCCACCGCCGCGCCGAACTCGGCGACGCGCACCTCACCCGTCGAGATGTCGGCGATCGCGAGCGCGTAGCCGCGGTCGTCCGCGCCGAGGACGGCGAGAAAGCTCCCCGTGCGCGGGTCGAGGCTCTCTTCTTCGACGATCGTCCCCGGCGTGATGACGCGCACGACGTCGCGATCGACGAGGCCCTTGGCGCCGCGCGGGTCCTCGATCTGCTCGCAGATCGCGACCTTCAGCCCGGCGCCGAGGAGCTTCTGGATGTAGGGCTCGACGGAATGAAACGGCACGCCGCAGAGCGGGATGGGCGTGGCGTCGTGCTTGTTGCGTGCGGTGAGCGTGATGTCGAGGATCGCCGAGGCGCGCTCGGCGTCCTCGAAGAACATCTCGTAGAAATCCCCGAGGCGGAACATCAGGATCGCGTCACGGTGACGCTCCTTCAGCCGCAGGTATTGCGCCAGCATCGGTGTCAGCTTCACGCCCGCGTCCACCGCCCCCACCGCCGTTCGTGCCTCAGACTTTCTTTCGCTTGTGGCCGATGTAGTCGACGAGGAGGTACTCGCCCAAGCGGTCGGGACGCGTGTAGAGCGCGCGCCCGCGATTGATGCGCGTCATGCGCTCGACGAATGCCCGCAGGCTCGGGCTGTCGTCGAGCATGAAGGTGTTGATGGTGATGCCCATGCGCGTGATGCGCTCGACCTCCTTCAGCGTCTCCTGCGCGGCCCGCATGCTGATGCCACCGAAGCTGAGCGGCCATTCGCAATAGAGCCGTCCGCGCGAGAAATACGCCGTCGGCTGGCCGTCGGTGATCACGATCACATGCTGGTTGGTGCTGTGGTGGCGGGCGAGCAGCTCGCCGGCGAGCCGCAGGCCGTCCTGGAGGTTGGTGAACGGATCACCCATGTTCCAGCTCGCCTCGGGAAGATCGCGGAGCTTCAGCTCGACGGCGCGCGTGAAGAAGCCGACGATCGCGAAGTAGTCGCGCGGGTAGCGCGAGCGGATCAAACTCTCGAGCGCCATCGCGACTTTCTTCGCCGCCGCGAAGCGTCCCTCCCAGCTCATCGACCAGCTCATGTCGAGGAGGAGGACCGTCGAGGTGCTGGTGGCGTCGTCGGACTCGAAGACACGGAAGTCGCCGGGCACGAGGCCGAGCGGCGTGCCCGGGCGGCGCGTGAGCGCCTGCTTGAGCGTGCCGACGAGGTCGAGGTGGAGCGGATCGCCGTACCGGTACCGCTTCGTCGCTTCCGGCCGCAACGCCGCGGCGCCGCGCAGATCGGTCGCGTGCTCGCCGGGGCGGTCCCGCAAGAGGCCCTGGTAGATGTCACGGAGCGCGAGCTGGCCGATCTTGCGCACGCCCTTCGGCGACAGAGTCGCATGTCCGCCGCGCTGTACGAGGTAGCCGGAGTCGTGGAGCAGCGCCATCATCTCGCGCAAGGCGCGGAAGTCGCGCGCCGCCTCGGCACCGAGCAGACGCTCGAGCTCGTCGGCGTCGAGGCCGTCCATGGCGCCCGCGAGCAGCTGCTGCTCGAGCTGCTTCAGGCGCTCCATCTCGTCGATCAGCTGCAACGCGCCTTCGTAGTCGAGCGCCTTGGGTCCCTGGAAGAGCTCTCCGTGGCGCCGGATGAAGTCTTCGACGCGCCGCACGTTGTCGAGCTCCTCGAGCAGATGTTCGAACTCGGCGGCGGCGTCCGCGTCCTCGAACGCGTACTCGCGCAGCCGCTCGATCGCGTCGGAGAGCCGCGGCGGCAGGCGATCGAGGAAGTCGCGCTTCGCCGCGATCTCGGGGTGTGCGTCGCGCCGCTCGTCGAGCGTGCCGCGCTCGAGGTCGAGGAGCTCGTCGAGCTTGCGGCGCACGTCGTCGAGGGCGTTCGCGAAGTTGAACTCGTGGTAACGCCGCCGCATCTGCTCGCGCAGCTGCTCGAGAAGGTCGTCGAGCCCGAGAACGCGCGTCCCTTCCAGATCGACGCCCTGGCGCAGCAGCCACTCGAGCGCCTGGCGGATGTCGTCGGTGTACGACAGGTACTCGCCGAGCTTCGCGAACACCTGCTCGGCGTCGAGGCGGAGGTGCTGACTCCCGTCCCAGCGGGTGTAGCGGTGGGTCAGCATGCGTCCGTGCTCAGCTCCGGTATGTGAACCGGCCTCCATGGCGATCTTTGTTGAGCTTCTGGTGGACGTGCAGGCCCTCGAGGATGAACTCGCTCGCCGCCGCCACCAGCGCCGGGCTCTCGAACGGACCGAGCGCCACGATCGCCTCGCGCAACCCCGGGATACCGCGAATACCTTCGAGGTAGTCGATCGCCGGCATGCGGTCGGACACCTCGACCCCACCGCCGCCCTCGAAGTACTCGGTCACCTTCTTCAACGACTCCACCGTGATCGCGCGGTCGAACACCTTGAGCACGGCGCGATTGAGGAGCCGGTCGATGAGATCGCCCTCCTTCTTCTCCTCACCGGCGTACTCGAGCTCGATCTTACCGGCGGTCGAGGCCAGCACCGCATGCAGGTCGGTGATGCGCGGGACGATCTCGCGCTCGCCGCAACGCACCGCGCGCTTTTCGGCGTTGGCGATCATGCTCTCGTAGTTGCTGATGGTGACGCGCACGCTCACACCGGACGCCTGATTGATCTCGTTCGAGGCACGCGCCTCCATCGTGAGCTGCGCGATCAGCTGCTTCACGAAGTCCGGCACCCGCAGCTCCCGCCCGGAGCGCTCGCGCACCGGCACTTCCTGCTCCATGATGGCGATCTCGTCCTCGATACAGGTCGGGTAGTGCGTGCGAATCTGGACGTCGAAGCGATCCTTCAACGGTGTGATGATGCGCCCTCGACTGGTGTAGTCCTCGGGGTTGGCACTGGCGACGATCACGACGTCGAGCGGCAGGCGGATCTTGTAGCCCTTGATCTGGACGTCCCTCTCCTCCATCAAATTGAAGAGACCGACTTGGACCTTTTCGGTGAGGTCGGGAAGCTCGTTGATCGCGAAGATGCCGCGATGCGTACGCGGCACCAGGCCGTAGTGGATGGTCTCTTCGTCGGCGAGATACCGGCCTTCCGCCACCTTGATCGGATCGATCTCCCCGATCAGGTCCGCCATCGAGACGTCGGGGGTCGCGAGCTTCTCACCGTAGCGATGGTCGCGGCCGATCCAGACGAGCGGCAGCGCGTCACCCTCGTCGGCGACGCGCCGGCGGCACAGGCGGCAGATCGGGCGCAGCGGATCGTCGTTGATCTCGCAGCCCGCGATCGCGGGGATGCGCTCGTCGAGCAGCGACACCAGCCCGCGCATGATGCGCGACTTCGCCTGCCCACGCTCGCCGAGGAAGACGATGTGGTGGCCGGAGAGGATCGCGTTCTCGATCTCGGGCACGACCGTCTCGTCGTAGCCGACGATGCCGGGAAGGATGCGCTCGCCGCGCGCGAGGCTGGCGAGGAGGTTGCGCCGCATCTCCTCGCGGACGGGCAGCAGCTCGTACCCTCCCCGCTTGAGCTCCCCGAGCGTGCGCGCATCTTCCATCGTTACGACCTCCCCCTTGGCGACGAGTCCGCGGCATTATATGCGCGCGCTTTGCGCCGAGTAAACGATCGTCTGCGCTCGTGCACATGCCCCCAACCATCTCGATCCTGCTCCCTGCCTACAACGCGGCGGCGACCCTCGACGCCTGCCTGCGGAGCGTCGTGCGCCAGACCGAGCGCGACTGGGAGTGCGTCCTCGTCGACGACGGCTCGACGGACGACACACTCGGCCGGGCGCGCGCGTTTGCGCGCCGCGAACCGCGCCTCGTCGTCGTCACCGCGCCGCACGGCGGCATCGTCGCCGCGCTCGACATCGGTCTCGCCCGCTGTCGAGGGGACCTCGTCGCGCGCATGGACGCCGACGACCTCATGCACCGCGACCGCCTGCGCGCACAGCGGCGCCTCCTCGACGCGCGTCCCGAGATCGCCGCCGTCGGCTGCAAGGTCCGCCTCTTCCCGCGCGCCGTTCTCCGCCACGGCCGCCGCGCCTACGAACGCTGGCTGAACGCGATCGAGACCCCCGATGCCATGCGCGCCGAGGCCTACGTCGAGTGCCCGATCGCGCACCCCGCTCTGATGATCCACCGTGACATCCTCACCGCGCTCGGCTACCGCGACCGCGGCTGGCCCGAGGACTACGACCTGCTGCTGCGTCTGCTCGCGACCGGCGCCGCGCTGGCGAGCGTGCCGCGCCGTCTCCTCCTGTGGCGCGACGATCCGAGGCGGCTCTCGCGCCGCGATCCCCGCTACGACCTGGCGCGCTTTACCGCCTGCAAGGCGGCGTTTCTCGCCGCCGGCGTCCTCGCGACGACCGACCGCTACGTCCTCTGGGGCTACGGCGACACCGCCCGCGCCCTGCGCCGCGCGCTCCTCGCGCACGGCAAGCAGCCGTCCCACATCGTCGAGGTACACCCGGGACGCCTCGACAACGTCATCCACGGCGCGCCGGTGATCCCGCCCGCCGCGCTCGCCGACGTCGCGCAGCGCCCCGTCATCGTCTCGGTCGCCGGCGCCAGCGCGCGCGCCGAGGTGCGGGCGTCGCTGGCGGCGCTCGGCCTCGCCGAGACGCGCGATTTCGTCTGCGCCGCTTGAGTCGCCGTCAGCCGAAGCGCGGGCGCAGCCGATCGTAGGTCGCGTCGAGATGCTCCGACATCACTTTCACCTCGCCGATCAGCGGCATGAAGTTGGTGTCGCCGTTCCAGCGTGGCAGCAGGTGCCAGTGGCAATGGTCCACGACGCCGGCGCCGGCGGCGCGGCCGACGTTCATGCCGATGTTCATGCCCTCGGGCGCGAACGCTTCACGCAGCGCGATGGCGGCACGCCGGACGGCATGCAGCAGCGCGGCGTACGCAGCCTCCGGCAAGTCCTCCGGGCGGCCGACGTGCGGGCGCGGCGCGACCAGCAGATGCCCGGAGCCGTACGGATACTTGTTGAGCATCACGATCGCATCCGCGTCGCGGGCGAGCACGAGCTGCGTGCGCTCGTCGGGGCTCGTGAACCCGGCGCAGAAGAAGCACTCCGTGCTCGGGGGCTCCGTGAGATACGCCATCCGCCACGGCGCCCACAGCGTTTTCATCGCGATTTCGCCCCCGCTCGCTCCGCTCGCGACGAGCGTCGCGACCATTCGCGAGACCGCATGCAGGCCGCCAACGAACTCAGCCGTCGGCTCCCGGAGCCTCGCTCGACGACGACTGCGGCGCGGTCGGTTGCTTGCCGTCGACGCGGAGCTTGAGCTCCTTGCCGACCTTGAAGAAGGGCACGCGCTTGGCGGCGACCGGCACCAAGGCGCCGGTTTTGGGATTCCGCCCCTCCCGCGCCTGGCGGTGCTTCACGACGAAGCTTCCGAAGCCGCGGATCTCGATGCGCTCACCGCGCGCGAGCGCTTCGGTCATGCTGTCGAAGACCGCGTTCACCATGACCTCGGCGTCACGGCCCGAGAACCGCGGATAGATCTTCACCACTTCGTCGATCAGATCGCGCTTGGTCATCGATCCATTCATACCCTCTGGTGTGGTGGCCATGATGCCTCCTTGCGCGCTCAGCGCGGGAACGGTCCGCCGTAGAGGAGCTGCAATCCGAGCGCCGGGCGAATCGGGAACAGCCCGGCCGGGGCGAAGTTGAAGAGGAGCCGCCACCACCACGGCTCGTGTCCGAGCGAGGCGCGGCTGACGTTCGGCTCGCCGACGATGCCGCCGCGTTCGGCGGCCATCGCGATCGCGTCCTGAAAGCCGCCGAGGCTGTCGACGAGTCCGAGCTCGTGCGCCTGTTCGCCGGAGTAGATGCGTCCGTCGGCGAGCGCGCGTACCTTCGCCTCGTCCATCTTCCGGCCGCCGGCGACGGCGGTGATGAACTGCGTGTGGACGCTGTCGATCATGCGCTGGAAGATGGCGCGCTCGTCGTCCGTCAGCGGACGTACCGGCGAGCCCATGTCCTTGTACGGACCGGCTTTCAACACTTCGGCCTGCACGCCGATCTTCTGCAGCAGCTCCTGGACGTTGCCCATCTCCATGATCACGCCGATCGAGCCGGTCAACGAGCCCGGGTTGGCGACGATCGCGTCGCAGGCGCTCGCGACGTAGTAGCCGCCCGAGGCGGCGACGCCGCCGAGCGAGGCGACGACCGGCTTCTTGGCGCGCAGCTCGAGGATCGCGTGATAGATCTCTTGCGACGCCGCGACGCCGCCGCCCGGGGAGTCGACGCGAACGACGACCGCTTTCACCGACGGCGCATGCTCGAAGCCGCGCAACGCCTCGACGACATCGTCGCTCGCGGTGATGACGCCGGTCACCTCGACGACGCCGACGCGTCCGCCGATCGCCAGCGCCGACGAGAGGCGCCCCTCGGTTCCGTACGTCAACGCGAAGGCCGCCAGGAAGACCAGCACGACGACGGTGCACAGAACGGCGATGCCGCGCGCGATGGGGTGCCGTGCCGCCATACCGCTTCGGCCTCGCTACTTGTCGCTGTCGCTCTTCGCCTTGGCGGGTTGATCGCCTTCGTCGCGATCGAGGCGCAGCTCTTCGCTCAGGATGTCCTCGAACGAGAACTTCGAGCCTTCGCGCTCGCGGCGGAGGTAGCTGTCCACTTCGTCGCGCTCCTCGCTACGGCGGAGCGCCTTGATGCTGAGCCCGATACGACGCTCGCGGGCGTCGACGTGCGTCACCTCCGCCTCGACGACCTCACCGACGTGGAAGAGCTGCGCCGGCTTGTCGACGCGCTCGGTCGAGAGCTGGCTCACGTGGATGAGGCCCTCGAGACCTTCCTCGATCTCCACGAAGACGCCGAAGTCAGTGACGCTGGTGACCGTGCCGTGAATGCGCGAGCCGATCGCATGGCGTGTCGGCACGCTGTTCCATGGATCTTCCACGAGCTGCTTGACGCCGAGGGAGATGCGCTCGTTCTCGACGTCGATCGCCAGCACCACCGCCTCGACGTCGTCGCCCTTCTTGTAGAGCTCCGAAGGGTGCTTCACCTTCTTCGTCCAGTGCAGGTCGGAGATGTGGACCAGGCCGTCGATCCCCTCGTCGACGCCGACGAAGACGCCGAAGTCGGTGATGCTCTTCACCTTGCCGGTGATGTGGCTGCCGACGGGATGATTGATGCGCACCATCTCCCAGGGGTTCGGCTCGGTCTGCTTGAGGCCGAGCGAGATGCGGCGATTGGCGGGGTCGACGTCGAGGATCACGACCTCGACCTCGCTCTGCGGCTGCAGCACCTTCGAGGGATGGCTCACGCGGCGCGTCCACGACATTTCGGAGACGTGGATCAATCCCTCGACGCCCTTTTCGAGCTCGACGAAGGCACCGTAGTCGGTGAGGCTCACGACCTTGCCGTGCACCTTCATGCCGACGTGGAAGCGCTCCGCGACCGTCGACCAGGGGTCGGGCAGGATCTGCTTCATGCCGAGCGACACGCGCTCACGCTCCGGATCGTACTTGAGGACGACGACGCGCACCTTGTCGCCGACGTTCACGACCTCGGACGGATGCCCGATGCGCCCCCACGACATGTCGGTAATGTGCAGCAGACCGTCGATGCCGCCGAGATCGACGAAGGCGCCGTAGTCGGTGATGTTCTTGACCGTGCCCTCGAGGATGACGCCCTCCTCGAGCACCTTGAGCGTTTCGCCCTTCAGCGACTCGCGCTCCCGCTCCATAACGGCGCGGCGCGAGACGACGACGTTGCCCCGTGAGCGATTGAATTTGAGAATCGCGAAGCGCGCGCGCTGTCCGATGAAGCGATCGAGGTTGCGCGCCGGGCGGAGGTCGGCGTGTGAACCAGGAAGGAAGGCGGGGACGCCGATGTCGACCTTCAAGCCGCCCTTCACCTTCCCGACGATCGTGCCTTCGACCGCGCCTTCTTTCTCGTACGCCTTCTCGATGTCGCGCCAGACGCGAAACTGCTCCGCCTTTTGCCGCGACAGCACGATGCCGCCGTCCTCGGACTCGGAGCTCTCGAAGTAGACGTCGATGTCGTCGCCTTCTTTGACGTCGATCGAGCCGTCGCGAGCGCGAAACTCGTGGATGCCGATCTGCCCTTCAGATTTGTAACCGATGTCGACGGTGACGTGATCACGGCCGACATGGACGACACGCCCGACAATGACCTCCCCAGGTTTGACCGCGCGCATGCTCTGCTCGAACATGCTGCCGAAGTCGTCACCTCCGGCGCTGCTCGCACGCTGGTCGTGGTTGTCTTCGCTGGTCAACTGCACACCCCCTGGGATCAAGATCTCCGCCCCCCGCAACGCAAGCATCCTTCCTTAGCGCCCCCTTCCTGGAAGTTCAAGGCCTTGCGCGTGCGCGAACCGCCTCCAGCATGCGCGCGACGACGGCGTCGACCGTGAGCGTGCTGTTGTCGATCACGATCGCGTCGGGCGCGGCGCGAAGCGGTGCGATCGACCGGTCCCGATCGCGACGATCGCGTGCCTCGATCTCGGCACGGGTCGCCGCGAGGTCGCTCGCGGCGCCGCTTCCGGCCTCCTCGGCCTGACGCCGGCGCGCCCGCTCGTCGGTGCTCGCGGTGAGGAAGAACTTGCACTCGGCGTCGGGGAACACCACCGTGCCGATGTCCCGGCCGTCCATGACGATCCCTCCCTCGGCGGCGAGTGCCCGCTGCCGATCGAGGAGCCGCGCGCGTACCAGCGCGTGCGGCGCGACCCGAGACGCCCACGCACCGGCGTCGGGTGCGCGCAGTTCGCGAGTGACGTCGTCGCCGTCGAGGAGGACGCGCGTACCGCCCGCATCCGCGACCAGGGTCACGCCGTCGACGAGCGCTGCAACCGCGGCGGCGTCGTCGGGGTCGACCCCGTGCCGGCGCGCGGCGAGGCCGACGGCGCGATACATCGCGCCGCTGTCGACGTAGGTGTAGTCGAGGGCGGCGGCGAGCCGTCGCGCGGCGGTACTCTTGCCCGCGCCCGCCGGGCCGTCGATGGCGATGACGATGAATCGACTTCGCCCGCCTCCCTTCTTCATTGGCCGCTGGCTTTCGCGAGGAGCTCGTAGAAACCGGGGAAGGAGACGTCGGCGCAGTCGGCGTCGCTGATCGTCACTGGGGCGGTGGCGACGAGGGCGGCGACGGCGGCGGCCATGGCGATGCGATGGTCGCCGTGCGGATCGACCAGGCCGCCCATGAAGTGCGCCGGTCCCTCGATGGCGACGCCGTCGGGCAGCTCCTCGACGTGCGCGCCCAAACGGGCGAGCGTCTCCGCCATGACCGCAATGCGATCGCTCTCCTTGAGGCGCAGCTCGGCGCCGTCGCGCAGCTCGCTGCGACCCGCGGCACACGCCGCCGCGACGCACAGGATCGGAAACTCGTCGATCGCGCGTAGCAAGAGCTCGCCGCGGATGCGCGCCGCGCGCAGCGGCACGCTGCGCACGATCAGGGTCGCACGCGGCTCGGCGCCGCCCCCGATCTCCGGCTCGACGATGACGCTCGCGCCCATCGCGGCGAGCACGTCGAGCAACCCGGTGCGCGTCGGGTTGACACCGACGCCGCTCAGGCGGAGCTCCGAGCCCGGCACGAGCAGCGCCGCGACGATCAGAAACGCCGCCGACGAAAAGTCGCCGGGGAGACGCACCGTCGCGCCGCGGAGCTCTTGCGGACCGGCGAGCGTGACCACGCGCGGTCCGCGCGTGAGCTGTGCCCCGAACTCGGCGAGCATGTGCTCGGTGTGATCGCGCGAGGCCGCCGGCTCCTCGACCGTCGTCGTGCCCGACGCTTGCAGACCCGCGAGCAGGAGGGCGGACTTGACCTGCGCGCTCGCGATCGGAAGGACGTGCGCCGCGCCCCGCAGCGGCCGCCCCTCGACGCGCAACGGCGCGCGACCGTCGGCGCCCTCGGCGATGATCGACGCGCCCATGCGCGCCAGCGGCTCGAGGACGCGCCGCATCGGCCGGCGCCGCAGCGACGCGTCGCCGTCGAGCCGGCTCGCGAACGGCCGGCCGGCGAGCATCCCGGTGAGAAGCCGCATCGTCGTTCCCGAGTTCCGGCAATCGAGGGTCGCGGCCGGCGCGCGCAGACCGTCCCAGCCGCGGCCGTCGATGTGCAACACGCCGTCGCGTGCCGTGACGGCGACGCCCAGCGACTCGCACGCGGCGAGCGTCGCGCCGGTGTCGGCGCCGGAGGTGAAGCCGTGGACGACGGTCGGGCCGCGCGCAATCGCCCCGAGGAGGAGCGCGCGATGCGCGATCGACTTGTCGCCGGGAATCGTGAAGGTGCCGCGCAGCCCACGCACCGCCGGCGTGATCGTGACGGTGCTCATCGACCCCGCGAGCGGCGTGCGCCGCGCCGCGCCCGCAAACGCGGCGGCCGCGGCGGCGGTACCGCGCCGAGACGCCGTCGCGTCATCTGGGCGCGCGCGAGTTCGGCGGCGATCGCCGCCCCGTCGCCGAGCCCGACGGCGTCGCGGATGCGCTCGAGCGCGGCGTTGAAGCCGTCGATCGCACGCAGCAGTTCGGCGCGGTTCGCGAGGCAGATGTCGCGCCACATCTCGGGCGAGCTCGCGGCGATGCGCGTCCAGTCCTTGAACCCGCCGGCGGCGTATGCGAGCGCACGACGCGCCCCCTGGCGGTCGACGTCCGCGACCGCGTTCACGAGCGCGAACGCGGCAACGTGCGGGAGATGGCTCACGAGCGCGAAGATGCGATCGTGCGTCGCAGCTGGCATTTCCTCGACACGCATCCCCGCCGCTTCCCAGAGCGCGTGCACGCGCCGGCGCGTCGCCGCCGTGGTCCGCGGCCCGGGCGTGAGTACGCACCGCTGACCCTCGAGGAGATTCGGCAACGCCGCGACCGCGCCCGAATGCTCGGTACCGGCGATCGGATGGCTGCCGCAAAAGCGGCCGGCGGTGTCGCCGAGGATGCGCTCCACCGCGGCGACGACCGACGATTTCACACTTCCGGCATCGGTGATGACGGCGGTCGGCGGCAGCGCGCGCACGAGCGCACTCACGACCGGCGCGATCGTCTGCACCGGCACGGCGACGACCACCAGATCGGCGCCGCGCGCGGCGCGCTCGGGGTCGCGCTCGGCGCGGTCGATGATGCCGCGCCGGCGCGCGATGCGGAGGTTCTCCGCCGAGCGGCCGAGACCGATCACCTCACCCACCGCGCCGCGCGCACGCAGCGCCATCGCCAGCGAACCGCCGATCAGACCGACGCCGGCGATCACCAGCCGGTCGGCGATCCGCCTCACGTCGCCGGCCCGAGCACCGCCGCGAGACCGTCGACGAAGCGTTGGTTCTCCGCCGGCGTACCGACCGTGACGCGCAGGTGGTGCGGCAATCCGTACACGTCCATCGGCCGCACGATGATCCCGCGGCGGAGCAGCGCCTCGTAGACGCGCGCGCCCTCGCCGACGTCGATGAGGAGGAAGTTGGCCCAGCTCGGCACGTAGGCACGTCCGAGCCGCTCGCAGCTGGCGCGCAGAAACGCGAGACCCTCGCGATTGTTGGCGCGCGTCCGCTCGACGTGCGCGACGTCGTCGAGCGCCGCGAGCGCCGCTACCTGCGCCAGGGAGTTGACGTTGAAGGGCTGGCGGATGCGGTTGAGGATCTCCACCATCTCGATCGGCCCGACGCCGTAACCGATCCGTAGCCCGGCGAGCCCGTAGATCTTCGAGAAGGTGCGCAACGTCAGCAGCAGCCGCCCGCGCCGATGGTAGGCGAGCGAGTCCGGGTAGGCGGGATCCTCCACGTAGTCCGCATAGGCGTCGTCGGCGACGATCACGACGTGCGGCGGCACCGAGTCGAGGAAGTCCTCCCATTCATCGCGCGTGTAGATCGTCCCGGTCGGGTTGTTCGGGTTGGCGAGGAAGACGAGGCGCGTCGTCGGTCCGATCGCCTGGGCCATGGCGTCGAGGTCGTGGGTATAGCGCTTGAGGGGGATCGGTCGCGGCGCGGCGCCGGTCGCCTGCACGACCATCTGATAGATGATGAACGCCTGCTCGGCCATGATCGCCTCGTCGCCGGGACGCAAGAACGCGCGCACGACCAGCTCGATGATGTCGTTCGAGCCGTTGCCGAGGATGATCGCGTCGGCGGCGACGCCGAGCCGCTCGGCGAGGGCGCGGCGGAGATAGAAGCCGCTGCCGTCGGGGTAGCGATGCAACGTACCGAACGCCTCGCGGATCGCCGCGAGCGCACGCGGCGACGGGCCGAACGGATTCTCATTCGAGGCGAGCTTGATCGAGCCGCTGATGCCGTACTCGCGCTCGAGTTCCTCGAGCGGCATGCCCGGCGGGTACGCCGCGAGCCGCTGGATCCACTCCGGCACGAGGTCGTGGACGTCGATTCCGCCCTCGTGCGCCTCGGCGGCCGGCGCTTTGCCCGCGTTGCGCGGCTTGCTCATCGGCCCGCCGGATACGATCCGAGGATCTTCATCATGGTCGTGAGCGGCGCCATGCGCGCCAGCGCGCGCCGCACGCGCGCATCGCTGCGGTGTCCACGCAGGTCGAGGAAGAACACGTACTCCCACGGCCGGCCGCGCAGCGGCCGTGACTCGATCTTGTGCAGGCTCACACGCGCGCGCGCCAGCGGCTGCAGGAGCTTCGCCAGCACCCCGACCTCGTCCTTCACGGTACACAGCACCGAGGTCTTGTCGTCGCGCGAGGGCGTCGACGCGTCGGTGGTGCCGAGGACGAAAAAGCGCGTCACGTTCGCCGTCACGTCCTGGATGTTGGCGGCGAGGATGTTCAGCTCGTAGCGCTCCGCGGCCAGACGGCTCGCGATCGCGGCGGCGGTCGGATCGCCGGCGGCGATCTCCGCGGCGCGGCTGGTACTCGCCGTCTCCTCGACGGTGGCGGTCGCGAGATGCTCGGCAATCCAGCGACGACACTGCGCGATTCCTTGCGGGTGCGACAGCACGCGCCGCACGGCGCCGAGATCCGCGGCACGGCTCAGAAGGCATTGCCGGACGTCGAGAAGGACCTCGGCGGTGATCTGGAGCGGCGACTCGACGAGCAGGTCGAGCGTCGAAGTGACGGCGCCCTCGGTCGAGTTCTCGACCGGCACGACGCCGAAGTCGGCCCGGCGATGTTCGACCTCGGCGAATACCTGCGGAATCGATTCCACGGGCGTGAGCATCGCGCCGCCGCCGAACTGGTCACGCGCCGCCGCGTGCGTGAACGTCCCTTCGGGACCGAGGTACGCGACGCTGAGCCGCGCCTCGAGCGCGCGCGACGCCGAGATGATCTCGCGGAACACGGCACGCACCGCCTCGTCCGTCAGCGGCCCGGCGTTGAGCGTCCGCAGGCGGTCGAAGATGCGCTTCTCGCGGCTCGGCACCCAGAAGCCGTCGGCGCCGTTGACGCCGCGCTTCGCCTTGCGGCGGCCGATCCGCTGCGCGGCGCGCGCCCGTTGGTTCAGGAGCCGCACGATGCGCTCGTCGATGCGGTCGATCTTGGCGCGCTCCTGATCGACCTCACGGTCCACGGCCTTCATGGATGCGTCGCTCGCGGTCCTCAGAATTGCAAAGAGCTAGCGCACGCCTTCCGGCATTGCAACGCGACGATCGCGCCGCGCTATTCGAGGTAGCGGCCGATGCTCCGATACTTCTCGTAGCGGCGCGCCAGCAACGACGTGAGCGACTGCCCCTTCAGCTCGGCGAGGTGGTGCGCGATGCTGCGCTCGAGCGCCTCGCCGGCGCGGCGTGGATTGCGGTGGGCGCCGCCGACGGGCTCGTTCACCACCTCGTCGATCACGCCGAAGCGATACAGATCGCGCGCCGTGAGGCGCAGCGCCTCGGCGGCACGCGCGACGTTCTCCGGGGCGCGGTCGCGATAGAGGATGGACGAACAGCCCTCCGGCGAGATCACGGAGTAGCAGGAGTACTCCTGCATCAGCAGGCGGTCGCCGAGGCCGAGGGCGAGCGCGCCACCGCTCCCGCCCTCGCCGATGACGACGCTCACGATCGGCACCCGCAGCAGCGCCATCCCGCGCAGCGTGTGCGCGATCGCCTCCGCTTGGCCCCGTTGCTCGGCGCCGACGCCGGTGTACGCGCCTTGGGTGTCGATGAAGGTGAGGATGGGGATCCCAAGGCGCTCCGCCATGCGGAAGAGCCGCAACGCCTTGCGGTAGCCCTCCGGGCTCGCCATCCCGAAGTTCCGCAGCAGACGCTCCTGCGTCGAGTGGCCGCGTTGGTGGCCGACGACCATGACCGGCTCGCGACGATAGGTACCGATGCCGCCGACGATCGCGGCGTCGTCCCCGAAGGCACGGTCGCCGTGCAGCTCGAAGAAGTCGGCGCAGAGGCGCGCCACGTAGTCGAGCGTCTGCGGCCGGTCGATGTGGCGCGCGAGCTCCACGCGCTGCCACGCCGAGAGCGTGTCGTACAGCGTGCACTCGAGCTTCCGCCGCTCGCTCTCCAGGCGGCGGAGCTCGCGGCTCTCGGCGGCGCTGCGTTCGCGGGCGCGGCGCAGCGTCTCGATCCGCGTGTCTAGCGCGGCGAGAGGGAGCTCGAATTCGAGATAGCTGACGGCCACGGGTGCTCGAGCCACGCGACGGCGCGCGCCAGCAGCGCGTCGTGATCGCGGTCGGGGTGGAACCACTCGATTGCCGGCTCCGCGCGGAACCAGGCGCGCTGGCGCTTCGCGAGCCGGCGGGTGGCGCGCGTGAACGCCAGGCGCGCCGTGTCGCGATCGCAGATGCCGCGCAAATAGGCGCCCATCTCACGGTAGCCGACGCTCTGGAGGGCGGGAAGCTCGGGGCCGTAGCCGCGCGTCCAAAGGGCGCGGATCTCGTCGAGAAGCCCGGCCGCGAGCATCGCGTCGCAGCGCGCTTCGATGCGCGCCGCGAGCTCGTCGCCCGGACGCCGACATCCGAGCACCAGGGCCTCGACACCGCCCGCGGCGAAACGATGCTCGTCCTGCCACGCGCTGATCGGACGTCCGGTGAGCGCCTCTACCTCGAGCGCGCGGACGATGCGCAGGAGATCGTGCGGGTGGAGGCGCCCGGCGGCACGCGGGTCGACGCGCGCCAGGCGCCGGTGCAGGGTGCCCGGCCCGTCACGTTCCTCGAGCGCGTGCAGCGAGGCGCGCAGCCCCGGCGCCCGTGCCGGCGCCGGGAAGAGCCCGTGCACGAGTACGCGCAGATATAGTCCCGTCCCGCCGCAGACGATCACCGGACGGCCGCGGCGCTGCACGTCGTGCGCCGCCGTGAGCGCGGCGGCGCGATAGCGGGCGGCGTCGAAGACCTCGTCGGGATCGGCGACGTCGAGGAGATGGTGCGGCGCGCGCGCGCGCTCCGCCGCGCCCGGCTTCGCCGTTCCCACGTCCAGATGGCGGTAGACCTGCCGCGAGTCGGCGCTCACGATCTCGCCGCCGATCCGCTCGGCGAGCGCGAGCGCGACGTCGCTCTTGCCTGTCGCCGTCGCGCCGACGATCGCAACCAGTCGGAGCGTGCTCATCGACCGAACATCCGCTCGATCTGCCCGCGCGTGAACTCGATCGAAACCGGGCGGCCGTGCGGGCAATTGCTGCCGTACGTGAGGGCATCGAGCGCCGCGAGCAGCGCCTCGATCTCGCCGGCGGTGAGCACGCGCCCGACGCGCACGACGCTGTGACACGCGATGCGGCCGAGGACGGCGTCGATCGACTCCGCGGCCGAGAGGTGCGACCCGTGGGTCGCGAGGCCGTCGGCGAGATCCTCGAGCAAGAGCGCGGGATCGTCGTCGCCGAGGATCGCCGGCACCGCGCGCACGAGAAACGTCGTCTCGCCGAAGGGCTCGACGTCGAAGCCGAGGCTGGTGAGGCGCGCCTGCGCGTCGCGTACGGTCTCGGCACGCCCCGGGCCGAGGTCGACCGCAACCGGCAGGAGCAGCGCTTGACGCTCGATCGCGCCCACCTGGTACTCGGCACGCAAGCGCTCGAAAGCGACGCGCTCGTGCGCCGCGTGTTGATCGACGAGAACCAGCCGGTCGCCTCCCTCGCAGACGATATAACCGCGGAACACTTGCCCGACAAACCGCAGCTGCGCGAAGCCGCGACCGGCGGCGGCGCTGCCGCCGACCCGTTCCGCGACTGCGCCCTCGACCGCCGCCGGCGTCCGCGACACCGGCCCGTCCCCCGCGGCCGCGATCGCCGCGTCGACGCCGGGCGCGCGCTGCGCCGGGTGCACCAAGGCGAGCGGGCGCGTGACGTCGCCGCGCGACGCGTACCGCTGCAGCGCCTCGGCGACCGATCCGGCGTCGCCCGGCGGTGGTGCGCCCATGGACTGAAGCGCCCGGCGCACGGCCGTCACGACGCTGTCGTGCACGACGTGCGCCAGCCGAAAGCGCACCTCGTGCTTCGCGGGATGCACGTTGACGTCGACGTCGCCGGGCGGTACCTCGAGCAGGACGATCGCGCCCGGCCAGCGTCCGCGCGGCACCAGGCTCGCGTAGCCTTCGACGATCGCATGCGTGAGCGCGCGATCGCGGACGGCGCGCCCATTCACGTACGTGTAGAGATAGCGGCCGCTCGCGAACGAGAGCTGCGCCGAGAGCAGGAAGCCGTGCACCGCGATTCCGAGCCGCTCCCCGCCGAGGACGCGACCGTCGCGCACACGCTCCCGCCCGAAAATCTGGCGCGCGCGCTCCGCGATCCCGGCGACCGGCGGATACGCGGCGAGCTCGCGCCCCTGATGCAGGAGGCGGAAGTGGACGCCGGGCGCCGCGAGACTCTCCCGCGTCACCAGCTCGACGACGTGCCCGAGCTCGGTCGCCACGCTCTTCAGAAACTTGCGGCGCGCTGGAACCGGCGCGAAGAGGTCGCGCACCGTCACCGTCGTGCCCTCCGGCGCGCCGGCCGCGCGCACCTCGACGACCGCGCCGGCGTCGGTTCGGACGGCAACGCCGCTCGCCGCGCCGCGCTCGCGGCTGACGAGCTCGACGGCCGCAACCGCGGCGATGCTCGGTAAGGCCTCGCCGCGAAAGCCGAAGGTCGCGATGCGAGTGAGATCGGCGGCGTCGCGGATCTTGCTCGTCGCGTGGCGAGTGAACGCCAAAGCGGCATCGGCCACGCCCATGCCCTCGCCGTCGTCGCTCACGCGGATCGACCGCAGACCGCCGTCCTCGATCTCGATGACGACCCGGCGCGCTCCTGCGTCGAGCGCGTTCTCGAGGAGCTCCTTCACGACCGACGCCGGCCGCTCGATGACCTCGCCGGCCGCGATCTGGATCGCGAGCTCTTCGGGAAGGACGTGAATCCGTCCTGCGGCGGTCGGCGGCGCCACCCCTGCCCGCTCAGACGACGTAGCGCACCTCTTTCTTGCTGACCGATCGTTGCACCTCGGCGCGGCGCCCCTCCGCCCCCGCTCGCCCCGCGAGGCCGTACGTGAGCTGCTTCCCTTCCTCGAGCCCCGGTTGATCGAAGGGATCGACCGCGAGCAGGTCCGCCGTGATGACCGCCGCGATCTCCAGCAGGTAGAAGAGCTGCCCGAGCGCGAAGCCGTGCAGGTGCGGGCAGACGATCGTCGCGCTCGGACGCCGTGCCTTCGCGAGGGCGAGCTCCGTCGCCTGCTGCTCCATGTTCGTCAGCGCGCCGAGGCCGAGGCCGCCGAGATACGAAACGCTCTCGAGATCCTCGTAACTCTTCGGCACCGTCAACTCCGCGCCGTGATCCTCGACGCGCACGAACACGATCGTCTTGTCGTCCGGACCCTCGACCCAGAGCTGGAGCTGCGCGTGTTGATCCGACGGACCGACCGCCGCGATCGGCGTCACACCGCGGTGCACGGCAGCACCCTGGAGGTCGTGGGCCTTCCCGAGAGTCTCCGCCCAGAGCTGGCAAAACCATGGCCCGAGCGCCTGGAGAGGATCCGAGTACGGCATCAACACCACGATCCCCCGCCCCTGCTGCGCGGAAAGGTGGAGCACGCCCGCGTGCAGCAGCGCCGGATTGCGCCATGGGTCCGCCTCGCGACAGCGCTCGTCCATGTCGGCGGCACCTGCCAGCACCTCGGCGACGTCGATCCCGGCGCACGCCGCCGGGAACAAGCTCACCGCGCTCAGCACCGAGAAGCGGCCGACGACACCGGCGGGAACGGCGAGATCGCGGAATCCCTCGTCGTTGACGATCTGCCGCAACGCGCCGCGCGCCGCGTCGGTGGTGACGACGATGTGTCGCTTGTACGCCACCGCCCCGAGGTCGCGCAGCAACACGTCACGGACGACGAGGAATTGGCTCATCGTCTCCGGGGTATCGCCGGACTTGCTGATGACGTTGAACAGTGTCCGTCGCAGATCGAGCCGTGCGAGCAGTCCCGCGAAGGACGCAGGATCGACGGTGTCGGCGACGTGCACTCGCATCTCGGTGTCCACCGGCGCGCGCCACGCATGATCGATCGGGCGCAGTCCCTCGTAGAGCGCGCGGGTCCCGAGCGCCGAGCCGCCGATCCCGAGCACGACGAGGTCGTCAAACTCGCCGCGCACCTCCCCGGCGAGCGCGAGCGTGCGCTTCAGCTCCGCCTTCGCGTACGGCAACTCCGCGAACGCGAGGAGCCCCGCGCGTCGCTGCCGCACCAACCCCGCGTGTGCATCCACCAAATGCGGCACCAGCGCCGCGATCGCCGCGTCTTGGAGGCCTCCCTCCACCATGTGCGCCATCATCGCATTCACGTCGACGCGCACCCGCTCCCCTTCGCGCCATCGCTTCTGCCGATACCCGCCCGCCATCCCCGCCGCCCTTAACACTTTACGTCACCCGGCGCGACGTTTACGCGCCGCACCCGCCATAGCGAGGCGCAGCCCGCGCGAGGAAGCGCCGACGTGGACGCCCCGCAAGCGCCAAAGCGAGGCGCCAGCCGAGCGAGGGAGCGACCGGGATTCACTCCCGGTCGCGACGTCCGTCGCGCGGCGAAGCCGCGCGGGGACGTCATCCGAAGGAGGGGCGGTGGGAGGGCGCGGGGTGGGTCAAGCCCCGGGAGAGCGCCCTCCCACCGTTGCACAACACGTCCGGCGGCGTGGGGGTGACGAGCGATCGGATGGAGTGTGGGGACTCGAGCGCGTCATGAGTGGAGTCGAATGACGCCCGACCGTTCGTATCGTCGCCGTACGCACCGGTTCGAATCAGCGAAAAGCATGCCACGAAAGCCCCACGCGGATGCGTATTCCGCGCCGTGGGCACCTCGCAGCCGTGCGCGATGGACAGGTCGCGCAGCAGACGCGCACGACACTCATGCGTGACGCTATGGCGGCGTCGAATATTCACTGGTAGACGTGCCGCCGTGCGTTATCTCGAGAAGATCGTCGGGCGCGAGGAACTGACGGCACGCGCGGCGGAGGCGCGCGGCGCCGGACGCCGCGTCGTCTTCACGAACGGCTGCTTCGACCTGCTGCACGTCGGACACGTCCGCTATCTCGCCGCCGCGCGGGACGCCGGCGATCTGCTGATCGTCGGGCTCAACGATGACGCGTCCGTGCGCCGTCTCAAAGGCCCGGCGCGACCGCTCGTGCCCGAGGCGGCGCGCGCGGAAGTCGTGGCCGCCCTCGCCGCCGTCGACTACGTCACCCTCTTCTCCGAGGATACGCCCTACGCGCTCATCTGCGCCGTCGCGCCCGACGTCCTCGTGAAGGGTAGCGACTGGGCGGCTGACCAGGTCGTCGGGCGCGACGTCGTCGAGGCGCGCGGCGGCCGCGTGCTCCTCATCCCCGTCGTCGCCGGCTTCTCGACGACGACCCTCGTCGAGCGCCTCCGCCGCGGTTGATCCTCGCGTCGGAGAGGGTCCTGGATCGGATTTGCCGGGTGCCATCCGCTGTGCTACCCACAACGTTTCGCGCGAAGGGGGTCGGGTAATGGCACGCACGTGTGACATCTGTGGCAAGGGCCCGTCGACGGGCAACACCGTCAGCCACGCGAACAATCGCTCGCGACGCCGGTGGAAGCCGAATCTGCAACGGGTGCGTGCCAAGGTGGGCGGCGGCGTGAAGCACCTCCTCGCCTGCACGCGCTGCATCCGCAGCGGCAAAGTGATGAAAGCCGCTTAGCGGTCCGCGGAGGCGACGGCGATGGCGTCGATCTCGACGCGCGCGTCGCGCGGCAGCGCCGCCAC
>JBGOSW010000054.1:0-24888 GCA_041476145.1 Binatia bacterium
CGCGTGCGATCCACGCCGCGGCATTCTCGCGATCGACGACGGGCAGCAGCGTCAAGGCGCACACCCAGGAGATCGCTCCCTCGTCGTAGGCGCGCGCGAAATCATCGTCCCGCCGCGTGCTCCGTTCGACCTTGAGGAGCGCCCAGGCCTTGCGAATCGAGATGCCGAGGCGCTCGCGCACGTAGTCGGCGAGTGCGGTGAAACCGTGTGCGCGGTACAGGTGCCGGTCGACGACGATTCTGAGGAGGCGACCGATCCGCGGCTCGCTCGTCCGGATCGCCCGCATGACCGCCACGAGCCGCGCGTCGAGCGCGAACGGATCGGACGCTGCAGGTGGCGGCGCTGTATCCGAGCGTTCCGGCTTGTTGGCAGCGCCGGTCTGGCCCGGCGCGGCGGCGGCCGGTGCCGTCGCGACGGGTCCTGGCTCGGGCGCGACGGTTCCTGACCCGGGGCAGCGCGATGCGACGCCGATGGCGACAGCACTCGCGGTCGGATCCGTCGCGGCGCAATGCGCGTTCGTTGCCGGGTCCGATCGTCGCGCCCGGCCCGCGAGGCGCATGCACGCCAGCACGGCACGGTCGACGAGCGGCACGCCCGCCGGCCGGCCGGAGAACGCTTCCGCGGCGATGACCTCGGCGGCGCGCCACGGCGCGAGCGGTTCGCCCGCGACACGCGACGCGAGCTCGAGCGCGCGCCGCCAGAGCGCCCGCACGCGCGCCGGGCATGCGATGCGCAATCGAATCGCGGGCTCGCCGTCGATCGTGCCGTCGTCGTGGTCGGGATCGGCGGCGCCGGTGGCGTTCGGATGCACCGCGCGCGCGCCGCGTTCGAGTGCTTCGACCGTGGACACGCGCGCGCGTGCCAACCACTGCTCCTGATCCTCGCTGCGAGCCACGGCACAGATGGCGCGCACCTGCGCCCAGGAGAGCTCGGCGCGATCGAACGCCGCCGCGACGAGCGGCAGCGCGTCGAGCCGCGTCGCGACCCAGGCGGCCGCGTGCAGCGTGCGCGCCGACACGCCGAGGCGCTCGCGCGCGTAGTCGCTCAGTCGGACGAACCCGAGGCGACGATACGCGCGGCCGCGAAGCAATTCGCGCGCGACGATTCCGAGCTCGTGCCGTGCCGCCGCTTCGTTGCGACACGCGACCCGCAGCTCGACGTCGACTTGCCGGGCGAACCGCGCGCGTTCGGTGCGGCACGCGCGCTCGAGCTCGTCATCGACGTTGCCGCGCTCACGTGGGCGCCGGCTTCGTGCCGCACCGCCGCGACCGATCGCGGCGCGGACACGCGAACGCCGCCAACTACCTGCGCTGTACAGCGACGAGCCCATGGTGAACCAATTGCGTCCCAGATGAAGCCGAAACTTTGCTTCGCGACAGGCGAACAATAGGCGAAAATAGCCGTGGCCGTCAAGTGTTTTGTCGACCGCCGGTATTCTTTCCGATCATATGGCGTCCACCGAAGGCCGGTGATGCTGATCAGATGCAGCGAGCAGACGATCGCGCCGCGTATCGTCCGTGCTGATGGGTCTGGCGCTGGTCGTCGTTGCGGTGAGGCCGCGCACACGGCGGCAATCGGTGGGACGGCTGACGACGTCGACGCCGGCTGCTAATGTCCCGTCGGCGCGCTCGTCGCGGCGCGCATCGAGGAGAGGCGCGATGAGTATGCCGCAGACGTTCATGGGTACGTGCGCGATCGTGGCGGTCGCGGCCGCGCTCGGCGTCGTGGCGGGTACGCGCGCCGCGATCGCGGCGCCGCTGCCGATCACCAGCGCTCCGGGCGTGCAGGTGCAGTCGTTCGGGGTCTACGACACGTCGCGCGCGGAGGTCGTCGCCGTCACTACGCCGGCGAGCTTCACGGTGCCGGTCGCGATCCCGCCGGGCGCACGCCTCCTCTCCGCGGTGACGGTGCCGGATCGTATCTGGACGACGACGGTGACGACGACGGCGGCGCCGGTCCGCTTTCGCGTCCTCTTCGAGAGCGACGGCGCGGCGCCGGTCGTCCTCTACGATCGCACCATCGACATCGCCGGGCGCGCCGCGGATCGGCGCTGGTTCGAGTTCGGGCGTGACCTCGGCGCGCTCGCCGGCCGGCGCGGCACGCTGCGCTTCGAGACTGCGCTCGCCCGCCCCGATGCCGCGCCGGGGACGCTCGCGCTCTGGGCGCCTCCCGAGCTCGCGGACTGCGCGGCGCGCGCGCCGAGTCTGCTGCTGGTCACGATCGACGCTCTGCGCGGCGATCGCCTCGGAAGCGCCGGCTACACGCGCCCGACGACGCCCTACCTCGATCGCTTCGCCGCCGACGCGACGCGCTTCGCCGCCGCCTTCGCCGCCGGTCCGAAGACGATTCCCTCGATCCCGCAGATCCTGACCGGCACGTACTTCTTCCGTCATCGCGCTACACCGGGGCTCACCGCCCTGCTCGGTCCCGGGCGCTTCGAGCGCAACCGCGCGGTGGTGAACAATCCCTACGTCGCGAGCTGGCTCGGCGGCGAGCATCCGGGCTTTCAGAGCGTCGTCGCCGGCGATCTCGACGCGCGCGCGATCACCTCGGCGGCGCTCCGCTGGCTCAGCGCCGCCGGCCGCTGCCGGACGGCGCTCTACCTGCACTATCTCGACACCCACACGCCCTACCATGCGCCGCCGCGCTACGCGCGCCGCTTCATCGATCGCGACGCGAAGACCACGATCGGCCTCACCTTCGACGATGTGACCGGCACCTGGCAGAACCGCTACGGCGCCGTCGACCGCAAACGCATCGTCGATCTCTACGACGGCTCGATCGCGTGGACCGACCGCCAGCTCGGCCGCCTGCTGCGCGGCGTCGCGCGCCGCGGCCTCGCCGATCGCACCATCATCGTCGTCTCCGCCGATCACGGCGAGGAACTCTGGGAGCACGGGCACTTCTTCCACGGCCAATCGCTCTACGACGAGCTCCTGCACGTGCCGCTCCTCGTGCGCCTTCCGGACGCGCCGCACGGACGGGTGGTCGAGGATCTCGTCAGCAGCGTCGACATCGTGCCGACGATCGCCGACGCCGCCGGCTTCACTGCCGCCGCCGACGCGCTCCCCGCTGCCGTCTTCGACGGCACGAGCCTGCTGCCGCTGCTGCGCGCTGCGCCGGACGTCGCGCCGCCGCGCCAGTTCATCTTCGCGACGGTCTCCAACGCGGAGCCGCGCTCGCCGCCGCGTCAGGCCGTCCGCACGCGCACCACGAAGGTCGTGCGCGACATCGAGGACGGGCGCCTCGAGGTGTACGACCTCACGCAAGATCCACATGAGCAGCGCAACATGGGCCCCGCCGGGCCGGGCGCCGCCGCACTCGTGAAGGCGCTCGACGCGATCCGCCAACGCTTGGACGGACGCGGGACGCAGCTCCGCGTACGTTCGACGTCGAATTACCCCATCGGGTACGTCGTCCGGCTGAGCGGCGATCCGCCCGTCCCGATCGTCGAGCCCGATCGTCTGACGCTCGAGCCCAGCGACCACGTCGTCGTCGGCGAGCACTCGAGCACGCTCACCCTGAGTGGACAGCTCGCGCCCGGTGACGAGGATCAGATGCGCATGGACGTCCTCGCGGCGACCGGCACGCTGCGCGTCAGCATCACGCTGGACGGCATGCCCGCGCCCGCCGGCACGCTCCGCATCGGCGCCGCCGGGAAGATCGCCGAGGGTGGCGTCGACCTCGCCGATCCCGCCCTCGTCGGCGCTCCGGAGAGGGCGTCCACACCCGGCGGTGCGCCGAAGCCGGGCACTGCCGGGGGCAACCTACCAGCCACACCGGCCGTCGTCGTCTCGCTCTGGCGCGCCGCCGAGGCGGCACAAGCCGCGCCCGCGATCGATCCGTCGGCGCGCGAGCGCCTGCGGTCGCTCGGCTACGTCGAGTAAGCGGCGTTCGCCGCGGCTCGTCAATGACCGTTGACGAAGTAGCTACGTGGGGCTACCTTTATTCACATGAAGGCGGTTGCCGTCAAGGAGCTGAAGAATCGGTTGAGCGCGTACCTCCGCGAGGTCAGAGGCGGGGAGGTCGTGCTCGTCACCGATCGCGGAAGGGTCGTCGCGGAGCTTCGCCGACCGACGAGCGAAGTGCGCCTGAGCTCCTGCGATCAGGTCCTCGAACGACTGCAGGCCGAAGGCGTTCTCATCGCGGGGCTCTCTCAAGATGCCCGCGCGTATCGTCCGTCTCCCATCCGCACGCCGGTGTCGACCGCCGATCTACTCGAGGCGGAGCGCGGCGAGCAGTGACGGTATACGTCGAGACCAGCGCGGTTTTACGTTGGCTCTTCGGCGAGAGCGACGGCGAAGCCATCCGGTCCACGCTGATGGCGGCGACCAAGGTCGTCTGTTCCCGCTTGACGCTGATCGAGTCGCGCCGGGTTGTTCACCGCGCCGAGCGGGAGGCGCGCATATCGGCGGCGCAGGGTGCCGACGTGTTGGCGATCTTCGCGCAGGCGCTCTCCACTTGGGCGATTCTGGAGCTTTCGTCCGACGTCGCGAGGCGCGCCGAGGAGGCGTTTCCGTACGAGCCGGTCCGCACACTCGCCGCGATTCATCTCGCGAGCGCGCTCTTCTTGCGGCAATCGTTCCCGGATCTCGTCGTCATGACGGCGGACGAGCGCGTGCGGACCAATGCCGCGCAGCTCGGGCTGCGCACCGCTCTCGAGCGCGCGTGACGTGACGGTCGCCTTGGTCGTCCCGGCTGCAAGCGGCTTGCGAACGGCCGCCCGTGTAGGTATTAGAAAGGTATGAAAAGCAATACCAAGTCGAGCATTACGCTTCCCGCCGAGGAGCGCAAGCTCGTCACCGCCTTGAAAGGGCGCCTGGGGCTCAAGAGCAACGTCGAAGTCGTACGCCGCGGGCTGCGCCTTCTCGAGGAAGTGACCGATCGGCGTGCTCTGAAGGAGGCCTATCGCAAGGCGTCGGCTGCCAGTCGCAAAGTGACGTCCGAGGAAATCGAGGCTCTCGATCATCTCGCGAGCGAAGGACTCGATTGACGGCGTCCATCGAGCACGGGGGTCTATACGCCGCCGACCTCAGTCCGAGACAGGGCACAGAGCTCGGCAAGATCCGGCCGGTGCTCGTCATCCAGACGGATCTCCTCAATCGAGCCCGGCATCCTTCGACGTGGGTCGTGCCGTGCACGACGAAGCGAGCCGGCGAGAGTCTTCTACGCGTGTACCTCCCGCGCGGGATCGCCGGTAACGCCGCCGATTGCGAGATCATGATCGATCAGAGCCGCGCGATCGACAACCGCCACATCAAGCGACGTCTGGGTGCACTTCCCCGGCGCTTGCTCGCGGAAGTGAAAGAGAAGCTGCGATTGCTCGCCGATCTCTGATCCGGTCCATACCGGCCCCTTGCAGTCGTGCATTTTGGCGTTCACGGCTGTCTGGTATGCTGATGGCTCGTCGCGCGAGCTGCGTTACCGGTCCGTCGCGGCGCTACCATCTACGACATGGAAACGGTCCCGATCCGCAACCAACCGTCGGACGCTGCCGGCGAGCCCTCGGAGACGAGCGCCGCGCGGCCGCTCTGCGTCGATCTCGACGGGACGTTGATCAGGACCGACACGCTCCTCGAATCCATGCTCCGATTGGTGAAGCTCCGACCGCTGCAGGCGATGCGGATGCCGATCTGGTTGCTGCGCGGACGCGCCCACTTCAAACGCGAGCTCGCGATCCAGGCGCCCCTCGACGTCACGCGGCTGCCGTATGACGCTCGGCTGGTGGAGTTCCTCCGGGCCGAACGCGTCGCCGGCCGTACGCTCGTGCTCGTCTCCGCCGCGGACGAATCGATCGTGCGTCGGGTCGCGGACCACGTGGGGCTTTTTGACGACGTCCTCGGCAGCGACGGCGCGACCAACCTCAAGGGTGCGCACAAGGGCGCGCTCCTCCGCGAGAGATTTCGTTCTCGCGGGTACGACTACGCCGGGAACGACGCGTCGGATCTGAAGGTCTGGCAGGACGCGCACAGCGCCATCCTCGTGAACGCGAGCGCGCGCGTGATGCGGCGCGCGAAGGCGCCGATCGCGCGTGTCTTCGAGCGCGACCGGGTGGGCGTACGCGTGCTCGCGAAGGCGATGCGCGTGCAGCACTGGGTGAAGAATTTGCTGGTGTTCGTTCCGGTCATGATGGGGCACGAGCTGCAAAACCCCCGGATCATGCTCGCCGCGGTGCTGGCCTTTTTCTCGTTCGGCTTGTGCGCGTCGGGGATCTACCTCATCAACGACCTGCTCGACCTCGAAGCGGATCGACAACACCCGCGCAAGCGGAACCGCCCGCTCGCGTCGGGCGCCCTCAGTCTCCGCGCCGGAATGATGCTCGCGCCGCTGCTCTTGCTCGCCAGCATCGCCGTCGCCTGGATGCTGCGCGGGGCGTTCTTCGCGACGCTGCTGTTGTACGTCGCGCTCACCGTGTCCTACTCGGTGCGGATCAAGGAGATCGCGATTCTCGACGTCGTCGTGTTGGCGGGACTGTACACGATTCGCGTCATCGCCGGGTCGGCGTCCACCGGCGTGCCGACGTCGCCTTGGCTGTTGGCGTTCTCGCTGTTCTTCTTCTTCAGCTTGGCGTTGGTGAAGCGCTACTCGGAGCTCGATGCCCTCCGCCAGGATCCGGACGGTCCAAAGGCGACCCGCGGATACTACGCCAGCGATCGTGAGCAGGTGGCGAGCTTCGGCTCGGCGAGCGGCTATCTCGCCGTCCTCGTCCTCGCGCTCTACATCAACAGCGACGCCGTCGTGGCGCTCTACCGCGAGCCGATCCTGCTCTGGCTGATCTGTCCGTTGCTGCTCTTCTGGATGAGTCGGGTCTGGTTGCTCGCGCACCGCGGCCAGATGCACGAGGATCCGGTGGTGTTCGCGATCGGCGACCGGGCGAGCTACGTGGTCGGCGCCGCGGTCGCGCTCGTGCTTTTCGTCGCCTCGACCGGCGGCTTCCTCGAGCGGTGGTTGCCGTCGTCGCCGCACGCCGACCGAGCGCCCCGCGCGGTGTCGAGCGGTCACTGACGATCGTCGGTCAGGCGGGCGCTGGTCGCCCACGGCGAGAGCCTTACTTGCTTCGATCGCCACGACGGTTCATCAACGGGGGCATGTTCTTCCCCGGCCGTGTGCGCCTCGCCATCCTCGTCTTGACCGGCGGCGTCGCCGCCGCGACGGGAGTGGCTGCGAGCGTAGGCTGCGGGACGGTCGTCGACGAGCAATTGGTGTTGGACCGCGACCTCAGTTGCGCCGGCACGGCGCTCATCGTCCGCAACCCGCGTACGGTGGTCCAACTGAACGGCCACGTCATCGAGTCCTCTCGGTCGTGCGCCGACGGCGCGCCGCCGGCGGGAATCGCGATCGAGTCGAGCGCTGACGGGGCGCAGATCCTAGGCCCTGGACTCATCCGCGGCTTCAAGAGCGGTATCGGGATCGCCGACGCGGCGCGGGTCCAAGTGCGTGATCTCCGGATCAGCAACACCTGCGCGAACGCCGTGTTCATCGTGGGGTCCCGCGACGTTCGGATCAGGAACTTGATCCTGCACCGCAACGGTGCCTCGGCGTTGCACGCCGAGAGCGCCGAGCGTCTCCGGCTCGAAGCGAGCGATATCTTCCTCAATGGTTCCGCCTCGGAATCACCTTCCCCGGCAGTCGATCTCTCGGGCTGTGTCGATTGCCGCATCGCGACCAACCGGATCACGCACAATCGTGGCGCCGGAATCCATCTGGACGTGGAGTCGCACGGCAACGACGTGGAACGTAACGTCGTCCTGGATCACCGCCCACACGATGTCGTCGACGAAGGTTCGGACAACACCTTCGTGCTCAACACCTTCGAGCGCGGTGACGGCGTGTCGCCGCCCGCGCTCGAGCCGCTGACCGCCGATCCCGGTCCGGCTGCGCCGGGAGTCGTCGGCTGCGGGGTCATGGCGGATATCTTGGGACCGCGCCGGACGGGCACCGTAGCATGCCCGCAGGACCCCGGGCTGCGCGGCCTCCGCAACAGCGTGGTCGCCTACCGGCTGCTTCTCGGGAGTACTTTGTACGGCGGGGACTGCGACACCCCGCAGATCCTACCTGCCGGTTCGTCCAGGGGCGGTGCAGTGCGCTGCACCAACCCGAGCCCCATCTGGAATCTCATCCTCGAGGTGACCTGCTGCCTCAACTGAAGTGAGCGTGCCGTTGACGCCCGGTACGGGGGGCGGCTATCCAACCACATGTCCCGATCCGCGTCCTTCCCCGACAACCGGCCCGTTGTGTGCATCCAGGGCCTCGGGTTCGTCGGCGCCGCCATGGCGCTCGCCGTCGCGTCGGCTCGGGACGAGGGCGGCACGGCCCGCTTCTCGGTCGTCGGCGTCGATCTCTCGACGCCGCTCGGGCGCGAGCGCATCGCGTGCATCAACCGGGGGCAGTTCCCGTTCCGCAGCAGCGACCCGGCATTGGCCCGCGCCGCGGCGATCGCGCACGAGGTGGGCAACCTCTCCGCGAGTAGCGACCCCGCCGTGCTCGCCACGGCGGATGTGATCGTCGTCGACATCCCGCTCGACGTGGAGGGATCGGGCGATCGCTGGACGGTGGAGTTCGCGCCGTTCCGGGCGGCGCTCCGCACGGTTGCCGAGTACATGAAGCCGCGCGCGCTCGTCGTCGTCGAGACCACGGTGCCCCCGGGCACGTGCGAACGGATCGTCGCGCCGGAGCTGGCGGCCGGTCTTCGATCGCGCGGCCTACGAGAGGATGCATTCCTGCTGGCGCACTCGTACGAGCGTGTGATGCCGGGAGAGGACTACCTCGCCTCGATCACGAATTTCTGGCGCGTCTACGCCGGGCACACGTCGGAGGCGGCGGATGCTTGCGAGCGGTTCCTCTCGCAAGTGATCAACGTCGAGGACTACCCGCTCACTCGGCTCGCCTCCACCACGGCCTCCGAGACTGCGAAGGTCCTCGAGAACAGCTATCGTGCCACCAACATCGCGTTCATCGAGGAGTGGGGAAGGTTCGCGGAAGCAGTGGGGGTGAACCTCTTCGAGGTCATCACCGCGATCCGGGTGCGTCCGACGCACAACAACATCCGTCAGCCCGGGTTCGGCGTCGGCGGCTACTGCCTCACGAAGGACCCGCTCTTTCCGGCAATCGGCGCCCGGGAGCTGTTCGGTCGTCCCGACCTCGCGTTCCCGTTCTCGGAGATGGCGGTGCAGATCAACGCGCGGATGCCGCTCGTGAGCGTCGCTCGCCTCCAGGGGCTCTGCGGGGGGGACCTGAACGGCAAGCGTGTCCTCCTCATGGGTATCGCATACCGGCAGGAAGTCGCCGACACGCGCTACTCGCCGTCGCAGACGTTCGTCGAGGAGATGCGCCGTCGCGGCGCCGTGGTGCTGGTGCACGATCCGCTCGTCACCGACTGGCCCGAGCTGCGAATGACGGTGTCCTCCGAGCTGCCGGCGACGAGCGGCGTGGACGCGATCGTCTTCGCCGTGCCCCACCGTGCCTACCGCGAGCTCGACGTTGCGACCTGGCTCGGTGGCAATCGCCCGCTCGTCCTCGACGCCAATGCCGTCCTCACGCCTACGCAGCGGCGGGCCGTCGAGACTGCCGGGTGCGCGCTGCACGCCATCGGAGAGGGGTGAGCCCTCCCTTGAAGATCCTGATCACCGGCGGCGCCGGGTTCATCGGCGGTTTTCTTGCGCAGTCATTCGCCGCGAGGGGATACACCGTCCACCTCGCCGACAGCTTGGCCCGGGGGCGCCGCGACCGCTTCGTATCGGATCTCTTGGCGTCGGGAAGCGTCACGCTGTTCGAGCGTGACCTCCTGCGATCCGATGCGCTGGCCGATCTCGCGGACGACTACACGCACGTCGTCCATCTGGCGGCCATCCTCGGGGTGCAGAACGTTCTGAAGCGACCGTACGCGACGCTGCGCGACAACATCCATCTCCTCGAGGCGGCGCTCGTGCTGGCGGCGCGACAGGTACGGCTCGAGCGTCTGGTGTTCGCCTCGACGAGCGAGGTCTACGCGGGATCGCTCGAGTTGATGGACATGCCGATCCCAACGCCGGAAAGCACGCCGCTCGCCTTGCCACGCCTCGATCAACCTCGCACGTCGTACATGCTCTCCAAAATCTACGGCGAGGCCATGGTGCGTCACTCCGGCCTGCCCTTCACCATCATTCGCCCGCACAATGTGTACGGGCCGCGGATGGGCATGGCGCACGTGATCCCGCAGCTGCTGGAGAAGGCGTATCGGGCCGAGGAGGGCGGCACGATCGAGGTGTTCTCGATGGAGCACCGCCGCACCTTCTGCTTCATCGAGGATGCGGTCGAGATGATCGCCCGCGTCGCCACGACCCCGGGCTGCGCCGGCGAGACGCTGAACGTCGGCAACCAGAGCCCGGAGATCACCGTCGGTGCGCTCGCGGAGGTGATCGTGCGGACGGTCGGGAAGCGCCTCGCGATCGATCCCAAGCCCGCCACACCCGGCTCGCCGGCGCGACGTTGCCCCGACATGTCGCGCATGTTGGAGCTCACCGGCTACCGCGGGCGCGTGTCGCTCGAGGAGGGCGTGCAGCGGACGTACGCGTGGTATCGGCCGATGGTGTTCGAGGGCGGTGAGACGGAGGTCGCCACGTGATCCCGCTCGCCATCCCCAACCTCACGGGGAACGAGGCGCGCTATCTCCAGGAGTGCGTGACGACGACTTTCGTGTCGTCGGTGGGGCCTTTCGTAGACCGCTTCGAGGCCATGGTCGCGGAGAGCGCGGGAGCACGCCACGCGGTCGCCACCTCGTCGGGTACGACCGGCCTGCACGTCGCGCTGACGGCGCTCGGCGTCGGCCGCGACGACCTGGTGATCCTTCCGTCGTTGGCCTTCATCGCGAGCGCCAACGCGATCGCGCATTGTGGCGCGACACCCTGGCTCTTCGACGTCGATCCCGCCTCCTGGACCCTCGATCCCGAGCCGCTGGCCCGCGTCCTCGCGGGCGAGAGCGAACGGCGCGGCGGGGATCTCGTGCACACGCCGACGGGGCGACGGATCGCCGCCATCCTGCCCGTCTACACGCTCGGCATGCCGGCCGACATGGATCGCATGCTGGAGGTCGCCCGTCGCTATCGTCTGCCGATTGTCGCCGACGGCGCGGCGGCCCTCGGCGCGCGCTACAGGTCGCGCGCGATCGGCGGCCTCGGCGCCGACCTGACGGTCTTCTCCTTCAACGGCAACAAGACCGTCACGGCAGGCGGCGGCGGCGCCGTTGCCGGTGACGGCGCCGTGCTCTGCGAGCGCGTGCGACATCTGACCACCACGGCACGCACGGGCGCCGACTACGAGCACGACATGGTGGGCTTCAACTACCGCATGACCAACCTCCAGGCCGCGGTCGGTTGCGCCCAGATGGAACAGCTCGAGCGCTTCGTCGCCGCCAAGCGCCGGATCGCGCGGCGGTACGACGAGGCGCTCGGTGGTCTTCCGGGCGTGGGCCGGTTTCCCAGCCCCGACTGGGCCGAGAGCGCGTGCTGGTTCAGCGGCGTCACGCTCACGAGGCCGACGGTCGCCGAGATCCGGCCGATGCTACGCGACCGAGGCGTCGACTCGCGCCCGTTCTGGAAGCCGATTCATTTGCAGCTCCCCTATCGCGACGCGCCGACGGCCGCGCTCCCCGTGTGCGAGAAGCTCTGGGCGACGATTCTGACCTTGCCGTGCTCGACCGGCTTGACCGCGGCCGAGCAGGACACGGTCATCGCGGCGGTACGAAGCTGTCTCGCGAGATGAAACGCTGGCTGGGATTCGCCATGAAGGCGGCCGTCTCGCTCGGCATCCTCGCGGTGATCGCCGCCAAGACGGACCTGGCCCGGATCGCGTCGATCCTGAGCTCGATCAGCGCTGGAGCGGTGACGGCCGCCTTGGGACTCATCATCATCCAGAGCCTCGTCACCGCCTACCGCTGGGTCCTGGTGATGGCCGGTGTCGGCGTTTCGGTCGACCTCTGGCCCGCCGTGCAGGCGCTCTATGCGAGCCTCTTCATCAACCAGTGCCTGCCGTCCTACGTCGGCGGCGACGCCTATCGGGTCTACTGGCTCTACGGCGAGGGCAACCCGCTCACGACCGCCGTGCGCGGCGTGCTGATCGATCGCGTCAGCGCGCTGATCGCTCTCGTCGTCATGATGGTCGCGACGCTTCCGCGCCTCTTCCGGCGCTTTCCCGATCACAGCGTCGAGACCGGCATAGTGGCCGTTGCCTGCGCCGGGATGGCGGGAACCGTCGCCTTTTTCGCCTGCGATGTGTTGCCACGGCGGTGGGCCCGCTTCCCACTCGTCGCGCAGCTGCGCGAGCTCTCGGCGTCGGCGCGTCGGCTGCTCCTGACCAGGGCGAGCGGGCTGGTGGTGAACCCGCTGGCGATCCTGGTGCACGCGCTGGGTGCCGCGATCATGTTCGTCTTCGCGGCCGACATGGGCTTGCCGCTCACCGTCCTCGATTGCCTGCTGCTGATTCCGCCGATCACCCTGCTCTCGGCCGTTCCGATCTCCATTTCCGGCTGGGGTGTGCGCGAGGGCGTCATGGTCGGCGCGCTCGCGATGATGGGGATCGGTACGGAGCAGGCACTCGCGCTCTCAGTCCTGCTCGGCTTCGTGCTTCTCGCCAACGGCCTGCTCGGCGTTTTGCCGCTCGCATTCGGAGGGGAACGCTTCGTCGGGGTCCGCGCGCGCCGCTAGGCACTGCGAGTTTGCGCGTACCAAACGCGCCCGGTGTGTGGTACCGATGGGCCCCATATGAAAGCCGTCATCCTGGCGGGGGGCTTGGGCGAACGGTTGCGCCCGTTCACCCAGGCCATTCCCAAGCCGTTACTCCCAATCGGCGAGCAGTCGCTGCTCGAGATACAGATCACCAACCTCGCGAAGTACGGGTTCGGCGAGATCTTCATCGCGACCAACTACAAATCCGAGTACATCGAAAACTTCATCGGCGACGGCAGCCAGTTCGACGTCCGGATTCACTTCAGCCGCGAGACCAAGCCACTCGGTACGTGCGGCCCGCTGTCGTTGCTGCGTAAGTCCCTGGATACACCGTTCATTCTCGTGAACGGCGACATCCTCACTACCATCGATTTCCGGCGCTTCTACGATTACGGCTGCCAGCAGGAGAGCGATTTCACGGTCGGCACCAAGAACATCATTACGCCCTTCAGTTTCGGCAAGGTGCACATGGAGGGGAATCGCATCGTCCGGGTCGAAGAGAAGCCGGAGCTCTACACGGAGATCGTGGCCGGCATCTACTTCATGCGCCCCGCCATTCTCGATCTGATTCCCGACGACACCTATTTCGGTATCGACACGCTCATCGAGAAGATGCTGAGCGAGGGGCGCGCCATCACCCGCTACGTCATCGAGGAATACTGGCTCGACATCGGGCGGGTCGAAGACTACAGCGTGGCCGAAGAGGCTTACCAGACGCACTTCAAGAAGTCGTAGCCGTCGCTCGGCCCGCTTTCTCTGTCATGCCGAGGGTCGACGTCATCGTTGCGGTGCGCAACGAAGAGCAGAACATTCCGGTGTTCCTCGAGAAACTCTCGGCGTTGGTGTTACCAAAGGAAGTCGCGCTCGCAGTCCTCTTCATCGAGGACTCCAGCACCGACGGGACGCGGCCGCTGCTGCGGCGCCTGGCCCGCGAGAACCCCGCAGTCGGCTACTACACCCTCACCCGCGGCTTCGGTCAGGGCCTCGCCACCGCCTTCGGCCTCAGCCGCTCGACCGCCGACGCGATGATCATGATGGACGTCGACGGCAGCCACCCGGTGGAGGTGATTCCCGAGATGATCCGGGCGTACCTCGAGGGTACGCGCGTGGTGCAGTGCGTGCGACGGATGCTCGCCAATCGCGCGGCGTATCGGCGGATCGGAGCCATGGCCTTCCAGCTCGTCGCGCGCTCACTCACGGGTGTCGATACGCGCGAACAGAACATCTACTACCGGCTCGTGACGGCAGACGTCGCGCGAAGCATGCTGCAACCGCGCTATTGGCACTACTTGCGCTTTCCGCTGCCGCGACGGCCGGATGGCGTGCTCCGCAAGATCCACATCGAGACCGAGGAGCGAATCCTGGGCGAGAGCAAATATCATTTCCGACGACTCGTGAACCTCGCCATCGATGCGGTCCTGTCGTTGATGACCAAATCACGACTCGCAGTCGTCTTGCTCCTCGCCGGCATCATCGGAGCGCTGTCGATCTGGGTTGGCGTGTGGCCGTTGGCGCTTGCGATCGGTGCGGCTATGGGGTGGTTGCTTCGCCGTTGGTTCATTCTCCATCGTGCCGACACGCTGCAGAAGATGCAGGTGTTGGAAAGCGCCAACGTGCCCTGAGCAGGTGACGATACCGTCGATGGATAGGAGAGGAAACGGGAATTCGTATTTCAGGAGCACTAGTCGGAGACGAGGGAGGCATCCACGATGCGATGGGAGTCTATTGTTCAGGGGATGTCCAAACTCTGCGGCTTTGAAATTCACCGAACTCTTCCGGGCGCCGAATACATGCAATGCGCGCCCTTTACGTACTCCACCTATCGACCGTGGTTTGAGCCCTGGTTCCAGGAGATCTACGCGAAAGTGGCAAGCAACACGGAGGTGACTCCCGACCGATGCTATACGCTCTATAAGCTCTGTCTACATTGCCTCCATCTCGACGGCGATCTGGCCGAGTGTGGTGTCTACCGTGGAGGTACTGCGTTTCTGCTTGCCCGCACGATCAGCGAACATAGCGGTCGAGCGACCCGACTCCACCTGTTCGATACATTCGCCGGCATGCCAGCTGCGGCTGATGCGGACCCAAGTCCGCACAAGAAGGGTGACTTCGGGGACGTCTCTCTCGAGTCCGTGAGAGCATATCTGACATCATTCAACGACGTATCATTCTATCCCGGACTGATCCCCGACACCTTTCAGCATATAACATCACAGCGATTCTCGATGATTCACATCGACGTCGATTTGTATAGCAGTGTCAGGGATTGTTGCGAGTTCTTTTACCCTAGGCTCCTCGCGGGTGGAATGATGGTGTTCGACGACTACGGACTCCCGCACTACAAAGACGCCGCCAAGAAATCGGTCGACGAATTCTTCCGTGAGAAAGCGGAGAGCCCGGTGGTTCTGACTACAGGACAGTGCTTTGTGATCAAACTGTGATCGTAAGCGGGTGTGGATGGACTCGCGATCAGAGTTTCAAGAGATCCGCGAGAGCGGTGAGGGAGCCAATTTCGCAGTTCGGTGCGTCAGCGAGCGTGTCGGGCTCCGTATCGGTGTGCTCACTGCCGGGATGGCGGATGCGAATCGTTTTGATTCCTAGCGTCCGTGCGCCGCGGAAATCCTTGCTGGGATTGTCGGCTACGTAGACTGCCTCACCGGGCATCACGCCGAGCGTGGCGAGGCACTGTTGATACGGCAGCGGCGACGGCTTCCACGTGTCCCGCCCCCCGAGCTCGTGAGAGTAGACGATCGCGTCGAAGAGACGTTCAATGCCGAGGCTCACGACCTTGTTTCGCTGCACCGCGGTGATGCCGTCGGTCAAGAGCCCGAGCTTGTAACCGGCGGCGCGCATCCGCGGAAGCACCGCGATCCCGATGTAGGGACGCAACGCCGGTTCGTGCATACGATAGACGGAGACGAGTTCTCTCACATAGTCCTCGTCCACGCCGATCCCTTGCAGTGCTAGGCCGAAGACGTTGTGTCGCGTCCCACTTTCGAATTGTGAACGCAGCGCCGCTTCGATGTCGACACCGTGATCCAAGAACACCCGCTCTGCGACCGCCCGATACCCGCCGTAGACGAAGTCGCGTTCAGGATAGAGCGTGTCGTCGAGGTCGAAGATGACCGCTTTGATCGGCCCCAGGGGTTCCGGAGCAGCAGGCTTCGGGGCTTTGGTGTGGACGAAGACGGAAGCGTCGTACCGGAGAACGAGCATGCCGTCGCGAATCGGCGTGTCCAGATTCGGACGTTTGCCGGTGCAGAGATCGAGGATCCAGCCGGGCCAGTCCGCGCCCGCCGCGATGCTCAACGGCAGGCCGCCCCCCATTCTGGCGTTGATCTCCATCGCGACGAATCGTGGGGTCGCGCGAAACTGGAGCGTGACCGGGCCTTGGCAGCCAAAGCCTTCTGCCAGTCGCATTGCCAGGGCCTCGAGATCGGCGTTGCGCTCGATGATGCCTTGCGTGACCTCGCCGGCGCGTACTTTCAGGCGCTTGCGCGGCATCGCGACGAGCGCCCGGCCGACGAAGTCACACAAGACATCGACGGTGTATTCGGGGCCCTCGACGACCTTCTCGAACATCGCGTCTGGGTACTCACGACCATAGATCGCGAGCTCGGCCCGATCACGGATGAGATGGATACCCTCGCTCGCGCTCCCGCTGGGCGGTTTCATGAAGATCGGAAACTCCAGTGCAGGATCGTGCGGGTCGACGGCTTGCGGCACCTCGGCTCCGAGTGAGGCGAAGCGGTTCCGCGACAACCGCTTGTCTCGACAGAGCGTGATGACCTCGGAGGGCGATACCAGCAATCGAAGCGTCGGACACCGTCGCTCGATCTCCGCGCGATGATGCGCGAGGAACTCGAGATCGGGATCGATGGTCGGAATGACGAGGTCGATCCCTTCCTCGATGCAGAGGTGACAGAGCGCGGCGACGAAGTCCGGACTGGAACCGTGCGGAAGGATGTGGGCGTCGTCGACCTTGTGAAGGGCCGGCGCGCGGTCGGTAACGTCCGAGCCATGGACTCGCCCGCCGCCGCGAGCGTTGAGCGCGCGGCGAAAGGCGTCCACTAGCTCGCAACGGCGCCCGACGTTGAGGAAGAGAACGTTCACAGACATTCGGCTAGTCGTTGCGGTAGAGTCTGTCAACGCTCTTTTGAGCGTGGTCAGTCGGTGGGACGAAAGTCCCCCCGATCGGCGTCTGGCACAGGAAGGTAGGTGTTGGTAAAGACTCCGCCCATGTCAGGCTGTTCTCGGCGACTCAAAGCGATGCTCCCACTCGCTGTCACGGCTGCAGCGGGGGGCTGGTATGCTCTTGGAGTCGTCGATCGACTGGCGTCGTCGAACACCGCTCCAATATCGTACGACATCTACAACGAATTGCTCCCTAACATTCAATACGCGTTGCGAAGCCTCCAGCGTGGGGAAGGCTTCTTTTGGATGAATGTTCAGAATTGCGGGCAGCCGTTCTTTGCGTTGATTCACATTGGACTCCTCAATCCGGTGAACGTGTTTTTTGCACTCCTGGACATGCCTTCAGCCCTCCTTGCGATCGTGATCGCCAACCTGACGCTGGCGGGCATCAGTATGTACTGGCTTTGCCGGCGCTATGGTATCAGCATTCCGGGGGCGCTTTGCGGCGCGCTCGCGTTCGAACTCGGAGGAGTTGCTCTTCAATTGGCCTCTTGGGTGCCGACCAACGGACTCGGTGCATACGCGTTGCTCCCGGCGGTATTCGCCACCTGTGAGTGCGTGATCGAGAAGCCGACATTGCGGGGGGTCGCCGGTCTGGGGGTTATTCTCGCCCTTCAGTTCCTTGCAGGACAACCTCAAATGAGTCTCTTCACTTGTCAGTTGATCGGACTCCGCGTCTTGTGGGAAGCGGGTTTTGGAGATCGGTCCCGATTGGCGCGGGCACTCGTCCCGTTGGTCCTTAGCGGTATCCTTGCCCTGGCGCTCGCTGCGGTACAGCTGATTCCTTCAGCGGAGATAACGGGGCTGTCGTTGCGCGGCGATCGACCACTCACGCTGCAGGAACGGAACCCCGGCGTGGTGAGTTGGGTGGGATTCCGACAGAGCGTGGGAGTGCGGAGTGCAGGCTGGGGAAGCCTGTTTGCCGTAGTACCGGCGGCGTTAGCCGCCGCAACGGCCGCACGGCGCCGAAAGAATCGCCTACCGCTCTTTTTCTTGACGGTCGGTTTGCTGAGCGGAATGTTGGCGTTTGTGACCCCAGTCTACGAATTGTACTCTTACCTGCCGCTCGGAAGCATGTTCAGGTTTCAACAACGCTTCCTGTGGATCACTGCATTTGCGATCAGCCTACTCGTGGCCTTCGGGGCGGAAGCGATCATCCAGCGTCCCGATACGCGTCCCGATTGGAAGGGCATGGTCTTGTTATCTCTGGGCGTCGCGGGATTCTGGCTCCTTTCGCCGTCTGGACTTCGAAACTGGGAATGGTGGCTCTTCGGTGCGATGGGCGTCGCCGTCGGCATACGCTGGATGTGGCCACACGCGGGTTGGGTTCCGCAGGCGGCGCTGCCAGCCCTTGTCGGAATCAATATGGCGATCGTTGGAACGCATCCCATACAGGTGAATGTGAAGGACCTTTCCATCTATCGCAGGCACGAGGACGCGTTCGCGTTCGTCAAGCAGCTAATGACTCTCCAAGATCGCATCGATCACGTAGGTCCGCATATGGATTTCAGCCTCATGGAGAAATCGGCTACGATCTTTGATGTACGTGCCGTGCGCGACTACGAGCCGCTGACCTCTATACGCTACGGCGAGTTGATGGTCGTGTTTCTCAAGACTCCCGAGGCCATGGCACGTCTCCGTGATGGGAAGCTACCCATGGTGAGTATAAACGAGACCATATTCTTTACCGATATATTGCCGAGAAGCCGGCCATTGTTGAATTTGTTCGGAGCGCGGTACGTGCTCGTGGACTTGCAGAAAGACGATAGCGCACAAGTCCTTCCAGGTCTCCGGCTTCTTCGTGCGATCGGTGGCGTGCGAATCTACGAAAATCCTACTGCCCTTCAGCGCGCATCTTTCGTCCCCAGTCTGACGGTGATCGGTGACCCTGTACGTCTCCTGCAAATCCTGACCAGCTCCGAGCACGATCCGAGACAGACCGTCCTCGTCGAGGCAGCACCGGACGACGGGTTTGTTGGCTCGCCGTCCGGAGCGAGCGGGACGGTGGAAATCGTCTCCGATCGTGGCGAAGAAGTGGTGATCCAGTCACGCGCCAGCGACGAGGGGTTCGTGTTTCTCTCCGATCAATTCTATCCCGGATGGGACGCGACGGTGAATGACGTGCCGACGCCGATCGTGCGCGCGAACTATGCCTTCCGGGCCGTGCGGGTGCCCGCAGGTGACGCCCGCGTCGTCTTCCGCTACCGCCCCATGAGCCTGCGACTCGGCGCGGCTGTGTCCGCTCTCGGGATGTTGTGCGCGGGCCTCTGCGTCTACGCGGGGCGTCCTCGCCGCACCCGGTCGTAGGAGGCGGAACGCGGATGAGCGCGGGTCCGCCGGTGGATCGACGGCATCCGCGCGACCGGCTGCGACGCGGCCTCTCGCTCACCGACGCGACCATGCTCGTGGTCTCGTCGGTGATCGGCTCCGGGATCTTCTTCACACCCGCGACGGTGGCGCGGCTGCTGCCGGCGGCGCACTGGGTGCTCGCGGCGTGGCTCGTGGGGGGCGTGCTCTCGATGGCGGGAGCGGTTGCCAATGCCGAGCTCGGCGCGATGTATCCGCAAGCCGGCGGCGACTACGTCTACCTGCGCGAGGCGTATCATCCGGCGGCGGGATTTCTCGTCGGCTGGCTCTCGTTCTTCGTGATCTACGTCGGGTCGATCGCGACCTTGGCGGTCGCGTTCGCCGAGGCGGTCGCGTACTTCGTCCCCCTCGGCGAGGCCGCGAAGATCGAGGTGGCGGTGGCGGCGACGGCCGCGACGTCACTCGTCAACTACGTGAGCGTGCGTGGCGGCACCCGCCTCAACAACGTCACCGCGTACTGCAAGATCGCCGCGCTCGCAGCGTTCGTGATCGCCGGGCCGTTGATTGGGACCGGATCGATCGCGAACCTTCGTCTGTCCCTGGACGCCGCGCCCGACCTCTCCGCGTTCGGACTCGCGCTCTCGCCCGTGCTCTTCACCTATCTCGGTTGGAACGCGCCCGTGTACGTCGCGAGCGAGATCGAGCGCCCGGAGCGGACGCTTCCCGCGTCCCTGTTTCTCGGCCTCTGCATCTGCACGTTCCTCTACCTGGGGGCGAACGCGGTCTATCTGTACGCCTTACCGGTCGCGCAGCTCGGGACGACGGTCGACGCGGGGCGGGCCGCGGCGCAGGCGCTCTTCGGTCCGGTGATCGGCGGTGTCGTCGCGGTGTTCGTCGTCGTGTCGGTCGTCGGAACGCTGAACGCGATGATCCTCGTCGGTCCGCGGATCGCGTACGCGATGGCGCTCGACGGTCTCTTCTTCGGGGGCGCCGATCGCGTCCACGCCGTGTACAGCACGCCGCACCGGGCGATCGTCATCCAGGGGCTCGCGACCGTCGCCGTGCTCGCCGCGTTGCGCACGTTCCCGAGCGTCCTCGACTACACCACCTTCGCGATCGTGCTGGCGACGATGGCCGACACCGCGGCGCTCTACACCCTGCGCCGCCGCGCTCCCGATCTGCCGCGCCCGTATCGCGCCTGGGGCTACCCCGTCGTGCCGGCGCTCTATCTCCTCGCGAACGCGGCGATCGCCGTGGCGATGCTGCGCGGGCGGCCGATCGAATGCGGCATCGGGCTCGGCATCATCGCCGTGGGGCTTCCGTTCTACTGGATGTTCGGACGGCGAACCCCGCAGGGCGCGACGACTTAAGCCCCCTCGAACCACCAGCGGCGCATCACGAGCGCGACTGCCTCGAAGGGCTCGGCATGGACGACTTCGTCGCCGGCGTGGGTTGCGACGACGATCTCCACCGTCAACCGGCGATGTCCGGTACGATGACGTCAGTACCGAAGTGCAGCTCGGGCTCGAAGAGGAACCACCAACCGCCGGGTGCGTCGGCGCTCGGGGACCTTGCGAAGGTCGTCGTAGGTAGCGGGGCGACGAGCCGACTTCACGTCACCGGCATAGCACGGAGAGGGTCATGCCGACGAAGGATCCGGCAGCATGACGCCCGGGGCGAGAATGCCCGCGGGATCGAGCACGCGCTTCACGCGCCGCATGGCCGCCAGGCCCGCGCTTCCGTAGAGCCGCTCGAGTAGCAGCTGCTTCACGGCATTCCGTCCCGTGCCGTGCTCCGACATCGGGCAGCCGCCGAGCTCGATCGCGATCGTGCCGATCTCGAGCTGTGCCTCGCGGGCGCGTCGCATCTCCTCGCTGCTCCGCGGCAGCACGTTCGGATGGAGATTTCCGTCGGAGATGTGGCCCCAGATCGCGTAGTCGAGGCCGAGGCGGTCGAGCGTCGCGCGGTAGCGTCCCAGAGCCTCGCGGAGTCGCGGGAACGGGACGATCACGTCGCCGCCGCTCTTGGAGATAGTGGGATCGATCGTGCGCTGTGCCTCGCCGATGCGGCGATTGACCGCCGCCGGAACCGCCTCGCGGAGCGCGAACAGCGCTTGGCGGCGGGCGAGCTCGCCGGGCAGGGCCGGGATCGTCGCCTCCAGCACGCCGTGCCGCTGCAGCACGCGGCAGAGGCGGACGAGCGCGGTGTCGAGCGTCGGGTCGCCGGCGCGAGCCAGCTCCTCGTAGGCGGCGTCGGTGGTCGTCGCCGGGTCGAGCTCGGCTTGGAAGAGCACCCCCGTTCCGGTGTCGGGCGGCAGCGTGACGCCCACACGCTCGTCGGCCTTGTCCTCGCGCAGCAGCTCGATGCAGCGGTGATCCATGTACTCGATGGCGGCGACGTCGATGCCCTTCGGATCCGCATCCGCCCAGGTGCGTTGCGACTCCGTGCGCAGCGCCTCGACCAGTCGCAGCACTCCGTCGTCGTCGCGCACGGGCACGAAGCCGACGAACCACGCGACCGGATGCGCGAGGAGCCTGAGCTCGATCGAGGTGACGATGCCGAGCGTGCCTTCGGAGCCGATGAAGAGATCCATCAGGTCCATGCCGGGGGCGACGTGATACCCCGAGGAGACCTTCGGCACGTCGGGCAAGCGGTAGGAAGGAAGCTCGAGGCGATGCGTGGTGCCGTCGGTGGTGACGATCGTGAAGGTGCCGTCGGCGTCGGCGATGCATTCGCCGCGATGGAGGTCGAGCACGTCGCCGTTCGCGAGCACGACCGTGAGCGCCTCGATCCACCGGCGCGTCGTCCCGTACTTGAAGGTGGCGGCGCCGGCGGCGTTGGTCGCGACCGTCCCGCCGACGGTCGCGCCGTCGTAGGTCGGCGCCGGCGGATAGTAGAGACCGCGGGCCGCGACCTCGGCGAGGAGCGTGCTCAAGACGACGCCCGGCTGCACGACGACGCTCGTGCGCGTCCACGCCGTGATCGCATCCATCCGCGCCGTCGACAGCAGGACGTCGCCGAAGGGCGTCGCGCCGCCGGTGAGCGAGGATTGCGCGCCGATCACCAGGAGCCGCGATGCGCCTCGGACCACCGTCGCCACCTCCGCCTCGTTGCTCGGAAACCAGATCCCGCGCGCGTGACCGCCGGGATAGTGCGCCGCGTCCTCGAGAAACCCCTCGAGGTCCTCGGCGCGATCGCCGCCGCGGATCCGTCCCACCGCGCCGCGCGGCGGGCGCGCGTGGACGACCGAGCGCGGGCTCGCCGTCACCGCGCCTCCAGCGTCAGGTTTCCCGCGTCCTCGACGACGAGCCCGCGCGCGCGCGGCGGCAAGAGCGGCGCCGCCCAGCGCACGGCGGCGGCCTGGTCGAGCAGGATCGTCGCGCCGAGCACCGGCCCGAGAGCCGCGTCGATGCCGGCGCTCACGACGCCGAGGCGCACGCCGCGGCCGTCGGTGAGCGCGCGCAGGCGAACGGCCTTGTGATCGCCGAGGCGGTAGCCGCGATCGCGGACGACCGCGAGGACGCCGGCGTGCGTCGGCGCCGCGCCCAGCAGCTCGACGAAGGCGTCGAGGCCGACGCCGCGCGTGCACGCCGCGTCGAGCAGCAGCACGCCGCCGTTGCGGACGACGGCCTCGGTGTTCTTGATGCCCTTGTCGGCCTGGTAGAGATCGCGATCGAGCGGCGGTCCGACGCACGCGACGATGAGATCGGCGGGCGCGTCGACCGCGTGACTGAAGCACCGGCGGACGATGGGAAGGCCGTCGGCGAGAGCCTGGAGCGGGTGGCCGACGGTGCAATCGACCACGCGTCCGTCCACCACCACCTGGTTCAGCGCCAGCAGGCGCGCCCCCGAAGCCTCGAGATCGGCGACCGCGCCGGCGATGCCCTCGTGGACCGGGTTGCCGTCGAGACGGAGACCGCGCACCGCCGCCGACATCGCGTGCGCGTGATTGGCGGTGAGGCTTTCGAGGCCCATGACGCCGACGGTGAGGGTCTTGTGGGCGCCGGTCACGCCGGCGAAGTAGTGCGGTTCCATGCTGCCGCAGCCGACGTAGAAGCCGGCCTCGGCAATCCAGCGATGCAGCACGTGGCGGCCGACGCGACGCAGCTCCGCCGGCCGGCGCGCGTCGTGCCACGCGATCGCCTCGACGCGCGTCGCCCACGGGCCGAGCGTGCGCTGCTCGTGCGCGGCGCGCTCCTCCGCCGTCGAGAGATGGCTCCCCGTGGCGACGAGCACGCGCACGCGCGGAACGCCGCCGGTGCGCTCCTCGTCGAGGACCGCGAAGAGTCCGTCGAGGAACGCGCGCGTGTCGGTGAAGCGGTGCGGATCATTGATGACGAGCGTGAGCGGCGCGCCGGTCGCCGCGGCCGCCCGAGCGAGCTCGGGAAGCCCCGCGCGTCGCAGCAGCGGCGCGCAGGCGGGCGCGGGACCCGCGGTCCCCGGGCTCGAAGCGGGCCGCACCGTGGCGAGCTCGACCTCGGGGAGAAGCTGCGTCCAGTCCTGTGATCGTGAGGGCGGCACGGGAAACGACTCCGTACCATACACGACCCGCGCGCCGGCTCGCCACGCTTGCAGACGGCCGAGAAGCATGCACGTTGGACGGCGCATGGTGAGCCGGCGCGGGCTGGACCTCGGGGAACGACTCGGGGCAGGGGCACTGGCGCTGTGGACGCTCGCCTTCGTCGTCCATCGCGGCGCCGTACTCTGCGGGGGCTTCAACGGTATCTTCTACTGGGAGGAGACGTATCGTCTTCTCGTCGCCGAGGCGCTCGTCGGCGGCTGGAAGCTCCCGCTCCTCGACCTCCAGGCCGACACGTACGCGGGCGGGAGCCTCGTCGTCGCGTTCCTCGCGAGCCCCATCGTCGCGCTGACCGGGCCGAGCGTCCTCGGCCTCAAGATCGTCGCGCTCCTCTGGAGCGCCGCGGGGCTCGTCGCCTGGGTTGTGCTCGTCGACCGCTACTGGGGCCGCCGCGCGGCGCACTACTTCGCGCTCGGCTTCGTCTTCGCGCCCCCGCTCTTCGTCATCTACAACCTGATCGCGATGGGGTCGCACGCCGAGGTGGCGACCCTCGCCGGCCTCCAGCTCCTGCTCGCCTATCGCGTGCTCTACGACGGCGACCGGTCGACCCGCGCGGTCGCGATGTGGGGCGTCGTCGCCGGTCTCGGCACGTGGTTCACCTACATCGCCGGCATTCCCTTCGCGGTGTGCGTCGCGATCGGGCTCGTCGGGGGGACGCTGCCTGCGCGGCGTTGGCCGGCGCTCGCGGGTGGATTGCTCTGCGGCATGACGCCGTGGATCGTCACCAACATCGCGTCGGGCGGGCGCGGCCTGGACGTCGTCGCGACGACCTTCGGGTCGGCGTCGTCGGACGGCGGACGCTCGCTCGCCGACTACGTCGCGACACTCGGCAATCTGGTGCACACCGGCATCCCGCTGGCGCTACAATTCCACGACGTCGCGACGACGTTCGGCGGGATCGCGTTGCAGGTGCCCCGGCGCGTGTTCGCGAGCGGGTACCTCGCGCTCTACGCCGGGAGCTGGATGGCGCTCCTCGTGTCCTCTGCGATCGCCGCGTCGGCGCGGAGCGCTCGGCCGTGGGGCCGGTTGCGTGCGATCGCCGCGACCCGTCCGGAGGTGCCGCTGCTGGTGCTCTTTCCTTTTTTCACGGCGATCCTCGCCGGGAGC
>JBGOSW010000055.1:0-24461 GCA_041476145.1 Binatia bacterium
CTCAGGAGCGACCGAAACCGCCGCTCACGCTGATCGCCTGCCCGGTGATCCACGACGCCTGCGGGGAGGCGAGAAACGTGATCAGCGGCGCGATGTCCTCCGGGCGCCCGAGCCGTCCCAGCGGGTACATGCGCGCCCACTCGCGCTCCATCTCGTCGGTGATGTAGCTCGTCATCGCCGTACGGGTGACCCCCGGGCAGACGGCGTTCACGGTGATCCCGTGGCGACCGAGCTCGACGGCGAGGCCGCGCGTGAGCGTGATCACGCCGCCTTTGGTCGCGCCGTAGACGACGATGCGCTTCTCGTTCCCCTTCCCCGCCTCGGACGCGAGATTGATGATCCTCCCGGAGTGCTGCGCGATCATGGGATCGGCGACGGCGCGACAGCAGTGCATCACGCCGACGAGGTTGATCGCGATCAGGTCCTGCCAATCCGCAGGTGTCGTCTCGGCGAAGAACATCATCGGCCCGCCGATACCGGCACTGTTGACGAGGACGTCGACGCGTCCGAACGTGTCGGCGGCGCGGGCGACCAGCCGCTGGCACGCGGCGTAGTCGCGCACGTCGACGGTCTCCCCGACGACCTCGGCGCCCGCGGCACGCAGCTCCGTGACGGCCGCCTCGAGCGCTTCCGCCTGCGCGTCGCCGAGGACCAGACGCGAGCCCTCGCGCCGGAAGTATTCGGCGGTGGTGCGCCCGATGCCGGACGCACCACCGGTGATGATCACGACCTGGTTCGCGAGCTGCAGGTCCATCCGACTTCTCCGTGCGGCGCGCGCCGCGCCGGCGGCGCCGGCGCGCTCAGTCGTCGACGGCGGGGGACCCGATGACGGCGTTGAAGCCGGTGTGCGGGATCTCTTCTCGGCCGTTCAGCTCCGAAACGTCGGGCCGGCCGCGGCAGTCGTCGTCCACCAGCGTCGCGCCCTGGATGTTGATCTGACCGCCGGCGCTGACCTCGATCTCACCGCACTTCCCGAAATCGTTGCGCAGCTCGGTGTTCGTGAGATTGACGGTACCGCCGGCGGCGACCACGATGTCCTCGGCGACGAGGTAGTGATCGCCGCTCAAGTCGGCGTCGCCCGCGGCATGCACGAACAACCTGCCCTCGACGTTGCTCTTCTCGGTGTTGCAGCACGCGGTGGGTGTGGGCGTGGGCCCACCGGGGGTCAGCGTCGGCGTCGGGTCCGTCGCGGTACCGGTCGGCGTACCGAGTGGCAGCGAGGCCGTCTGCAACGGCGGCGTCGCGGTCTTTCCGGCGACGGTCGGGCTCGGGGTCGGCGTCGGCTGACACGTCTCGCAGAACCCGACCGCCTCCGAGACCGCGTCGACCTTGTCGCCTTCGACCCGGGCGGCGAGCCGGCCGCGCGCGAGCGCGACCATGATCGCGCCCGACTTGCGGATCGAGCCGCCCTCCGAGGTGATCCTGACGAGGTCCCGAGGGCCGTGCATCTCGAGGTTGTTCAAGTCCCAGACGATGTCGCCGAGCGCGTCGAGGTTGATGTAGTTGGCTTGAAAATGGACGCCGACGATGTTGAGCGTGCACCCGATGCCGGTGCAGACGAGACGCACGTCGCCGCCGGAATCGACATCGAGGGGTCCCTGGAATTGCACCATGTCCGTGCCGCGCACGAGGATCCTGCCGTTGTTGTTGGCGCTGTGTAGCGAGCCGGTCACGAGCACGCTCGCGGCGTCGAGGACGATCGACCGTCCCTTGCCGGCGACGCTGATCTGCCCACCACTCGCGCCGTTGATCGCGATCGCCTTGGCGAAGATCTGTAGCGTGTCGGTGCGGGAAAGCGGCACGAGCGGGCCGGCCACGACGACGGTGTCGTCCGGCGCCAGAATCACGGTCTTTTTTCCCTGCGCGACGCAATGAGGGTCCGACGCGCAGTTCGTGATCGTGACGGTGGCCGCAGCCGGTCGAACGAGGAGGAGCGTCATCAGGACGCTCGCGAGGGGGAGGAATCGCATAGGCATGCTACTCGGAACCGGCATGTGTCGGATTAGCCCGAATCGAATCTTTGGTGCAAGAGCGAAACGCGACGGGGCGGGAGCCTGCCGCACCGCGCCGAAGCGACGTTACGGCTCGAATTCGTGCCGGAGCAGAGCGAACAGATGCTGATCCAGGAACCGACCACCGACCCATTGCGCCTCGCGCAGAAGCCCCTCGGGTCGAAACCCGAGCCGCTCGGCAACGCTGCGGCTGCGCGCGTTGTCGAGCGCGCAGCGGATCACCAGACGGTGCAGTCCCACGGAACCGAATGCCACCTCGACCATGTAGCGGGCGGCCCGCGTCACGTACCCACGACCCTCCCACCGCGATGCGATCCAGTAACCGATCTCGGCCGAGCGATCGAACCAATCGAGGTAGTGCAGCCCGAGCGTGCCGCCGAGCGTTCCGTCGACGACGATGCCGAGGACCAGACTCCGGCGACGTCGCCGCTCGTCGGCGGCGTCGGCGATGAAGCGCACCGTGTCGACCTCGGTGCGCGTCTCCTCGACCCACGGGAGCCACCGCCCGAGACGCTCGCGGTCGGCGTCGATCAGCCCGAAAAGCACCGCGGCGTCGCTGCTCTCGAGGGTGCGCAGGACTAGATCGCGATCGCGAACCTCGATGCCGTCGAACGGCGAGGTGGAGGGCCCGGATGCGCGGATGTGCGCCGTGATCGACATGCGCAACGTCGATTCTATCGACGTGTCGACGCCGTCACAACGTCACGCCGTCACTTGTCGGCGTTCCACTCCTCGTCATCGTCATCCTCGTCGTCATCGTCGTCGTCATCGTCATCGTCATCGTCATCGTCAATGTCGTCGTCGTCGAAGTCCTCGTCTTCCTCTCTCAACCACATGGCGTCTCCTTTCGCCCGTACCGCACAACGTCGATTGTAGAGGAACGGCACGAATCGCACCAAACTGCGACGGCGCGACTGCGATGGCAGCGGCGAGCATCAGCGCCCTTCGCGGCCCGGGCGGGCTTCTAGCAACGGCCCCCTACCGCGTCAATGATACATGTCCATGAGCGCGATGACGCCGAGCTCCTTCAGCCGCTCGAAGAGGTAACCCTTCACGTCCTTCGCCGTCGCGAGCTCGCGAATGTCGCGCGCGACCTCCTCGGCGAGGCTGAACGGCACCGAGCGGATGAAGCGCTTGATCACCGGGATGAAGAACGGTCCCATGCTGAGGTCGTCGAGCCCCATCCCGATGAGCGGCAGAGTGCAAAGTGGATCGGACGCCATTTCGCCGCACATGCCGACCATCTTGCCGGCGTCTTTCGCCGCCTGCGCGATGTCGGCGACCGCCGCCAGCACGGCCGGATGTAGCGGCTCGTAGAGCGGCGCGACCTTGGAGTTGTTGCGGTCGACCGCGAGCAGGTACTGAATGAGGTCGTTGGTACCGATGCTGAAGAAGTCGACTTCTTCGATGAGACGCGGCGCGATCCACACCGCCGCCGGCACCTCGATCATGATCCCGACCGGCATCGCGCGGTCGAACGGCTGCCCGCTCTCATCGAGCTCCTGACGCGCCTCCTCGAGCAACTCCTTCACGCGCCGCAGTTCTTCGAGGCTCGAGATCATCGGGAAGAGGATGCGCACCTGCCCGCTCGCACCGGCGCGCAGGATCGCCCGCAACTGCGCCTTGAAGATCTCCGGTAGCTCGAGCGAGATGCGAATCGACCGCCATCCGAGGAACGGGTTCTCCTCGCGTCCGATGGTGAGGTAGCTGGGATACTTGTCGGCACCGAGATCGAGGGTGCGGATCGTGACCGGCCGGCCGGCCATGCGCTCGATCACCTTGCGGTACAGTGCGAGCTGTTCTTCCTCGTTCGGGAAATCCTTGTAGGAGAGGAAGGGAAACTCGGTGCGGTAGAGGCCGACGCCCTCGGCGCCGTGGAGATCCGCGAAGTGGAGGTCGCCGAAGAGACCGACGTTCGCGTACAGATTCACGCGGTGGCCATCGGTGGTGACGGCCGGAGCCTCACGGATGCCCTCGAGCTCGAGGTTGAAGGCGCGGTACTCCTTGGCGAGCCGGGTGTATTCGCGCATCACGTCGACGCTCGGGTTGACGTAGACGACGCCGGAGTTGCCGTCGACGACGACGTTGTCGCCTTCGTGCAGCACCTCGGCGACGTGGCCGACGCCGACGACCGTCGGGATCTCGAACGACTTCGCGAGGATCGAGGCGTGCGAAGTGACGCCACCGCTCGCGAGCACGATCCCCTTCAGGTGCTCGTGCTCCATCATCGAGAGATCCGCGAGCGTGAGCTCGTGCGCCACGAGGACGACGTCGCGGTCGAAGCCCGCGTCGCGTTCCTCGCGGCCGAGGAGGTTGCGCAGCAGATGCTGACCGATGTCGCGCACGTCGGTGGCGCGCTCGCGGAGATACCCGTCGGTCATCGAGAGGAAGGCCTCGACGTACTCGGCAACGACGGACTTGAGCGCGCTCTCGGCGGCGACACCATCACGAATGCGGTTCTCGATCTTGCCGATGAAGGTCGCGTCCTCGAGCATCATGCGCTGCGCATCGAAGAGCGCGCCGTCCACCTCGGGCGCGAGCGCGTGCATCTTCTCCTTGATGCGGACCATCTCCGCGACCGAGCGCTCGATGGCATCGGCGAGCCGCTGGAGCTCCGCGGCGGGATCGTCGCTGCGCCGCTCGTCGACGTCGTCGAGGCTCACTTCGGAACGTTGGAGGTGCGCATGCCCCCTGCCGAAGCCGGGCGATGCGCCGACACCGGACAGGCGGAACTGACCGGGTCGCCGCTTCGCCCTCGTCGTGCCTCCATCACCGGTCTTCTCGTAGGCGTGCAGGCGACGGATCGCGTCGACCATCCGCTTACGGTACTCCTGCCGCTCCTTCTCCTTGCTCTCCAGGCTCTCGACGAGGCGCGCCTGGACGATGATGCCGCGCACCTGCGCGGCGATCGCGCGCAACAGGCGGAGCTCGTGCGGCGAGAACCGGCGGCGGCGGAGCGTCTGTACGACCAACACGCCGAGCGCGGAGCGCTTGTCGGCGATCGGCACACCGAGGAACGAGTGGTAGCGCTCCTCGCCCGTCTCCGGAAAGTACTTGTAACGAGGATGCGCGAGCGCATCGACGACCATCACCGGCTCGTTCTTCTCGATGACCATGCCGGTGAGGCCTTCATCCACGCCCATCGTCACCTTGCCGACGGCGGCGCGCTCGAGGCCGGTGGTCGCCCAGAGCGTGAGGCGCTCTTCCTTGGAATCGAACAAGTAGAGCGAGCACACCTCGGTCCCCATGCGCTCGGCGACGATCTTGACGATGTTCTCGAGCGTCTCCTGGAGGTCGTGCGAGTGGCCGATGAGCGCGCCGATGTCCTCGAGGACGGCGAGGCCGTGGCTTTTCCGGGGCCGTGCCTTGCGCACGCCGGACTCGCCGACCACCATCTTTCTGTCGCTCATGCGTTCCACGTCGGGACTGATCTCGAGTCGTGACATTCACGCGTCCGGTCGGAGAGAGGGCCGCCGTGAGGGCGCGGCGCGGCAGGGGTAGTGGCGCCCACCCCAGTGGTGGTACGACCGGATCGACCCGGGCGAGCATAGCCCAGGTTCGCGCTCGGGAACAACGTGAAAATGGGCGTGTACATGCGCATGACGTGACGCGCAGGCGGTCGTCGACGACGCGACGCGGCGGGGACTCGACGCCGGTTCGTCATTCCGTCAGCCCACCCGCGACCCGAAATGCTCGAGCATCGGGTGTCCGCCGCCGAGGCGGCGAGCACGCCGGAGACACGCGGTCGTGTAGCGCTTGGCGACCACTACGGCGCGCGCGACGCTCACGCCTTTGGCGAGCTCGGCGGCGATCGCCGCCGAGAACGTGCAGCCCGTGCCGTGCGCCGCCGCGCCCGGCACGCGCCGCGCACGCAACCACACGACACCGCGGCGGCTCATCAGGAGATCGCACGCGTCGCCTTCCAGATCCCCGCCGGTGACGACGACGGCGCGCGCGCCGAGATCGAGAAGCGTGCGCGCGGCGCGCTCCATGTCGTCGCGGTCCCGTACCGGGAAGCCGACGAGCGCGGCCGCCTCGGCGCGATTCGGCGTCACCACCGTCGCGAGCGGCAGGAGACGGGCGCGCAGCGCCGGGAGCGCGCTGCGGCGGAGCAACGTGGCGCCGCCCTTCGCCGTCATCACCGGGTCGACGACGAGCGGCGCGCGATGCGCCGCGAGCGCCGCGGCGACGGTGGTCACGGTGCGCGCGTCGAGGAGCATGCCCGTCTTCACGGCGTCGGCGCCGAGGTCGGCGAGGACGGCGTCGATCTGGGCGCGCACGAACGCCGGCGGTACCGCGAGCACGGCGCGCACGCCGCGCGTGCTCTGGGCGGTGAGCGCGGTGATGACGCTGGTGCCGTACACCCCGCGGGCCGCGAAGGTCTTGAGGTCGGCTTGGATGCCGGCGCCCGCGCTGCTGTCCGAACCGGCGATCGTGAGCGCACGCGGCGGGCGCCTCGCCGTCATGCCGCCGCCGTCGCCGCGTTCATCGGCGGTCGAGCGCGCGCGCGAGCGCGGCGACGACGGCCGCCGGCGCCTCCTCCGGCAGCTCGGGATAGAGCGGCAGCGCGAGCGCCTCGCGGCTCGCTCGCTCCGCCTCGGGCAGGTCGCCCGGCGTCTGACCGAGGTCGGCGAAGCACGGTTGCAGGTGGAGCGGGATCGGGTAGTAGACCTGGGTCTCGACGCCGTCGGCGGCGAGCGCGGCACGCACACGGTCACGATCGGGCACGCGCACGACGTACTGATGATACACGTGCGCGGCGACCAGGCCGGGCGTGCGTACCGGCCCGCCGGTGCCGAACGTCGCGGCGACGAGCTCTTCGTAGCGCGCCGCGTGGCGCCGCCGCGCCGCGTTCCACGCGTCGAGACGCGACAGCTTGACGGTGAGCACCGCCGCCTGCAGTGCGTCGAGACGCGACGCCAGGCCGAGAACGACGTGACGATACGGGCCGCCATCGGCGCCTTGGCGAGCGATCGTGCGCACCACCGCGGCGTCCGCCTCGCGCGCGCAGACGACCGCGCCGCCGTCACCGGCGCCGCCGAGGTTCTTCGTCGGGTAGAAGGACAAACAGCCGAAGCGGGCGAGCGTACCCGCGGCCCTCGCGTTCGCCGTGCGCGCGCCGATCGCCTGCGCGGCGTCCTCGACGAGATCGAGACCCTCCTCGCGCGCGATCGCCGCGAACGCGTCCATGTCGCAGACCCGTCCGAAGAGATGCGTCGGCAGAATCGCCCGTACGCGCTCGCCACCAGGCGCGCGCAGCTCTCCGCCCGCGCGCCGGCAGGTCTCCGTCACCCAACGACGGACAGCCGCGGGATCGAGGTTGAAGGAGGCGGGCTCGATGTCCACGAAGTACGGACGCGCGCCCGTGCGCGCGATCGCGGTCGCCGTCGCGACGAAGCTGTACGGCGTCGTCAGCACGGCGTCGCCGGGGCCGATGTCGGCGGCGCGCAGCGCCAGGTAGAGCGCGTCCGTACCCGACGCTACCCCGACCACCGCCGCCGCCCCGAGGTAGCGCGCCAGCGCCTGTTCGAAGCGTGTGACCGTCGGCCCGAGGACGAATGCCTGGGTGCGGAACACCTCGTCGACCGCGGCGCGTACCTCGTCGGCGAGGGTGGCGTACTGCGCCGGGAGATCGAGAAAACGGATGCGGACGTCGGGCACGGTGCATTGTTTCGACGCCACGACGAGGAGTCAATCCGACGACGTCTCGCGCATCACGTCCCCGCGCTCGGAATCTCGAGGACGAACGTCGTGCCCTTGCCCTCCTCGCTGTCGAACGTGAGGCGGCCGCCGTGCGCCTCGGCGATGGCGCGCGCGACGGCGACCCCGAGACCGACGCCTCCCGATCGGAAGGCGATCGGATCGCTGTGGTGATGGTGCAGCGGCGCCGCGGTGAAGAAGGGCTCGCCGATACGGGCACGCGCCGCCGGCGCGATACCGATGCCGCTATCGGCGACGCTGAGGCGCGTCGTGCCGTCGACGCCGGAACGCACCGCGACCGCGATCCGACCGCCGTCCGGCGTGAAGCGGACGGCGTTCAGCAAGAGGTTCATGAGCGCGTGGTGCACGTCGGCGGCGTCGCCGCGCGCCGGCGCACGCTCGGGAATCGTCGTCGCGAGCTCGAGGCGGCGTGCGGCGCAGAACGGAGCCACCTCCTCGACCGCGCGGCGGGCGAGCGCCGCGAGGCAGAGCGGCACGGCGCGTGGCGGCGCCGTACGTGCGAACCGCGCGAGGTCGGTCATCGCGCGCACGCCTCTTCCAAGCCACGCCAGATTGCGGCGCGCGGTGTCGAGGAGCGGGCGCGCGGCGGCGGCGGAGACGTGAGCCGCCAGCGCCTCGACCGTCCCGGCGAGGACGTGCAGCGGCGTGCGGAGCTCGTGCGCCGCGAGCGTGACGACGCGCGTCTTCATCTCGTCGAGTGCACGCAGGCGCGCATAGGCGTCGGCCATTTCGCCGGCGAGGCGTCGTCGCTCACGCTCCGCGTACACACCGGCGATCGCCTGCCCGACCGCGGCACGCAGCTCGCGCGGATCCCAGGGCTTCGTGAGGTAGCGGTGGACGTGGCCCTCGTTGATCGCGCCCATGAGGACGTCGGCGTCGACGTAGGCGGTGAGCAGGATGCGTCCGATGGTGGCGTCGCGCTCGCGCACCTCGGCGAGGAGGGCGGTGCCGGAGGTGCCGGGCATTCGATAGTCGCTCACGACGGCGGCGATCTCCGGCCCGAGCGCAGCGCGCGCGTCCGCGGCCGACGCCGCCGCGACCACCGGCGCCACCGTTCGCAGCGCGCGCGTGAGCGTCGCGAGCGCCGCGCGATCGTCGTCGACGCACAAGACGTGTCCCATGCGTGCATCACAGAGCGACGGCGCGACGCACGCAAGGATGCGAGTTGACGGTCCACCGGCCGCTGGTTATGACCAGAGAGCGGACGACGGATGCCCAAGCGCGCGCAAGCGAAAAAGGCGAGGCGGGTGTGGCGGTGGATCGCGGTCGGTGCGGCAGTCGTCATGATCGCCACCGCCGGCGTCACCGGCTGGATCGTCTACCGCGAGGTGAGCGCCAACCTCCCCCCGGTCGACCGCCTGCTACGCTACCAGCTGCCGGTCGCGACGCGCGTCTATGCCGACGACGGCAGCCTGCTCGGCGAGTTCTACACCGAGAAGCGTTACCTGGTCGCGATCGCGCAGATTCCGCCGGTCGTCCTGCAGGCGTTCATCGCCGCCGAAGACGCGAATTTCTACCAGCACAACGGCGTCGACGTCCTCGGCATCGCGCGAGCGATGCTCGCCAACCTGACCGCGGGCGGCGTCGTGCAGGGCGGCAGCACGATCACCCAGCAGGTGGTGAAGGCGCTCCTCCTCACGCCGGAGAGGAGCTACGAGCGCAAGGCGAAGGAGGTCCTGCTCGCGCTCCGTCTCGAGCGCCAACTGAGTAAGGACGAGATCCTCTACCTCTATTTGAACCTCATCTATTTGGGGAACGGCGCCTACGGCGTCGGCGCGGCGGCACGGGAGTACTTCGGGAAGGACGTCGGCGAGCTCACGCTCGCGGAAGCCGCGCTCCTCGCCGGGCTGCCGCAGGCGCCGAGCCGCTACTCGCCGGTGCGCCACTGGACGAACGCCAAGATGCGCCAGCGCTACGTGCTCGAGCGTATGGCGCGTGAGAAGTACGTCACGTGGGAGGAGGCCGAAGCCGCCCTGAAGGCCCCCGTCCACCTGGTTCACCACGAGCCGCAGACGCCCACCTACCTCGCCGCCGCGCACTTCGTCGAGTACGTGCGCCGCCTCCTCGAAGAGCGCTACGGCGGCACCGCGCCGTACCAGGCGGGACTGAACGTCTACACCACCGTCAACCTGCCGCTCCAGAAGGCGGCGGAGATGGCGGTGCGCGCCGGTGTCGACGCGCTCGACCACGGCCGCACACGCGCCCATCCGATCAAGCACCTCGACGCGCGCGAGGCGGCGAGCTTCCTCGCCGCGCGGCGCGGAGCGAAGCAGGCGACGGCACCGGCGATCGGCCGCGCGACGCGGGCACTCATCCTCGGCCCCGGCGACGGCGGCACCTTCCGCGTGCAGGTGAACCGCGTCAGCGGCAGTCTCGTCGCCACGCCGGAGCATCCCCTGCCGCCCGGCCTCGGCGCCAACGACCTGGTCGCGGTACGTCGTCTCGCGGCGCCCGGCGACGCGCTGCAGTTCGCGCTCGACGCCGACCCGCAGCTCGAGGGCGCGCTGGTCTCGATCGACCTCGCGACCGGCTACGTGAAGGCGATGGTCGGCGGCTACGACTACGAGCGCAGCCAGTTCAACCGCGCCACGCAGGCGCTCCGCCAACCGGGCTCGGCGTTCAAACCCTTCATCTACGCCGCCGCGCTCGACCGCGGCTACACCCCGGCGTCGGTGATCATCGACGAGCCCATCGTCTTCACCGGCGGCAACCAGACGTGGATGCCGCAGAACTACGACGAGAAATTCAACGGCCCGACGACGTTGCGCGACGCCCTCACCTTTTCGCGGAACGTCGTCACGGTGAAGGTCGCGCAGAACATCGGCCTCAACTATCTCGTCGGCTACCTGCCCCGCTTCGGCTTCGCGCGCCCGTTCCAGAAAAACCTCTCGATCGCGCTCGGCTCGGCCGAGGTGAGTCTGCTCGAGCTGACGCGCGCCTACACCGTGTTCGCCAACCAGGGGCGGAGGGTCGACCCGATCTTCATCACCAAGATCACCGACCCGCACGGCACCGTGCTCGAGGAGTTCAAGCCGCATTCGGAATCGGTCCTCTCGCCCGAGACCGCGTATCTCATCACCAGCATGCTCGAGAGCGTCGTCCAGCGCGGCACCGGCACGCGCGTACGTGCGCTCGGACGCCCGGCGGCGGGAAAGACAGGCACCACCAACGACATCCACGACGCCTGGTTCGTCGGCTACACGCCCGAGCTCGCGACCGGTGTCTGGGTAGGCTACGACAGCGAGCGCAGCCTCGGGAAGGGCCAGACGGGCGGGCACGTGTCGGCACCGATCTTCCTCGCCTACATGCAAGCGGCGCTCGGCGACTCGCCGATCCACGACTTCCCCGTCCCCGAGGGCATCACCTTCGTCAGCATGGAGTCCGGCACCGGTCGCCGCGCATCGCCCGACGGCACCTCGGCGATGCTGGAGTGCTTCAAGCAAGGCACCGAACCCGGCCTCGGCGCCCGCGAGGAGCCGCTTTTCGATGACGACCTCGAGCGCGCCGTCAATCAACTGCGCAACCGCGAGCACGGCGATCTCGACGGCGAGGAGGAGTTCATGCCGCGCGGCGTGGTGCCCGACGATCGCGCGGTCCAGCCCGACGTCGACGCCGCGCATCCCCGCTTCGACATCGACGAGCGCGGCATCGATCGCCGCCCGCCACCGCGTGCCGAGGATTACCTCGCGCCGCGCGACGAGCACCGCAACGAACGCTACGAGCGGCGGCCGCGGCGCGACGAGGCCGAGGCCGGCGAGTACCGCCTGAACGAGCACCGCCCGCGCCGCGGCGACATCGAGGAGGAGCCGGTTGATTGATTAATTGATTACGCCCCCGCTCCGTTGATTAACGCCCCCGCTTCGCTGCGCTTCGCGATGGGCGTCGGAGCGCGAAGTGAATTCGCGCTCCTCCCTCCCACTACCCACTACGCCCGCGATCGGGGGAGGTTCCAGAAGGGGCGCTGGGCGGCGAGCGTGGCGTCGAGAACGCCGGGGCGTGGCTGCGGCGTCGCCAGTGCGTTGCCGACGTGCGCACCACCGAGCTCGTCGAGCACCGCCGGCACGGCCGTCTGCAGCGCGCGCAGATCGTAGCCACCCTCGAGAATCGCCGCCAGGCGAGCGCCGGCGTGCGTCTCCGCGAGGCGGACGAGAAAACGCGTCATCGCACGGAAGCCCTCGTCGGTAACCGTCATCGCCGCCAGCGGATCGCGGCGGTGGGCGTCGAATCCGGCGGAGACGAGGATGAACTCCGGACGGAACTGCGCCGCGATCGGCACGACGACGTCCGCGAACGCCGCCACGTACTCGTCGTCGCCACAGCCGGCGGGCAGCGGTACGTTCAGCGTCCGGCCGGCGGCGGCGCCGCTGCCGACCTCCGCCGCGGCACCCGTCCCCGGGTAGAAAGGGTACTGGTGCGTCGACACGTAGAGCACGTCGGGATCGGCATAGAAACTGTTCTGCGTCCCGTTCCCGTGATGCACGTCCCAATCGACGACGAGGATGCGCCGGATACCGAAGCGGCGTTGGAGGTAGCGCGCGCCGATCGCGACGTTGTTGAAGAGGCAGAACCCCATCGCGCGGTCGGCTTCGGCGTGGTGCCCCGGCGGCCGTACGAACGCGAACCCGTTCTCCGCCTCCCCCGCCACGATCGCCTCCAAGAGCGCGAGGTAACCGCCGGCGGCGAGACACGCCGTTTCGAAGGAATGCGACGAGGTCGGCGTGTCGGCGTCGAAGGCGTAGAACGGACGTCCGGCGGTCGCAGCGACACGTGCGATGTGCGCCGGCACATGATTGAGCGCCAGCTCTTCCGGCGTCGCTGCGCGCGGCGCCAGCGTGAGCAGACCCGGCCGGCGATATTGGGAGAGCACGTCGAGGATGGCGTGGATGCGCGCCGGACTCTCCGGATGGCCGGGGCCGGGATCGTGCGCCTCGTAGCGGCGATCGATCACGAGCGCGGTGCGCATCGGGTCACTATAACCCATTACATGAATTGACTCCCTACCCTCGATTACGTACCGTCGCGCTGGTTCCGCTGCGGTGCAACGCCGCCGGAAACGTGGGGGTCCAATGTTCGGCATCGGCATGCCCGAGTTGATGGTGATCTTGGTGGTGGCGCTCATCGTCCTCGGGCCGAAGCGCCTTCCGGAGATCGCACGCGCCCTCGGCAAGGGACTCGCCGAGTTCCGCCGCGCCACCAGCGACATCAACGAGGAGCTACAGAAGGCGCAGCGCGCGATCGAGGCCGAGGCGCGCGCGGTCGAGGCGGAGCGCCGCGAGTCGGCGCGCAAGGCTGCGGCGCAGAGCGCCGCGCTGACGGCGGCCGCCGTGACGGACGCGGCGCCTGTCGCGGTGGAGTCGGCGCCCGCGAGCACCGGTGCGCCACCCGCGGGCGCGGTGCCGGCGTCGGAGAGCCCGCAGTCGGTGCCGAAGCCCGGCCAAGCGCGTTCGTGAATGCGCGACGCCACGATGCCGCTCACGGCGCACCTCGAGGAGTTGCGCTGGCGGCTGATCAAGGCGATCGCGGCGGTCGCAGTCGCGTTCGCGGTTTGTTACGGATTCTCTGAGCAGGTCTTCGCCCTGCTCACGCGACCGCTCGTCGGCGCCGGCGACGAGCACCTCCTGCTGATCGGCACCGGTGTCACCGAGGCGTTCTTCACGCGCCTCAAGGTGACCCTCATCGCCGCCGTCTTCGCCTCCAGCCCGGTACTCTTCTACCAGGCGTGGGGCTTCGTCGCGCCCGGGCTCTACAGCAACGAGCGGCGCACGGCGCTACCCTTCGTCCTCGCCGGCACGTTCTTTTTCGTGAGCGGCGCGTGGTTCTGCTACGTCGTCGTCTTTCCGGTCGGCTACGCCTTCTTCCTCGAGGAGTACCGTACGATCGGCGTCGCGCCGACGATCCGCATCAGCGAGTACCTGTCCTTCGCGTCGCGCATGCTGCTCGCTTTCGGTGTCACGTTCGAGCTGCCGGTGGTCACCTTCTTCCTCGCGCGCATCGGCCTCGTCACCCACCGCATGCTGATCTCGTGGTTCCGCTACGCCATCGTCGTCATCTTCATCGTCGCCGCCGTGCTGACCCCCGGTCCCGACGCCGCCTCGCAGTTCTTGATGGCGACGCCGCTCGTGCTGCTCTACATCATCAGCATCGGCGTCGCGTACTTCTTCGCGCGCGGCCGTCCCGCGACCGCCGCGCCGGCCGCGGCCGATGGCGACGTGACGCCGACCGCACGCTGAATCACACGCGACTCCCCGGCACCTCCTGCCACGACACTTCGGCGCGCAACGATTCGAGAATCGCCCGCGCCTCGCCCTCGAGGTCGGCGGCGATCAGGAGCACGATCACCGCCGCCGTACGGTCGATCGTGCGCACGACCGCAATGCCTTCGTACGATTCGAAAATGAACTTGACGTAGGCGATGTCGTCCGGCGGCAGCCGAAGGTAGAGCTCGACGACGTCCGGACAACCGGTGGCGCTCATGGGCGCAGCATGCGATCGAGCCGCTCGACGGCGGGCGCGTCCGCCGGCGCTTCCGGCGCGCCCTCCTCGCCCGGCACCGCGCGCGGCGGCCGGCGGTCGAGGCGGCGCGCCGGATGCTCGGCGCCACCCGCGGCGAGCGCCTCGATCCCGTGGAGGCGGAGGCGCTTCAGGTCGGGCTCCGGAATCGGGTCGTCGAGCGGGCCGCGGATGCGGAAGGGGAACACCAGCTGGCCGTCGGCGCGCGCGAGATAGCGCAACGCCGGAATCTCGCCCCGGAGCGCCGTCGAGAGCTCCGGCGAGAGGATGAGGTCGCCGCGCACCCGCAGCTCGCGCGCGAGGTCCAGGGTCGCCTCGCCTTCCATGGTGTACGAATCCGCGCGCACCTGCAGCCGGGGACTGGTGACGACGCCGTCGGCGACCGTGAACGGAACCGTCGCCGCCCGGAGCCCCGTCCCCGGCGCCGCGAACACGTCGGGAAAACGCGCTCGCGTCGTCGTCGACACGACGCGCGGCAGCAGCCGGACGGCGGGCATGCGCCGCAGGATGCGCTCGACGACGTTCACGGCGGCCACGCGACCGTCCACGAGACGCGCCGTTCCCGCACCCGAGAGGGATCGTAGCGGCTGCGACGCGCCCCACGGCACCGCCGCGACCGCGGAGAGATCGGCGCGTCCGGTGACGGCGGGGGGCTCCGGCGAGTACCGCGCCGCGAGTCCACCGACGTCGAGTCCCGTCGCCTCGACGCGGACGCGCGCGCTGGTCGCACTGTCGACGTCGAAGGTCGCGTCGAGCGAACCCCCGAAGCCCGTCGCGCGCAGGTGCCCGTCGGCGACGAGTGGATCGAGGCCGGCGAGACGGGCCGTGCCCTCGAGGCGCACGTCGTCGAGGCGCGCCCGTACCGATTCGGCGTGGAGGGTATCGTCACCGCGGAGCGTGACGGCGAGATCGGAGAGTCGCCACGGCGGCGTGACGCCGCCGAGCGGCGCCACGCTCTCGGGAACGCTTTGCAACGTCAGCTCGACGTGCCATGGCCGCAGCTCGATCGTCCCCGCCGCCGTCCACTCGAGCGTCCCGAAGGCGCCGCTCGCGCGCTCGACACGAACCGCGTCGCGCGTCGCGTCCGCGCGCACGTTCATCCGCGACGCCACGCGCGGCACCACGAAGTGTGGGCCGAGTCGCCATTCCCCGTCGGCACGCGCGCTGAGGTCGACGCCGAAGCGGTCGAGCACGCCCGCCGCGTCGGCGACGATCTGCGTCACCCCTCCGGCCCAGCGTTCGCGACGGCCGGCGATCGTCGCCAACGTCCCGAGGTCGGCGTCGTCGAGCTCGAGGTGCAGGGTGAACGGCGTGGCGGCGCCGTCTTGCAGACCGAGGCGCGCGATCTGGAGATCGAGATGCGCGTCGGGACGAACGCTCCCGGGAAAGATCGCGGCGTCGAGGCGCAGCCGCGCGTCACCGCCGAGCCGCAGCTCGGAGGAGCGCAACCGGACGCTCGTGGCGGTCAGACGGCGCGCCGCCGGTCCGCTCCGGTCCTCGAGCTCGATGTGGCCGTCGCGGATGTCGGTCGCGGCGAGGCCGAGCCAGACGAGCGGCAGGTGGATCGCGCGCCCCCGCACGTGACGCTCCGCGCTCGCCGGCGACCGCTCGGACTGGCGGACGCCGAGGCTGGCGACGTTCCAGCGGCCGGCGGCGTCGCGCACCATCGCGATGCGCGGCCGGTCGAGAACGATCGCCGATACCTCGAGACGGCCGAACACGAGTGGGCCCATCCGGACGGCGACGCGTACGGCGGCGGCGTCGACGAAAGGGGCGGTGCCGAACCGTGGATCCTCGCCGATCACCACGTCCGCGAAGCGAATGCCGACCGGCCACCACGACGGCGTGACGGCGCCGATCTGCACCGTACGCCCGAGCGCACGCTCGCCACGGCTGACGAGCTCCTCGCGATGCGCCTCGACGAAGACGTGCAGGTTGAACGCCGCGAGCGCGAGGAGCGCGAGCACGACCGCCGCCGCGGTCGCGAACGCCGCAAGAACGATCCTCATGCCGGCTCAACGCCGCCGGAACAGGTGATCGAGCTGCGCCCGCGCATCGACGCTCCGTGGGCCCGTGGGCGCCGTACCCGTTCCCACCGACGTTTCCGCTGCGGCCGCCGGCGCGGTTCCCGACGCCGCCTCGGCATCGAGCGGCGTAAAATAGTCGCAGAAGTTGCCGCGTTCCTTGTCGAGCACGCGCTCCGCCTGCGGCTCGCGACAGGCGTTGTAGGCCCGCGCGTCGTAGAACCGACATTGCTGGCAACTGTGCAGCTCGGCGCCGCATCGCGCGCAGGTGTCGCGCCGTCCGATGCGCTCGCGCGCGCCGACGTCGGCCCCACAAGCATGGCAGACGACGCGCATCAGTGACCGCGCGCGGCGCGCGAACGCCGATCGGCGACCGGCAGATGCGTCGCGATCCACGCCACCGTCCGTGCGAGGAGCGCCTCGAGGTGGACCGGATCGGAGTAGCGATGATCGCAGCCGGGAGTGACGGCGAGCGTCTTCGGAGCGGGCAACGCGGCGTAGAGCGCGTGTGCATCGGCGACGGGCACGACGTCGTCGGCGTCGCCGTGGGTGACGAGCGTCGCGGCGCGGAGCGCGCGCGCCGCCGCGAGGACGTCGTGGTGCGCGAGATCGTCGAGGAAGCCGTACTTCAACCTACCGGTCGCCTCCTCGCGGTATCCGGTCCGGCGCCACGCGTCGACGGCCGCGGGACCGAGACGCTCGACGATGCCGAGCGGGCGCGACACCGCGGCGATCGTCACCAGCGCACGGACGTCCGGATCGGTGGCGGCGTAGAGCAGCGCGACGGTACCGCCGAGGCTCGATCCCACGAGCACGAGGTCGCGCGCGCCGCGGCCGCGCAGAGCGGCGCAGGCGCCCGCGAGGTCGTCGACCTCGCCGCTGATCGTGAGATCCTCGAAGGCGCCCTCGGACTCGCCGACGTAGGAAAAGTCGAACCGCAGGCACGCGTACCCGAGGGCGCCGAGACGTCCGGCGAGCGCGTGATGTTTCGTGCCCTCTTTCGTCGACTCCATTCCGTGGCAGAGCACGACCGCCGGGCGCTCGCGCAGATCGGTCGCGCCGGCGGGGAGGTGGAGCAGTCCCGCGAGACGGACGCCGCGCCGACTCGCGAGCGTCACGCGCTCGATCGCACCGGGGCCGGCGCCCGCGTCCTCGCGTTGCAGCGTCACGTTCGTGATTGATACCATGCGCCCGTCGAAGCGAACAGCGGCGGCGCCGCGTGGCGACGGGGTGCGGACGATGGCGGAGGCGCGGAAGCGCGAGCAGACGGAGCGCGTGGTGGAGGCGTTCGGCGCCTACCTCCGCGACGAGGCGAATGCCTCCCCGCACACGATCAAGGCCTACGAGGCGGACGTGCGTCAGCTCGCCGCGTTCCTCGACGGCACGGGCTCGGGCCTGGCGCGTGCCGACGTCCATGGCGTCCGCGCCTTTCTGGCGTCGCTCGCGGGCACGCAGCGCAAGAGCTCGATCGGTCGCAAGCTCGCCGCGCTCAAACATTTCTTCCGCTACTGCGCCCGCACCGGCGCGCGGCGCGACGACCCGGCGGCGCAGCTCATCGGCCCGAAGCGCGAGCGCTACCTCCCGCCGCACCTCTCCGTCGACGAGATGTTCCGCGTCCTCGACGGCGTCGGCGGCCTCTCCCCCACCGCGTGCCGTGACCGCGCCATCCTCGAGCTCCTCTACTCGAGCGGGCTGCGCGTCAGCGAGCTCACCGCGCTCGAATGGCGCGACGTCGATCGTCGCGCCGAGGTCGTGCGCGTGCTCGGTAAGGGGCGCAAGCAGCGGATCGTACCGGTCGGCGCGACCGCACTCGCGGCGCTCGAGGACTACCGGCGGCGCTGGCCGGCGAGCGCGCGGCGCGACCCCGCCGCCGTCTTCCTGAACGCCCGCGGCACCCGTCTCACCGTGCGCAGCGTCGCGCGCGTCGTCGCGCGCCACACGGCAGGCGCCGGCACGCGCATGCACGCGAGTCCGCACGCCTTCCGCCACTCGTTCGCGACCCACCTGCTGAACGGCGGCGCCGACCTGCGCGCCATTCAAGAGCTCCTCGGCCACGCCAGCCTCTCGACGACCCAGCGCTACACCCACGTCGACTTCGACCGCCTCGCCGCGGTGTACGACAAGGCGTTTCCGCGCGCCTGAGCGCCGGGCGCGATGCCGTCGCACGACGCTGCGCAGAAGTCACGTTTACATGCGGCCCCCGCGACGCTACTGTCCCCTCGATGAGCGTCGCGATGCACGGCACGACCATTCTCGCCGTCCGCCACCGTGACCGGGTCGTGCTGGCGGGCGACGGCCAGGTGACGCTCGGCCAGACCGTCCTCAAGCACAACGCGCGCAAGCTCCGTCGTCTCTACCAGGGCAAGGTGATCGCCGGCTTCGCCGGTGCGACCGCCGACGCCTTCACGCTCTTCGAGAAGTTCGAGCAGAAGCTCGAGGCGATGAACGGCAGCCTGCGGCGCGCCGCCGTCGCGCTCGCGAAGGACTGGCGCACCGACCGGGTGCTGCGCCGCCTGGAGGCGCTGCTCGTCGTCGCCGACGTCGAGTCGACGTTGGTCATCTCGGGCGCCGGCGACGTCGTCGAGCCCGACGACGGCGTGATCGCGATCGGGTCGGGCGGCACCTACGCCCTCGCCGCCGCCAAGGCGCTGGTGGCGCACGCCGACCTCGACGCGCGCACCATCGCCGCCGAGGCGATGCGCATCGCGAGCGCGATCTGCGTCTACACCAACGATCAGGTGAGCTTCGAAGAGCTATGACCGAGCACGCCCGCACGGCGCTCGAGCCGCCCCCTCCCCACACGATGACCCCGCGCGAGATCGTCTCCGAGCTCGACCGCTACATCGTCGGACAGCGCGCCGCCAAGCGCGCGGTCGCGATCGCGCTCCGCAACCGCTGGCGGCGGCAACACGTTTCCGAAGACCTGCGCGACGAGATCGCGCCCAAGAACATCATCATGATCGGCCCGACCGGCGTCGGAAAGACAGAGATCTCGCGCCGACTCGCCAAGCTCGCCGGCGCCCCGTTCTTGAAGGTGGAGGCGTCGAAGTTCACCGAGGTCGGCTACGTCGGCCGCGACGTCGAGTCGATCATCCGCGACCTCGTCGAGCTCGCGATCGCAATGGTCAAGGCGGAGGAGAAGGACAAGGTCGAGCGCCGCGCCCGCGAGGTCGCCGAGGAGCGCCTCCTCGATCTCCTGTTGCCGCCGTCGCCGGCGAGCGTGCCGACACCCGCGGCGGAACCGGCGCCCGAGAGCGGCGGCTCGGCACGCGACAAGCTGCGCCGCATGCTGCGCGACGGCCGACTCGACGAGCGGCTCGTCGAGCTCGAGATCACCAAGACGGTCTCGCCGATGGTCGAGGTGTTCACGCCGCAGGGCATGGAGGAGATGGAGTTCAACATGAAGGAGCTCTTCTCCAACATCCTCCCCAAGAAGACGAAGAAGAAGCACGTGAAGGTTCCGGAGGCGCTCGAGATCCTGACCGCCGAGGAGGCGAACCGCCTCGTCGACATGGAAGTGGTCGCGAAAGAAGCCGTTCGGCGCGTCGAGCAGTCGGGGATCGTCTTCCTCGACGAGATCGACAAGATCGCCGGCCGCGAGAACACGATCGGCCCCGACGTCTCGCGCCAGGGCGTGCAGCGCGACCTGTTGCCGATCGTCGAGGGCTCGACCGTCAGCACCAAGCACGGCATGGTACGCACCGACCACGTCCTCTTCATCGCCTCGGGCGCCTTTCACGTCGCCAAGCCCTCCGACCTGATCCCGGAGTTTCAGGGGCGCTTTCCCATCCGGGTCGAGCTCGACGCCTTGACCCGCGACGACTTCGTCCGCATCCTCACCGAACCGAAAAATGCGCTGCTCAAGCAATACGTCGCGCTGATGGCCACCGAGCACGTCACCCTGCGCTTCACCGACGACGCCGTCGGCGAGGTCGCGCGCATCGCCGCCGCCGTCAACGAGCGCACCGAGAACATCGGCGCGCGCCGGCTGCACACCGTCCTCGAGAAACTCCTCGAGGACCTGTCGTTCGACGCCCCGGAGCGCGGCGCGCGCGAGGTCGTGATCGACGCCGCCGACGTCCGCGCCAAGCTCGACGCCATCCTCACCGACGAAGACCTGTCGCGGTACATCCTCTGATGAAAGAACCGAGATGAAAGAGCCGATTCACAAAGCCGACGTGCTGCTCGAGGCGTTGCCGTATCTGCGGCGGTTCTTCGGAAAGACGATCGTCATCAAGTACGGCGGACACGCGATGTCGAACGACGAGCTGAAGGAGTCGTTCGCGCAGGACGTCGTGCTGCTCAAGTACGTCGGCATGAACCCGGTGATCGTCCACGGCGGCGGGCCGCAGATCGACGAGATGCTCGACAAGCTCGGCATCCGCTCGCGCTTCGTCCGCGGCATGCGCGTCACCGACCAGGCGACGATGGAGATCGCCGAGATGGTGCTGGTCGGCAGCATCAACAAGGAAATCGTCGCGCTCGTGAACCGCCACGGCGGACGCGCCGTCGGCCTCTCCGGGAAGGACGGCGAGCTCATCGTCGCCCGCAAGATGCACCTGCCGGGCGCGCCGAAGAACTCGCCGGAGCACGACATCGGCCTCGTCGGCGAGGTGGTCGGCGTCGACCCGAAGGTGATCCAGTCGCTCGACGCCGCGGACTTCATCGCGGTGATCGCGCCGATCGGCGTCGGCCTCGATGGCGAGACCTACAACATCAACGCCGACCTCGTCGCCGGCAAGATCGCGCAGGCGCTGCAGGCCGAAAAGTTGATCTTGCTCACCGACGTCGAGGGCATCAAAGACAAGGACGGCACGCTCGCCCCGACGCTCTCCGGCGACGAGGCGCTCGAGATGATCGCGAGCGGCGTCATCCGCGACGGCATGATCCCCAAGGTCGAGTGCTGCCTCGACGCGCTGAAGGGCGGCGTCGCCAAGACGCACATCATCGACGGTCGCGTGCGCCACGCGATCCTGCTCGAGATCTTCACGGCCGAGGGCGTCGGTACCGAGGTCGTGCGCACCGCGACCGCCAAGCGGCGCAGTCCGACCCGGCTCCGCAACCGCGGCTGATCGGCGCGCCTCGGCGCCTGATCGATGATCGCCGCCGTCGCCGCCACGCTCGTCCTCTGGCAGGCGTCGGGTACGCTGCGGGTGCCGAACGGCGCCTCGCAGAGCCTGCGGCTGCCGGCCGTCACCGGCGCGGCGCGCCTGGTGTTCCACGCTCGCGCCGACTTTCCCCGTCGCGCCGGCTCGACGTATCTCCTCGGCCTGCGCGTCGGCGGCCGCGTCGTCGGTCCGATGGCCGATCGCCGCACGTCGCGCCTCGTCGGCGACGCGGGCGGCACCGATCAAGACGACATGCGCGGCGACGCGCGCAGCGCCGCGTCGCGCTTCGACGCCGGCCGCTGGCGCGTCGCGTTTGCGCCGACGGCGACCGGCGACGACGCCTTCGCGCTCGCGATCGGCGACCTGCTACACGCCGACGCACCGACGATCGTCACGTTCACGAGCGGCCTCGCGGCCACGCCGCAGCCGGCGCCGCTCGTCATCGACGAGCTGCGACTCGAGCGCGACGACGACGCCCGCGCGCTCGCGGCGGCCCCGCCTCCCGACTGGCGAACGCCGCGCCTGCGCCTCCCCGCGCTGCCGCGCTTCGAGGCCGAGGCGGACCCGGCGCGCGTCCACGTCCGCTGGGACGGCGAGGACGTGGAGGTGCGAACGACGGTCGGCGGCGGCGCGCGCCGCTGGGAGCGCACGCTCGTCCGCCACCCGACGCACGTCGAGGTACGCGACACGATCACCAACGACGGCGACGCCGTCCTCGGACTGCGCGTGCGCCACGCCATCGCGACCGCCGAGCCCTGGGTTCACCTCGCCGGCCGTCCCGATCCGGAGCTCACCGACGCCTACGCACCGTGGAACCCGACCGTCTTCACGCCGGTCGGCGCGGGCGGCCTCGGCCTCGTCGCCGAGGACGACATCTTTCGCCAGCAGCTCCACGTCGACTACGTGGCGAGCGGCGGCCCGTCGACTGCCGACGCGTCCGCGATCGCGCTCCGCACCGACATGCTCTGCCTCGCGCCGCACGACACGGTCACGCTCGTATGGAGCGTCTACCCCACCGCGTCGCGCAGCTACTGGGACTTCCTCAACGTCGTGCGCGCCGACTGGGGCGTGAACCGTAGCGTCCCGGGCTCCTACGTCTGGTTCAGGCCCGACGACGTCCTCGCGATGCCCGCGAGTCGCCTGCGCGACGCGCTCGCGCGCGCGCGTGTCGGCGTCGCCAGCATGAGCGGCGGCTGGATCGACCCGCGCGACGCCGCGCACCCGCCGCATCTCGGCTTCGGCAGCGACGTCGCCGGCCCGCGCTTCGCGGCGCTGCGCCCGCGCATCCGCGACGCCGTCGCTCGTCTGAAGGCGGCGCGCCCGGATCTGCGCGTCCTCGTCTACTTCGACGCCCAGCGCGAAAGCCTCCCCGACACCGCGTCGCGCTTCGGCGACAGCCTACTGCGCGACCCGAGCGGACGGCCCGAGCGGACGGATTGGGGCGGCCGCTTCTCGCCGTCGTGGAGCATGGTACCGACCGCCGCGAACACCTTCGGCCGCGCCCTCGCAGCGACCGCGAACGCGCTCCGCGACCTCGGCGCCGACGGCCTCTACTGGGACGAGATCGACGGCGTCGACTACGCCGGGCCGCGGATGACGGCGACGCCCTGGGACGGACGGAGCTGCGTCCTGGCGGAGGACGGCGCGGTGCGGGAGCAGGTCGGCCTGGTGAATCTGCTGAGCGCGCCCTGGAAGCTCGCGATCGCGGCGGCGGCCGGCAGCATTCTCGGGAACGGCCCGCCGACGACGCGCGCGTCTCAGGATCGCGCCGACGTCCACATGGTCGAGGCGCAGCACAACGACGTCTGGGGCGCGTTCGCCCATCTCTCCACGCCGCTCGGCTACGTCGGCGCCGCGGACCGCGACGGCGCGACCCTCATCGCCAAGATCGACGAGGGCCTGCTCATCGCCGGTACCGGATTCGGCACGCACACGGAGCTCGTCGCGCACCTCTTCCCATTCACCCCGGAATACATCCAGCCGGGCACGCTGCGCGGGCGCGAGCGCATCGTCACCACCGAGAGCGGCACGCACGGCTGGCTCGACGGCGGCGATGTGGCACGCAGCTGGCGGTGCGGCCGAGACGGCACCCTCTCGCCGGCGCCATGGCACGTGAAGAAGCGGCGCGGCGCGCTGCTCGTTCACGTTCGGCTCGGCCCCGGCGAGATCGCCGTTGTCGAGCGCGACCTCCCGATCGACGTTCTTCGCTGATCGAGCTATCTTCTTTGCCCGCGATGGCGCTCGGCGTCGCGGATCACGTATGGAGGAATCAGATGGTTGATCCCAGTTGGTTCTACATCATCTTCGGCGGCGTCGTGGTGGTAGTGGCCATTCTGATGTGGTGGGCGGGGGCCTTCAAGAAGCACTAGCTGTAGGGCCGACGGCGGGCCGCCAGCGGCCGGATTCCGCCATCGCCGGTCCGACGGTCCGCGTTGACAATGCCACCCCGCGGGCAGCAGTATCGCGGGTTTCCGACCATGACCGCTGACGACATCATCGCCACGTCGGACCGTCATCTGATGCCGACGTACGCCCGCGCGCCGGTCGCCTTCGTCCGCGGCGAGGGGGCACGACTGTGGGATGCCGGCGGTCGCGAATACCTCGACTTCTTCTCCTGCCTCGCCGTGACCAACCTCGGCCACGCGCCGCGCGCGGTCGTCGACGCCATCGTCGCCCAGGCGAATCGCCTGCTGCACGTCTCCAATCTCCACTACTGCGAGCCGCAGGCGCGGCTCGCCGAGCTCCTGTGCGCGCACTCGTTCGCCGATCGGGTTTTCTTCTGCAACAGCGGCGCCGAGGCCAACGAGGCGGCGATCAAGCTGGCGCGGCGCTGGGGCCACAGCCTAGGCGGCCGCCGGACGGAGATCGTGTCGGCGCTCGGCTCCTTCCACGGTCGCACGCTCGCGACCCTCACGGCGACCGGTCAGGAGAAGGTGCGCGTCGGTTACCAGCCGCTGCCGGCGGGGTTCCGCTACGTGCCTTACGACGACGTCGCGGCACTCGACGGCGCGCTCACCGACACCACGGCGGCGCTCATGCTCGAGCCCATCCAGGGCGAGGGCGGCGTCGTGGTGCCGAGCCCCGAG
>JBGOSW010000056.1:0-23376 GCA_041476145.1 Binatia bacterium
AGCCGGGGGCCCCACGCTGGTTGGCGCTCGCGCGCGTGCTGCAGCACGTGATCACCTACTGGGAGGCGACGCCGCGACACCGCGATCCGATCTTCGACCGTGACGGCTGGCGCTGCGCCGTGCCGGGCTGCAGCTCGCGGCGGAACTTGCACGACCATCACCTCCAGTTTCGATCGCGCGGCGGCGGCAACGCGCGCGAGAATCGCATCGCGGTCTGCGCGGCGCATCACCTGCACGGGATTCACGCCGGCACCGTCCGCGCGTCGGGAACGGCGCCGCGCGCCGTCCAGTGGCAGCTCGGCGTCCGCGCGGGCGGGCCGCCGCTGCTGCGCTACGTCGGCGATCGGCGGTGCCCCGATGAGCAGCGGAAGCACGCGCCCGGCGCGGAGCAGGAGACTGGCTGAGCCCAACGCTTCCCCTTCTTGTTGCTGCCTTCAAACTGACCCACTACCCAAAAAACGTTCCTCTCTTGGCGAGGCGGGCGCGCTGACATAGATCTGAAGGCTGCGGCGGCGCGCCGCGCTGACGACCATGTCCCGTATTCTGCTCGCCCTGACGCTCGCCTGCCTCACGCTCACGGCGCGTACGGCGTCGGCCGCGTCGTGCGCCGATCCCGACGGCGACGGCATCGACGTCGTCGACGCCGCGAACGTGCAGCGGGCCGCCGTCGGCCTCCCCAGCAGCTGCGCCCTCGCGCCCGCGGCCTGCGACCTCGACGGGATGAACGGCATCGATCGCGACGACGCCGCCGACGTCCTGCGGCGCGCCGTCGGCCTCTCGCCGACACGCGACTGCCTGCCCCACCTGCAGCTCACCGCGGTCGTCCGCGACCTCGACCAACCGCTCTTCTTCGGCGCCGCCGACGGCGACGACACGCGACTCTACGTCGTCGAGCAGCCCGGCCGCATTCGCCTCCTGAAGAACGGCGCGCTTACGGCAACCCCCTTCCTCGATATCTCCGACGCGATCTCGGCGGGCGGCGAGCGCGGGCTCCTCGGCCTCGCTTTCCACCCACAGTACGTGACCAACGGCCGCTTCTTCGTGAACTACACCAACCCCGCCGGCGACACCGTGATCGCCGAGTACCGGCGCTCGGCGACCGATCCCGACGTCGCCGCGCCGGACGCGGCGCGCGTCTTCTTCACCGTCACCCAGCCGTTCCCGAACCACAACGGCGGCATGGTGGCCTTCGGGTCCGACGGTCTCCTCTACATCGGCCTCGGCGACGGCGGCAGCGGCGGCGATCCGCAGAACAACGGGCAGAGTCTCGACACCAAGCTCGGCAAGATCCTGCGCATCGACGTCGACGCCTACCCGACGCCGCCCGCGGGCAATCTCGCCGGCGGCGATCCCGACATCTGGGACTTCGGGCTCCGCAACCCCTTCCGCTTCAGCTTCGATCGCGGCACCGGTGACCTCTACATCGGCGACGTCGGCCAGGATCGCTTCGAGGAGATCGACCTCGAGCTGCGCGGCGGCGGCGGGCGGAACTACGGCTGGCGGATCACCGAAGGCCTGCACTGCTTCAATCCGGCGACCGGCTGCAACTTGACCGGCATCACCCTGCCGGTCGTCGAGTACGGACACCAGGACGGCTGCTCGGTGATCGGCGGCTACGTCTATCGCGGTCGCGCGATTCCCGGCATCGTCGGCCGCTATTTCTACGGCGACTTCTGTTCCCACCGCATCTGGTCGTTCGTGCGCGACGGGGCGCTCGTCACCAGCACGCTCGAGCTCACCGACGATCTCGATCCCACGCACGCGCTCCGCGGCATCACCTCGTTCGGCGAGGACGCCGCCGGCGAGCTCTACGTCGTCGACGGCGGGAGCGGCGTCGTCTTCCGCGTCGATCCGGAGTAGGAGGAGCGTACGATGCGAGCTTTCGGCATCTGGACGGCATCGGCGCTGCTCGTGATCGCGAGCTGCGGCGGCGGAGGCGGCGGTCACGGCGACCCCGGCGGGCCGATACCCGTCCCCACCCTCACGCCGACGCCGCTCGCGACCGCGACGCCCGTCCCCACCATGAACCTCGTGCTCACGCTCGCTTCCTCGATCGACGTCGCGGCCGCGAGCTTCAGCGTCGGCTACGAGGCCGGGCGCGGCACCTTCACCGGCAGCGGCGCACAGACGCAATGCCACCTCGGCTCCACCGACACGCTCGCGGTCAACGACGACGACGCCGGCACCTTGCGGGTCGCGATGCTTCCCGCCGACCCGCTGCGGAAGCCGACGCTCGCACTGCCGACGACGCTGACGTGCAGCTTCGACGAAACCGGCGGCGCGCTGAGCGCCGCCGACCTGCGCATCGGCAACAAGAAGGTCGGCGTGATCGACGCGAGCGGCGTGGTCGTCGCGGGCGACGCCTCGCGGCTCGACGTCCACTGACGCGATCCGCCCGGCCGCGATCCACCCGGCCGCGAGCGCTTCCGGCGGCGATCAGAGGGCGCAGGCGTCGGTGAACGGGAGCCCGAACGCGCCGCGTTCGACGTTCGCGGCATCGATCACGTCGATGCCGCTCTCGCCGTCGACGTCGCAGCGGGCCGGCACGGTATCGCAGCCGCTCGGCAGGTCGACGGCGGCCTGCAGGACGTTGACGACGTCGCTGAGCGTGACAGCGCCGTTGCCGTCGCTGTCGCCGCAGAGGAACGCCGGCGTCGGCGTCGGCCCCGGGGCGAGCAGCGGATAGATCGTCGTCGCGCCCGTCACGTCGTCGGCGGTGGGGGCGCCGACGAAGCAGGGGTCGCCGTCGGAGAACTCGAACACCGAGCGCATGAGGACGTTGGCGTCGTGCCCGCACTGATCGGGATGATCGAGGCCCATGACGTGCCCGAGCTCGTGCTCGATCACGGCGCGGAAGAAGGCCGGCGTAAAAAGACCGTTGAAGCGCGGATTGAGGACGACGTCGGCGTCCTGCTGCTCACCGCGCTGTGGACCGTTGGTCACCGTCACTCGCAGCGTCACCGCGATGATGTTCGAGCCGAAGGCCTGGCTGCCGCAAAAGAGCTCGCTGCCGCCGATCGAGACCCGCCCGTCGGTCGAGTCGCAAAACGCGATCGGATGCGCGCTGTCGGCCTCGACGAAGTGAAAACGTCCGCTGAGATCGGCGTTCCAGGTGGCGGCGGCCTCCCGGCAATGCTGCACGCACGCGGCCGGGGTCGTTTCACCGCAGGCGACCTCGTGCACGCCGTCGGCGAAGAAGCCGCAGTCGAACGTCACCTCCGGAACCGCCCAGCGCACGAGCGGCGTCGCCGGACAGCGCTGACCGCCGAGCGAGAGGAACGCGAACGCATCCCCCGGCGGCGCCGCGCACTGCGCCGCCACCGACCTCGGGCGCAAGCCGACGATCGTCGCGAGCAGCACGGCGGTGAGCGCGACGTCGGCGCGGCGGCGCCGGTTCATGGGCGTGGGCGTGCCGCTCTGACGGCGGCGAGGAACTCCGCGAGCGAGGCCGGAGCGGCGCGCGTTCGCCCCGTCGGCGACGCCGCACGGGACGCGAGCGCGGCGGCGGCGCTCGGCCGCAACGCGCCCCCGGCGCGATCGCGGACGACGTCCGCGCCGTCCAGGCGCGCGACGCGATAGAGGCCCTGATTGAAGCCGACGATCGGGCTCACGAGCGGCGGATCCTGCTCGCGCTCGAGGAACACGACGTAGCGCTCGCCGGCGGCGAATTCCGGCATGCCGTCGATCGACTGCCGGATCGCGCCCACCTCCCCGCCCGCGAGGCGGAGCGTGAGCTCGCCCGGCGCCGCGCCGGCGACGACCTCGTCGACCGCGAGGGTGACGCGCGTCTCGAACAACGACGGCGCCGTCGCCATGCGTCGGCTCTCGACCGCGCGCACGGTGCCGACGACGATCGTCTCCGCCGTCGCGCACTGCTCCGCGAACTCGACGGCGCGCACGAGGGTCGCCCCCGTCGATTTCACCTGTGCAAACGCGACCGCGGCCGCGAGCAGCGCGCCGACAAACCCCGTGCGAAGCCTCACCCCGATCTACCCTCGCGCGCCACCGTCCGGCCGCTGTAACCCGATCCCGCCCCGCCCGCAAGATCGCTGCCGGCGTCGATCTTGTAACCCGGGCGTGCTCGTACCATCATGCGCCCGGAGGAGACCAGGAAGATGACGAATCCGCTCATCGAGCTGCAACGATTGGGGCAATCGCCGTGGCACGACAACATCCGGCGCAATCTTCTCACCACGGGCGCGCTGAAGCGGATGGTCGACGACGGCGACATCACCGGCCTCACCTCCAATCCGACGATCTTCGAGCAGGCGATCGCCGGCGGCGACGACTACGACGCGCAGATCCGGTCGCTCGCCCACCAGGGCAAGAGCCCCGACGAGATCTTCGACGCGCTCGCGATCAAAGACATCCGCGACGCCGCCGACGTCTTCGCGCCCGTCTACCAGCGCACCGCGGCTGCCGACGGGTTCGTCAGCATCGAGGTGGCGCCGCGCTACGCCAACGACACCGCGCGCACGATCGACGAAGCGCACCGTCTGTGGAGCGCCGTCCACAAGCCGAATCTGATGGTCAAGATCCCGGCGACCGCCGCGGGGGTGCCCGCGATCGAGGAGTGCATCGCCGACGGTCTCAACATCAACGTGACCTTGATCTTCGGTCTCGACCGTTACGATGCGGTGATGAACGCCTACCTCGCCGGGCTCGCGCGCCGGCGCGCCGCGGGGAAACCGATCGATCGCATCTCGTCGGTGGCGAGCTTCTTCGTGAGCCGCGTCGACACCGAGGTCGACAAGCGGCTCGACGCGATGCTCGCCACGGCGGCGCCCGACCAGGCCGAACAATTGAAGCAACTGAAAGGACGGAGCGCGATCGCCAACGCCAAGCTCGCCTACGTACGCTTCCGCAAGACGTTCTCCACGTCGCGCTACGTCGATCTCGCGGGCCACGGCGGGCGCTTGCAGCGGCCGCTCTGGGCGAGCACTTCCACCAAAAACCCCGCCTACCCCGACGTCTACTACGTCGAGGCGCTGATCGCGCCCGACACCGTCGACACGATGCCGCCGGCGACGCTCGTCGCCTACAAGCATCACGGCCGGCCCGAGGTGCGGATCGACCGCGACCTCGACGGCGCCTCAGCCCTCATGCAGCGGCTCGCCGACGCCCGCATCGACATGGACGACGTGACGAGGAAGCTCGAGGTCGACGGCGTCGCCTCCTTCGCGAAGTCGTACGACACGCTGATCGCGACCGTCACCGCGGCGGCGCGCGCGGCGGTGAGCGGCAACGGAGCCGGCGGCGCGCGCACGGCGGCGGTCAAGCCGAAGGCCGCCGCGAAGGCGAAGGCGTCGGCGAAGAGATCCGGAAAGACGGCCCGGGCGCGGAAGGTGTCGGCTCGCAGCGTGAAGCGCAAGACGACGACGAAGCGCAAAACGACCGCGAAGCGCAAAACGACCGCGAAGCGCAAAACGACCGCGAAGCGCAAGACGACGACCCGCCGTGCCGGCAAGACACGGCCGCGCGCGCGTGCGTCGAAGACCCGCGTCCGCGCCACCGCCGGCCGCAAACGCACGACCGGCCGAGCCCGCGCCGCCGCAACCGTGAAGAAGGCACGGCGGTCGTCGCGCGGACGGACGGCCGCCGGACGGCGCCGCACGCGCCGCTAGACGATACAGGCAGAGGAGGGGGTGATGGCTCTTCCGACGCGGGTGAAAGCTGGCGTCCACGTGAGTCGCGCCGCGACGACGGACACGGCGTCCGAGCCGCTCCGCGCCCGCGACCCGTTCGCGATCGTCATCTTCGGAGCCTCCGGTGACCTCAGCAAGCGCAAGCTGATCCCGGCGCTCTACGAGCTCCAGGCCGCCGGCTATCTCCCCGACCGCTACGCCGTGGTCGGCTTCTCCCGGACCCCGATGTCCGACGAGCAGTACCGCGAGGCGATGCGAGGCGAGCTGCAGAGTCGGAGCGCCGACGGCGGCGAGGTCGCGGCCGACAATCCCTTGGTGCGCGCGCTCCACTACCAACCCGGCAACAACGACGACCGCGAGACCTTCTTGCAGCTCAAGGAGAAGCTCGATCGCCTCGACGCCGAGCTCGGGCTCGGCGGCAACCGCATCTTCTACCTCTCCGTCGCGCCCGAGTTCTTTCCGGTGATCCTCCGCAATCTCGCCGCCGCCGGCTTGATTTGCGGCAAGGGTGACCAGTCGTGGTCGCGGGTGATCATCGAGAAGCCCTTCGGCACCGACCTCGCAAGCGCCCGCGAGCTGAACGCCGTCGTCACCAGCGTCCTGCACGAGAGCCAGATCTACCGCATCGATCATTACCTGGGAAAAGAGACGGTCCAGAACATCCTGAGCTTCCGCTTCGGCAACGCCATCTTCGAGCCCCTCTTCAGCCGCAAGTACGTCGATCACGTGCAGATCACGGTCGCCGAGACGCTCGGCATGGAAGGCCGGCGCGGCGCCTACTACGATCACGCCGGCACCATGCGCGACATGGTGCAGAACCACATGCTGCAGCTCCTGTGTCTGATCGCGATGGAGCCGCCGTCGGCGCTCGACGCGCAGTCGATCCGCGACGAGAAAGTGAAGGTCCTGCGCACCTTGCTGCCGCTCACGCCGAAGGAGGTCGCGGCATCGACGGTGCGCGGTCAGTACGGCGTCGGCGAGTGCGACGGCGCGGTCGTGAAAGGGTATCGTCAGGAAGAAGGCGTCGACCCGAAGTCGCTCACCGAGACTTACGTCGCGCTCCGCGTGCGCATCGACAACTGGCGCTGGGCGGGCGTGCCGTTTCTCCTGCGCTCGGGGAAGCGGCTGCCGAAGCGCGTCTCGGAGATCGCCGTGCAGTTCAAGCAGCCGCCGCTTCTCCTCTTCGGCGACACCGAGGACGGCGACGCGCTCGCGCCCTCGCACGCGAGCGCCAACCTGCTCGTCATGCGTATCCAGCCCGATGAAGGCATCAGCCTCTCGTTCGCCTGCAAACGGCCGGGGATGCGGATCCAACTCGAGGAAGTCACGATGGACTTCTTCTACGGCGAGGCGTTCCGCCAACGCTCACCGGAAGCGTACGAGCGCCTCCTCCTCGACGCGCTCCGCGGCGATGCGTCGCTGTTCACGCGCTCCGACGAGGTCGATTACGCGTGGCGCTTCATCACCTCGATCCACGAGGGATGGGCGCAATTGCCGCCGCCGAAGTTCCCGAACTACTACCCGTTCACCGACGGCCCGGACGAGGCGAACCGCCTCTTCGGGGACAGTCCTCCCGCGTGGCGCTCGCTCCGTGACGCCTGACGCCGCCGCGCGTCGCGGCACGGCGGCGTACGTCCTCGCCGGCGACATCGGCGGCACCAAGACCGCACTCGCGATTCATGTCGTCGACGCCGCCGGTACGGTGACGCCGGTTCGCGACCGCACTTTCGCGAGTCGCGACTACGCCGGCCTCGAGCAGGTGATCGCCGCCTTCCTCGACGAGTGCGACGAACCCATCGCGGCGGCCGCGTTCGGCATCGCGGGACCGGTCGTCGACGACGCGGTGATCACCACCAATCTACCGTGGAGAATCGAGCGCCGCGGCCTCTCGGAGAGCCTCGGCGGCGCCCCGGTGCGACTGATGAACGACCTCGAGAGCACCGCCTACGGTGCCCTCTTCCTCCCGTCCGACGACGTCGTCGCGCTGACCCCGGGCGTCGCGCGCCCCGGGCATCGCGCCGTGATCGCCGCCGGCACCGGCCTCGGGCAGGCGTTCCTCTATCATCACGGCGAGCACTACACGCCGGTCGCGACCGAGGGCGGTCACACCGACTTCGCGCCCCGCAGCCCCCTCGAGGATGACCTCCTCGCGTTCTTACGCCGCCGTTTCGGCCGCGTTTCCTACGAGCGTATCGTCTCCGGCCCCGGCCTACGGAACGTGTTCGACTTCCTCGACGAGCAGCTCGGCCGCCCCGTCGCCCCCGAGATCCGCGCCCGCATGACACACGAGGATCCGAGCGCGGTCATCGGCGCCACCGCCGTCGCCGGCACCTCCCCGACCTGCCGCGAGGCCGTCGACCTATTTTTGTCCGTCTACGGCGCGCAAGCCGGCAACCTCGCGCTGACGGTCATGGCGACGGGCGGCGTCTACGTCGCCGGCGGTATCGTCGCCAAGCTCCTGCCGTTGCTCCCCGGGAGCGAGTTCATGCGCGCCTTCGTCGCCAAGGGGCGCTACGAGCCGCTGATGTCGGAGATCCCGGTGTGGGTCATCGTCAATCCGCGCACCGCGCTGATCGGCGCCGTGCACGCCGCCATCGCCCTCTTGGCCGGCGACGCATCACCGCGCGCGCGCCGCCGGCCCCGGGGTCTCACGGACAGGCGCGAACGCAGGTCTCGAAGGTCTCGCGGCACTGATTGAACTGCGGGAACGCCGTCTCGCGGGCGTCGTCGCGGCAGATGAAGGCGACGATCTGGGCGGTGTCGACGCAGGCGTCCTTGTCGACGCTCGGATCGGCCTTGGCTTGCTTGCGGCAATCCTTGATCGCGGCGGCCAGGGTGCCGTTGCAGGCTTTGATGTCCGCCATCAGCTGATCTTGGACCGGCTTACGGCACGCCTTTCGGTCGGCCCCGCACTGTTGCACGCAGGGCGTGCCGCAGAGCGCGGCGGCGGCGTTGAAGTTGTCGGTGCACACGCCGACACAGTCGGCGCGATCGGCACGCGCGTCTTGCAGGCACTGTTTGGCGGCATCAGCGCTCCACGCTCGGAGCGGGAACCCGACGACGAACAGACCGGCGGCGGCAACACCGGAGAGTCGACACAAGAATTGGATGTTCTTCATGAGCGTGTCCTTCCTTCGTCAAAACGTGAGGGCAAGGCTAGCACACGATCCGTCGCGCCAGCGAGAAACAAATTCACGCCGACGACGCGAACACTATCGCGAAGTCTCAGGACAATGGACGCTCGACCGCAGCAACGAGGCGGCCGAGGTTGCGACGTGCTTCGACGATGGAGATCGCTACTCGGCGCTCGGCGCCACGCGCAGCGTGTCCCAGCGGCGGAGGTGCACCTCGCCGGCGGGCGCGCCGCGGCGTTTGCTGACGTCGGCGACGCGGCAGACGTGGACGTCGACGCGGCGGGCGTTGCGCGCTTTCGAGTGCCAGGCGGCGAGGGCGGCGGCGCGCGCGAGGACGGTGCGCGGCACCTCGTCGGGCGCCTCGGGGGCGCGGACGACGACGTGACTGCCGGCGACGCCGCCGCCGACGTGCAGCCAGAAGTCCTGCGGCTCGGCGACCTCGAAGGTGAGGAGGTCGTTCTGCATATCGCCCTTGCCGATCAGGACGTCGAAGCCGTCGACGACGATGCGGCGGTAGGGCCTGCCTTTGCTCGCCATGCGGATCGGTGCCGACTCAGCGCTGTTGCCGACCGTACTCGATGATGCCGTAGCCGACGCGATCGCCGCCGCGGAACTCGCTGACGCCGTCGTCGACCCGCGTCGGGCCGATCTGCACCGGGCAATGCGCGAGCACGCGCCCGTCGAAACGCCACGCGCGGCCGCGCGCATCCCGCAACGTGATCAACGCGCCGGTGTGATCGCCGGTCGTCGAATCGAGGTGGCCCTGGACGTCGAGCTCGGTCGCGTCAATCGCCTCGCGGCCGTCCCACAGGCAGCCGACGGTGAGAAACGCGTCGGGCGCGAGCCACACCTTGACGGCGTTGAACGCGAGGTCGTCGCCGAGCTCGCCGGAGGTGTAGTACCAGTGATGCAGCTTCGACCAATCGCGTTCGCCGCCCCACGAGTGGTCGCGGTGCGCGTGGGCGCGTGTGATCGTGAGGTGCTCGTCGCCGAGACGGAGGCGACCGCTCACCCACCCCGATTGCTCGAGGTGCCGCTGCACGTCCTCGAGCGTCGCGCCCGGCGGCACCGGCCACGGATGCGCCGGGGAGAACGCGCGCCATTCGACGTCGATCTCGACGGCGGCGCTCGCGTAACGGAGGCGCCAGCGCTCGAGCGGCGCGAGACACTGATAGCTGAGCCCGCCGACCGCGATGCCGGTGTCGATGTCGCCCGCCGGGAGCGGCAGCGCGAGCGCGGTCGCATCGTGCACCAGGGTGCCGGCGCGGGTCACGAGGAGCCAGAGGTTCGCCGTCCGCTGCACGGGCAAGAGGCCGATGCGCGTCACGACCCCGATGGTCGTCGCGGGATCGTAGAACGGAAACCACCACGACTCGTTCCACAGCGGGCGGGCGCCGGGTCCGGGGACGTGGCGGCGGTCGTCGGCGGGCGTGATCGCGGCCATCGCGCTAGCCCTGCGAGATGCGGTTCAGGAGCGGTCGCTGCGTTCGCATGAGATCGCGGATGGTCTGGTTGACGAGATGCGTACGGATCGACGCCAGCGCGGCCTCGACACCCGGCTCTGCGCACACACGGTCGAGACCGACGAGCGCGTCCTCGAGCGCGACATCGAGCGCGCGGCCGCGCGCGGCGCGGTCGTCGAGGCGTTCCGCCGCCGCAAGCGCCGCCCGCAGGCGTTCCGCCTCGGCGGCGAGACCGCTCACCTCGAGCCCCTCCGCCGCCTCGGTGAGCGCGGCGGCCGCGGCGGTGAGCTCCTCGTCGCGCACGTCGACCCGCCACTCGACGAGATCCTGGACGTTCGCCAGCACCTCGAGCGCGGCGAACACGAGGCCGCGCGCGGCGCGATCGCCGACGGCGGGCAGCACGTCCTCCTCGAGCGTCCGCGCGACGCCGGCGAGCACCACGGCGGGAGGGAGTCGCATGTCGCTCTCCTTACAGCAAGCCGCGCGCCTGCGCGATCGCCGCGGCCATGTACGCCCACTGATGATCGAAGAGCGCCATGCGCAGGTCGTGCGTACGGCCCTCGCGAAACGCGTGCAGTCCGGTCAGCATGATCGCCGCCATCTTCACCGTCGCCAGCACCTCGTAGAAGTGCACGCGCGTCGGATCGACGCGACGGCCGGAGAGCTCCTCGTAGCGCACGTACAGCCGCTCGCGCTCGAAGAGGTGGCACATGTACGGCGACTCGCCGCGCCAGAGCGCCATGCACGCCCACCCGAGATCCTCCATCGGGTCGCCGAGATGCACCATCTCCCAGTCGAGGACGGCGACGATGCGTCCGCCGTCGACGAGGAAGTTGCCGGTGCGATAGTCGCCGTGGACGAGCGTGACCGCGTCGGCCGCGGGAAGCGCGCGACGCAGCCAGAGGACGGCATCGGTGAGGATCGGCCGCGGCGGGCCGTCGGCGCGGGTGATGTAGCCCTCCCAACGCGCGAGCTCGCGCGCCGCGGCGGCGACGCCGCGCTCCGGGACGCCGAGAAAATCGAGGCCGGCGCCGCGCCAGTCGACGGCGTGCAGGGCCGCGAGGTTGGCGATGAAGTCCTCGCCGAGCCGCGCGCGCTCCTCGTCGGTGAAGACCGGCTTGCCGTCGACCATCACCGGCAACGGCACCGTCCCCGCCACCAGCTCCATGACGTAGAACGGCCGCTCCAGGATCGTCGGATCACGCTCGTACCAGTAGACACGCGGCGCCCGCACCGGCGTCGCGGCGAGTGCCGCGAGCACGCGGAACTCGGGCTCGGTGTCGTACGGCTCGAGGAGACCGGCGACCGGCTGGCGGCGCAGCACGTAGGTCGCCGTCTGTTCGCGATCGCCGTCCCGCGACGCGAGCTGCACGCGAAACGTCTCCTGCGAGAAGCCCTCGCTCATGCGCGTGAGGGAGAGGACGCGCACGTCGGAGCGCGGCGCGAGCCGGCGGGCGAAGTATGTCGTCACGCGGTCGATCACGAGCGGTCGATCATCGGATATCGCGCGCACGCATATCACGACAGATCGCGAAGCAACTCTCACCCGAGGATGTACGCGGAAATGCGATGGTGCGCGTCGTGTCGCGCCCGCTACCATCACAGAGCCGCCGGACAGCGCGGTCCATCACACAGCGGGAAAGGAACCCGACGCACATGAAGCCCCTCGCCACGCGGACCTCGATCGCGACGCACCTCGCCGCCGTGCTCGCCGCCGGTGTCATCACCGGCGCGTCCCCTACTCTCGCCCTCGAGCCGGGTGGCGGCGGCGATCCCCGCCGCGACTGCATCGCCGAGTACGCCGGCTTCGCGCTCAACTACCCGCCGGTGCCGGCCGCCAAACGACGGGAATTCCGTTGCTTCGACGGCGACCCCGCCTGCGACGCCGACGGCACGCGCAACGGCGAGTGCGCCTTTTCCGTGCAACTCTGCTTCGCGGGCGACGACGTGCCGGGCTGCGCCGCGGGCACGGTGACGCGGGTGCGGGTGAAGAATCATCGCCCGACGAGCCCCGCCTTCGACGCCGAGCTCGGCGCTCTCCAGACGGCGGCGGACGCGGTCCTCCCGACGAGCGTCGCCAACACCTGCAGCGCACCGGTCACGCTCACGGCAGCGGCGACCGGCAAGGTGGGAGCCAAGAATCTCCGCGTTCGCGCCGTCGCGACCGTCGGCGCCGACGTCGACCGTTTCCGCCTGATCTGCGTCAAGAGCGGCTGGACCAAGTACCAACACGACCTCGCCAACTCGGGAACGAACCCCGACGAAACCACGCTCAACTCGGCCAACGCCGGCTCCCTCGCGCTCGAGTGGGACTTTCGCGTGAAGACGAAGAGCGACCAACCGCACTACGTCACCGCCGAGCCGACGGTCGCCAACGACCGCGTGTTCATCGGGGCTTGGAACGGCGTCATGTACGCGCTCCGGGCCGCCGACGGAACGGTCGTCTGGCAGTTCGACACCGCCGATCCACATACCGAGCAGCGGGGCAATCTCCAGGGCATTCAGTCGTCCGCCGCCGTCCTCGCCGACGGGCGGGTCTACTTCGGCGCCGCCGACGCCAACATCTACTGCCTGAACGACAAGGGGAAGCTCCTCTGGAAGACGTCGCTCGGCAATCCCGATCAGACGGGCCCCGGCGCCGAGGGCGCCCACGCCTGGTCGTCGCCGGCGATCTTCGACGGTAAGGTCTTCGTCGGGCGCGCCTCCCACGAGGACGCGCCCTGCATCCGCGGCCGCTTCTACGCCCTCGATCAGGATACCGGCGCCATCCTCTGGCAGCAGAGCATCGTACCGGAGACGGTGTGCAGCAACGCGTCGACGACGACGTGCACGAGCGACCTCGATTGCGTCGGCGGGAGCTGCATCTCCAACAAGGTCTGCACCAAGCAAGCGACGCAGTTCTGCACCAGCGACGCCGACTGCGATCTCGGGATCCAGGGAAATTTCTGCGCCGAGTCCCGCGGCGGCGCCATCACCTCGTCGGCGGCGATCGATGCGTCGCGCAACCACGTCTACATCACCACCGGCGACTGCCTGCAGCAAGGCGCGATCGGCGACGCCGAGGCGATCATGGCGTTCGACATGGACAGCGGCGCCCGCCTGTGGGCGAACCGCGCCAACCCGATCGCCGAGACCGAGGACTTCGACTACATCTCCTCGCCGTCGGTGTTCACCGCGACCGACGGCGTGACGACGCACGACCTCGTCGGCGCCGGCAACAAGAACGGCACTTTCTACACCGTCGACCGCGACACCGGGTCCCTCTTCTGGAGCACGCCGGTCGTCCCCGGAAGCGTGCTCGGCGGCTACATCGGCTCGATCGCGGTCGCCGGTGGACAGATCTTCGCCGCCACCTTCACCGGACCGCCGTTCGTGAGCGCCCTGAACGCCCTGGACGGCACACCCGGCCCGTTGAGCAACCTCTCCGGCAACGCGCGCACGTTCGCCGCCGCCACCTACGCCAACGGCGTCGTCTTCAACGGCAGCCAGATGGTCTCGTTCCTCTCCGCGGGCGAGAATCGCTTCCGCGCCTACGACGCCGCGACCGGCGCCGAGCTCTTCACCACGACGATGCCGGGCGGCGTCGCTTCGGGCGCGGCGATCGTCGACGGCCGGATTTTCGTCGGCTACGGCGACGTGGTCGACGGCAACGGCGCGCCCGTGGGCGGCGTGCAGGCATTCGGCCTGCCGTAGGCGCACCCGCCGGTCGAGGATCGACGGTCCGTCTCGTCGCCCCGCGAGCGTGGCGATCCGTCGCTACGGAATTTCGGACGCGCCGCCGCGCGCGAAGTACTCGACGATCGCCGCCGCGAAGGCGGGGACGGTGTACTCGGACGGCTGCACGTCGACGCGCAAGCCGAGATCGTGCGCGGTCGCGGCGGTGATCGGGCCGATGCAGCCGATCGCGACGTTCGCCAGGAGTCGCGGCAGCTCCGCGGCGGGGAAGAGGCGCGCGAAGTTCGTCACCGTGCTCGAGCTCGTGAAGGTGACGAGATCGGGACGGCGGTCGCCGGCGAAGAGCGCCGGCGCCGCCGCCGCCTCCGGCGGCACGACGGTGCGATAGACCGGCACCTCGTCGACGATCGCGCCCGCCGCCGCGAGCCGCTGCGGCAAGACGGTGCGTGCCGCGGCGGCGCGCGCCAGCAGCACGCGCCGTCCGGCGACGCCGGCGGCGATCAGCGCGTCGGCGACGGCCTCGGCGCGGTACTCGGCGGGCGTGATCGCCACCCGCAGGCCGCGCGCCTCGATCGCGGCGCGGGTCTGCGGACCGATTGCCGCGATCGCGACACCGGCGAGGTCGCGCACGTCGCCACCGCGGGCCCGGAGACGGTCGAAGAAGGCGGTGACGCCGTTCTCGCTGGTGAGCACCAGCCAGGCGAAGTCGCCGAGGCGGGTGAGCGCCGCGTCGACCGCTTCCCAGCCGTCGGGCGGCACGGTCGCGATCGTCGGCAACGCGATCACCTCGGCGCCCTGCTCTTCGAGCAGCGCCGCGAAGGCGCCCGCCTGCGCGCGGGCGCGCGTCACGACGATGCGCCGGCCGAAGAGCGGACGGCGCTCGAACCAGGCGAGCTCGGGCGCGAGGCGCACGACGTCGCCGAGCACCACGACCGCCGGCGGACGCAGGCGGCGCGCGGCGGCGAGCGCCGGCAAGGTGGACGCCGAGCCGAGGATCAGCTCCTGGCGCCCCGTCGTCCCCCAGCGTATCGCCGCGGCCGGCGTGTCCGCGGCGAGACCGGCGGCGATCAGCTGCTCGAGATTGTGCGCCAGCTGCAACACGCTCATGAAGAGCACGAGCGTTCCGCCTTGCCGCGCGAGCGCCTCCCACGGCAACGGCGACACCGCGTCCGGCTTCTCGCTCTCGTGCCCGGTCACGAAGGTCACGGTCGACGCGTGGTCGCGATGCGTGAGCGGAATCCCGCCGTAGGCCGGGGCCGCGATCGCCGACGTCACCCCCGGCACCACCTCGAAGGGGATGCCGGCGTGCACGCACTCGAGGGCCTCCTCGCCACCACGCCCGAAGATGAACGGATCTCCGCCCTTCAAGCGCACGACCCACTTCCCGGCGCGCGCCCGGTCGATGACGATCCGCGAGATTTCTTCCTGCGAGAGGCGCACGCCGCTGCCGTGCTTGCCCGCGAACACGACCTCCGCGTCGGCGCGGGTGTGGACGAGGAGCGCCGGGTTCGAGAGGTTGTCGTAGACGACGACGTCGCAGCCCTGGAGGCAGCGTAGGCCGCGCAGGGTCAGCAGACCCGGGTCGCCGGGACCGGCGCCGACGAGGCTGACGCGCCCGGTCGCCGTGCTCACGCCGGCTCCGTCGCGGCGCGGGCGCGAGCGATGATCTCGGCCGCGCCGCGCGCGAGGAGCGTCGTCGCGAGACGCGCGCCGAGCACCGCGGCATCGCCGACGGCGCCCGCGATCGTGTCCTCCAGGGCGCCGCTGCCGTCGACCTCCGACACCAGCGCCCGCAGCGAGATCCCGGTGGCGGTGACGCGCGCGTGCGCGGCGAGCGGCGTCTGACAGTCGCCGCCGATGGTGACGAGGAAAGCGCGCTCGGCGGCGACGGCGGCGGCGCTCGGCGCGTGATCCAGGGCGCGCAGCGCCGCGCACGCCGCCGCGTCGTCGGCGCGCGCCTCGAGCGCGAGCGCGCCCTGCCCCACCGCCGGCACGAATTCTTCGGGTGCGAGCGTCACCATACCGGCGGGCGCGAGGCCGAGGCGGCGCAGTCCCGCGGCCGCCAGCAACACGGCGTCGACCTCGCCGTCGGCGAGCTTGCGGAGACGAGTGTCGACGTTGCCGCGGATCGCCACCGGCGTCACGTCGGCGCGCCGCGCCAGGAGCTGCGCCCGGCGCCGCAAGCTCGACGTCCCCACGCGCGCGCCCGCGGCCAGGCCGTCGAGCCCGACACCTCCCGCCCTCGACACCATGACGTCGCGCGGGTCCTCGCGCGGCGGTGTCGCCACCAGCGCCAGGCCGCGCGCGATCAAAGCCGGCACGTCCTTCAGCGAGTGGACGGCGACGTCGACGCTGCCGTCGAGGAGCGCGGCCTCGATTTCCTTCACGAAGAGTCCCTTCCCGCCCGCGGCGACGAGGCTCCCGGTCAGCGTGTCACCGGTCGTCCGAATCGGCACGATCTCGACCACCGCACCGCGGCGCGCGAGCTCGGCGGCGATCTGGCGCGCCTGGCAGAGCGCGAGCGCGCTGCCACGCGTGCCGACGCGAAGCCGCACCTCAGCGGCCTCGGGCGACGACGCCGTCGCGGCTCACGACGACTCCTCGTCGTCCGGGGGCGACGGTGGAGCCTCGAGGTCGAAAAGTCGGCGGGCGCTCGCGATCAAATCGAGCGCCTCGGCGCGCTCGTCCTGCCGTTTGAGGGAGGAGATCGGGGCGTGCAGGATTTTGTTCACGATCGACGAGGTGAGCGCGTCGAGGAGCGCGCGATGGCGCGGCGCCTGGTCTTTCAGCGTGGCGAGCGCCTTCTCGAGCTCGCGCAGGCGGATCGCTTCCACCTTCTCGCGGATCGCGACGATCGTCGGCACGACTTCGAGGCTGGCGAACCAGCGCCAGTAGCGCTCCACCTCCTCCTCGACGATCACCTCGGCGCGCACGGCCTCGCGCTCGCGCTCCTCGACGTTTCCGGCGACCGCGACCCCGAGATCGTCGATGTCGTAGAGGTAGACGTTGTCGAGGGCGTTGATCGCGGGGTCGAAGTTGCGCGGCACGGCCATGTCGATGAAGAACATCGGCCGCTGTTTGCGGACCCGCAGCACCTCTTGGACGAGCGCCGGCGTGACGAGATACTCGGAGGCGCTCGCCGACCCGATCACCACGTCGGCGAGCTTCAGGTATTCCGCGACGCGATCGAAGGGCACCGGGATACCGTCGAACTCGCGGGCGAGCTCGACGGCGCGCTCGAACGTCCGCGTGGCGACGACGATGCCGGCGACGCCGTGGGCCTTCAGATGGCGCGCCGCGAGCTCGCTCATCGCGCCGGCGCCGATCAGCATCGCCGTCTTGTCGTCGAAGGTCTCGAAGATCGTGCGTGCGAGATCGACGGCCACGGACGCGACCGACACCGCCTTGCCGGCGATGCCGGTCTCGGTGCGCACCCGCTTGGCGACCGCGAACGCGCGATGGAAGACCCGATGCAGCACCGATCCCGAGGTGCCGGCGAGCGCCGCCTCTTCGTAGTGCTCCTTCACCTGCCCGAGGATCTGCGGCTCTCCGACGATCATCGAGTCGAGGCTCGACGCGACGCGGAAGAGATGGCGCACGCCCTCGCGCCCGCAGCGCACGTAGAGATGCGACGCGAAGTCGTCGTGTGCGACGTTGTGCTCGGCCCCGAGGAACTCCGCGATCCTGGTGTCGAGGCTGCGCGCTTCCTCGTCGACGCAGGCGACGACCTCGACACGGTTGCAGGTGGAGACGATCGCCGCCTCGTGCACCCCCTCGAGTTGCGTCAGCCGTGCAAGCGCCGCCGGCAGGTCGGTCGGTGAGAAGCCGAGGCGTTCGCGCACGGCGACCGGCGCCGTCCGGTGGCTCAGCCCGACGATGAGGATGTCGCGTCCCATCTCAGTCGAAGGTGCCGCCGTGCTTGCCCGGGAACAGGATGTGCCCGAAGACGAACGAGGCCAAGACGACCGCGAAGCCGATGATGGTGACGGTCGCGAGCCGGCGGCCGCGCCATCCGGCGACGAGACGCGCCTGCAAGAGCCCGGCGTAGAGAAACCAGAGGATCAGCGAGAAGACCTCGCGCTCCTCCCACGACCAGAAATGTCCCCAGGAATACTTCCCCCACAGGGCGCCGGTCACGATGCCGAGCGTGAGCAACGGAAAGCCCCAGGCGAGCGCCCGGTAGTTGAGCTGATCGAGGGTCTCGAGCGACGGCAGGCGTCGCATGCGTCGGCCGACGCGCTTCCCCTTCAGCTGGCGCTCGTGGAAGAGGTAGACGAGGCTCACGCAAAAGGCGAGGGCGAGGACGGCGTTGCCGAGGAACGCGAGCGCCACGTGCACCGGCAACCAGGCGCTGCGCAAGTTCGGCGGCAGCTCGCGGACGCCGCTGTAGAAGGCGAAGGCGCCGAGCGTCACCGCGAACGCCAGCGGCGCGACGACGGCGCCGACCGCCGGCAATCGGTAGCGCTGCTCGACGACGAGATAGACCCCGACGATCAGCCAGGCGAAGAGCGAGAGCGCCTCGTAATCGGTGATCACCGCGACGTGACCGGCCGCGATCGAACGCATCACGATGGCGCCGCCGTGGCCGAGAAACGCCGCGAGCAGGAGCGACAGTCCGAGAACGCGAGGCGCGGGGTGGAGGACGAGGAGGTAGAGGCCGAGCGCGCCCGCGGCGAGCAGATAGGCGACCAACGCGACCTTGAGCAGCAGCAGCTCCATCGTCAGTGCAGGGCGACCCCGAGCGCCCCCAAGGTCGCCCCCTCTCCGGCCACGGTGCGCAGGATGGCGTCGACCCCGGCGGCATCACGCGCCCGCAACGCGTCGAGGAGGGGTCCGTCGACGAGGCGGGCGAAGGTCCGGGCACGCGCATCCGGATCGGGCTCGGCGGCGCGGAGCAGCGGCCGCAGGCGCGCGAGAATCGTCGCCGCGACGCCGTACTCCGGACCGACGTGCGCTTCCAACTCCGCGCGCAAGCGCCGCGCCAAGGCCGGACTGGCGCCTCCAGTCGAGATCGCGATCACGATCGGCTCGCGACGCACGACTGCGGGGGCGATGAACGTGCAGAGCCGCGGCATGTCGACGACGTTCACGAGCACGCCGGCGGCCGAGGCGTCCGTCGCCACCGCCGTCTGCTCGGTCTCGTCGTCGACGGCGACATAGGCGAGGACGGCGTCCGCGAGGTCTCCGCTGCGATAGGATCGCGGATGGTGGAGGATCTCGTGGGTCTCGGCGAGGGCGCCGAGCGCGGCCGTCAGGACCGGGCTCACCACGGTGACGCGCGCGTCCGCCTCGAGCAAGCTCTCGACCTTGTCCTGCGCGACGTCGTTCCCACCGACGACCACACAACGGCGTCCGCGGAGGTCGAGATACACCGGATGGTAGCGCACGAGCTCGAAGCCTATTACCGCCTTGGCGTTCTCTCAAGGACACACCGGAACGCGCATCCGGCGGTCGCGCGGACCGGCGCGGCGGGGCCCGCGTCAGCCGGTCGGGATCCGCAGCACCTGCCCGGGCTTCACGTTGCTGCTGCGCAGGCTGTTGAAGCCCTTCAAGCGCTGCACCGACACGCGATACTGGTGCGCGATGTGGGAGAGCGTCTGCCCCTTGCCGACGCGGTGGGTACGATAGGATCCGTCTGCGGCGGCCGTCCGCGTCGAGCTCGCCGCACCGTCGCTCCGCCCGGCGCTGTGCGTCGCACGCGCGCGCGTCGCGGGAACGGCGACGACGCGCACGTCGGACGCGACCTGCGCCAGGCGCTCGGCGAACTGCCCGGCGGCTCCGGGCGGTACCCGCAAGACGTAGCCGCGCGGAATGTTGCCGCGGCCGAGGAAGACGCCGCTGTCGACGGCCGGGTTCAACGTGGACAGCTCCTCGGGCGTGACGTTGGCGCAGCTCGCCGCCACCTTGCCGGCGAGCGCGTGCTCGAGCCGCACCTCGTCGCCACGGAAGGGGGCGTCGAATTCGAGCGCGCCGAAGAACTGCTCGTACGCACCCTCGACCGTACGGGCGGCGACGAACTCGGCGTAGAAGTTGCGCGACGCGAAGCCGAAGAGCGGCCCGTGGTAGCGGCGCACGATCGTCCCGATGTCCGTCGTGCCGGTATCGGCCACGGCGCGCGCGACCCCCGCCCGTCCGTGATTGTAGGCGGTGATGGCGAGCGGCCAGCTGCCGAGCGTCTCGAAGTTCTCGCGCAGATGGTGCGCGGCGCCGCGCGTCGCGCGCAACGGATCGCGCCGCTCGTCGAGCACGCCGCCGATCTGCATGTAGCTCCGTCCGGTCGAGGGCATGAACTGCCAGATGCCGGCAGCCCCCACCTTGGAATACGCCTCGATGTTGAAGCACGACTCGACCAGCGGCAGGCGCGTCAGCTCGACGGGCACGCCTTCGGCGCGGAAGATCTCCTCCATCTCCGGGAGGTAGCGGCGCGAGATTCGCACGCCCTCGGCGAAGCGCTCGCGCAGACCGCGCTGCGCTCGGATGCGGCTCGGGTCGGCGGCCGCGGCGAACTTGCCGGGGCTCTGGTCCTTGGCGAACAGATCCCAGATCCGTCGCTCCTCCTCGCTCAGGCCGCCGTCGTTGCCGGCGCGGGCGTCGAGGCCGACGAGCAGCGTCCGGATGCGTTCCTTCTCGTTCGCCGTGCCGGCGCGCTCGGTCTGCTCGAGGGTGATGGCGCTCTCGCCCCCGGAGGCGAGATCACGATAATCGAGGACCGAATACACCCGGTCGAGGTGCTCACTGTCGTGGACGAGGATCTGATGCTCGGAATAGCGACCGAAAACGTTCTTCCAAAAGTTGATCGCGGGCCGCAGTGACGACGGGACCGGAAAGTCCGACGCGCCGGCGTGCGCACGCACCACATGGAAGAGCCCGAGGCTCATGGCGATCGCAGCGGCGATGACGGCTCGACGACGGACACACACGCGATGCACCTCCTCTTCCCTTCCCCTCGACCAACCGCATGCTAATGCAGCCATCGAAAACGTGTCAATTCTGATTCCGGCGCGAGCGCTGCGAACCGACGACTCGCCGCGGCGCGCGGCGCGGTGTCGCCTCACCCTCGGCGTGATGCTGTGTGTCCTCTCATGCCGTGCCGCGGCCCCGCCGGCTCCCCCCGGGACGCTCGTCGTCGCCCTCGAGAGCGCACCCGCGATTCTCGACCCTCGCTATACCACCGATGCCAACTCTTCGCTCGTGAGCGCGCTCGTGACGCGCGGCCTGACGCGGGTGAACGAGCGCGCCGAAGCGGGTCCGGATCTCGCGGAGACGTGGCGGCAGCCCACGCCGCTCGAGTACCGCTTCACGCTGCGTGCCGACGCGACGTTCGGCGACGGGACGCCGCTCACGGCCGCGGACGTCGTCGCCACCTATCGTTCCGTGCTCGATCCGGCGCTGCGCTCGCCGAAGCGCGAGGCGCTGGCGGCGATCGCCGACGTCGTCGCCGTCGATCCCCGTACCGTGGTCGTACGCCTGCGCGCGACGACGGCGGCGTTTCTCGAAACCGCGAATCTCGGCATCCTTCCCGCCGCCGTCACCCACCACGGGCCGCTCCCGCGGGAAGAGGTCGTCGGCGCCGGACCGTTCCGGGTCGTGGGCGCGTTGCCAGACGGCGGCGTCGAACTCGCCGCCGCGGCCGCATGTATGGACGGATCGCCGTCGATCCCGCGGGTGCGTTTTCGTGTCATTCCCGACGGCACGGTGCGGGCGCTCGAGCTCGCGAGCGGCACCGTGCACCTGGTGCAGAACGCCCTCGAGCCGGATCTGCTGCCCTGGCTGGCACGACGTCCCGACCTCGAGCTGGTGATCTCACCGGGGACGACGTTCCAGTACCTCGGCATGAACTTCCGCGACCCGCGCCTCGCCGACCGGCGGGTGCGCCAGGCCCTCGCCTACGCGCTCGATCGCGAGGCCATGGTCCATCAGCTCTTGCGCGACACCGCGCGTCCCGCGACCGGCCTCCTGCCGCCGTCGCATTGGGCGTACGCCGGCGACGTCGCCGCGTATCCCCACGATCGCACGCGCGCCGCGGCGCTGCTCGCCGAGAGCGGCCTCGGGCCGGACGCGCGCGCGGCGGCGCGGCGCTTCTCGTACAAGACGTCGACGGTCGAGCTGCGGCGACGCATCGCCGAGGTCTTCCAGGACGAGCTCGGCGCGATCGGCCTTTCCATCGACGTGCGCAGCTACGAGTGGGCGACGTTCTATGCCGACGTCCGCCGCGGCGACTTCCAGCTCTACGCGCTCGCCTGGGTCGGCGTCGCCGATCCCGACGTCTACTACCGGATCTTCCACTCGAGCATGCGGCCGCCGATCGGCAACAATCGCGGCGCGTACGCGAACGCGACCATGGACGCGCTGCTCGAGGCGGCGCGTGCGACGCTCGACCGCGAGGAGCGGCGCCGTCTCTACGCCGAGGTGCAGCGGCTCGCCGCCGACGACTTGCCGGTCATTCCGCTCTGGTGGGCGGACAACGTCGTCGTGAAGAGTCGGCGGCTCACCGGGTTCGTCCCGGCACCGGACGGCGATCTGCGATCGCTGGCGACGGCGCGTTTCGAAGCGCGGTAGCCGCGTGGCGCCCACCACGGCGTGCCGGCGGTTTGACTGCGCGTGGTGTATCGCTTAACTGCTGCGGCCGAGCACCTCGTGACGCGCCTCGCGCTCCGTCGGGTCTTTCTCGCCCTGCCGACCATCGTCGCCGCCGCGACGCTCGTCTTCCTCTTGGTCCACGTCGTGCCCGGCGATCCGGTGGACGTCATGCTCGGCGAATCGGCGGCACCCGCCGACCGCGAGGCCTTGCGACACGCGCTCGGACTCGACCGCTCGCTGCTCACGCAATACGGCGCCTTCTTGACCGGGCTCGCGATCGGCGACCTCGGCCGCTCGCTGGTGAGCGGCGAGCCGGTGGCACGTCTCGTCGCCGAGCGCGTGCCGGCGACGCTCGAGCTGACGCTCGGCGCGCTCGTGGTCGCGGTCGTCATCGCCCTGCCGCTCGGCGTCCTCGCCGCGGCGCGGCCCGGCACGTGGATCGACCGCGGCGCGGTGGCATTCGCGCTGCTCGGCGCGGCGATGCCGAGCTTCTGGCTCGGACCGCTCTTGATCATCGGCTTCGCAATCGAGCTCCACGTCCTCCCCGTCTCCGGTCGCGGCGGCCTCGCGCACCTCGTGCTCCCGGCGTGCACGCTCGGCCTCGGGATGTCGGCGATCCTGACCCGCATGACACGCGCCAGCGTGCTCGAGTGCGTCGGCGAGGACTACATCCGGACGGCACGCGCCAAGGGGGTCGGACGGGTGGGCGTGTTGGCGCGTCACGCGCTCGCGAACGCACTCGCGCCGGTGGTGACGATCCTCGGCCTGCAGTTCGGCGCGTTGCTCGCCGGCACCGTCATCACCGAGACGATCTTCGCCTGGCCGGGTGTCGGCCGGCTCACCGTCGAGGGCATCCAGGCGCGCGACTACCCCGTGCTG
>JBGOSW010000057.1:0-23009 GCA_041476145.1 Binatia bacterium
GCCAACGACGGCGTCAGCTACGAAACCTACACGCTCGACTTCCCCCCGGTCACCGGCGACGGCATCCGCCTCGACGGCGCCCCGGGCGGGAGCTCCCACTTCATCTCGGTCGGCGAGCTCGAGGTCTATGGTCCGAGCAGCTAACCTCGCGCTGATCGGCCTGGTGCTCGCGGTGTCCGCGCCGCGGGCCTTCGGGGGTTCGGTACCGACGGGTTTTCAGGACACGCCCGTGGCGAGCGGCCTCACGGCACCGGCGACGCTCGCCTTCGCACCCGACGGTCGGCTCTTCGTGGGCGAGCAGACGTCGGGAAAGATCCGCGTCGTGAAGAACGGCAGCCTCCTGCCGACGGCGTTTCTCGACGTCAACACCGTCGTCCCAACGGGGACGAAGCTCGACACCTACTTCGAGCGCGGCCTTCTCGGCATCGCCTTCGATCCCTCTTTCACGACTAATGGCTTCGTCTACGTCTACCACACGCTCTGCAAGCAGCCGCCGGCGAGCGGCACGTGTCCGACGGGGCAATCGAAGAACCGTGTCATCCGCGTGCATGCCACGGGCGACGTCGCCGACGCGACGGCGCAGCTGATCATCGACAACATCGACTCCGACGCCGGCAATCACAATGCCGGCTGGATCGGTTTCGGCCCGACCGACGGTAAGCTCTACGTCGCGATCGGCGACGGCGGACAGATCCACACCAAGTCGCAGGACCTCACCTCGCTCAACGGCAAGATCCTCCGCCTCGAGCGCGACGGCTCGGTGCCCGCCGACAATCCGTACGCCGGCTCGCAGAGCGCACGCGGCGAGATCTGGGCAGCCGGGTTCCGCAATCCGTGGCGCTGCCGCTTCCGCGACGACGGCCGCATGCTCTGCGCCGACGTCGGCGAGGTGACCTGGGAGGAGATCAACGTCATCTTCGAGGCCAACAACTACGGCTGGCCGACGACGGAAGGGCCGTTTACCTTGGCGCAGTTTCCGACGTTCACCCCGCCCATCTACTCGTACAGCCACAACGGCGGCAACGCGGCGATCATGGGCGGCGACTTCGGGGAGAAAACGATCTTCCCCGGCGACTACGCGGAGAGCTACTTCTTCGGCGACTACACCCCCGGCGTGATCCGGCGCATCGTCCTCGACTCGACCGGCACGGCGGCCGTGGCCTCCGCCTCCGATTTCGTCACCGGGATCGGGAGCAACTCGGTCACCGACATCGTCGCCGGTCCGGACGGTGCGCTCTACTACACGAACATCGGTGCCGGGACGATTCGCAAGGTCTCGTTCACTTCCGGCAACCACTCGCCGGTCGCGGTGGCGGACGCGACCCCGAAGGCCGGAGACCCGCCGCTCACCGTGGGCTTTTCGAGCACCGGCACGACCGATCAGGACGGTGATCCGCTCACCTACACCTGGGACTTCGGCGACGGCACTTCGCTCACGACCGGTCCGAGCCCGACTCATCAATACCTGACGCGGGGCCAGTACCTCGCGGTCCTCACCGTGAGCGACGGTAAGGCGAGCCCGGGGCCCGGCATCGCCGCCGTCGACATCACCGTCGGGCACTCGCCCAATGTGACGATCACCCAGCCCGTCGATCAGACGCCGTACGCCGCGGGTGATGCCTTCACGCTCACCGGCAGCGCCACGGACACCGAGGACGGATTGCTCGCCTCCTCGAGCCTGAGCTGGAAGGTCGTGTTCCACCACGCCGAGCATACGCATCCGTTCCTCAATTCCGTCACCGGATCGCCGCCGAGGTTCACCACCGCCAACGTCGGCGAAACCGCTTCGAACGTCGGCTACGAAATCATCCTCAGCGCCACCGACTCCGACGGCATGACCGGGAGTGCGTCGGTTTTTCTCGTGCCGCGCACGGTCGACCTCACGTTCCAAACGACACCCGTGGGACTCGGCGTGACTCTCGACGGCGAGCCGAACGTGACGCCGTTCGTGGTGACGAGCGTCGTCGGCATGCAGCGGCAGATCGGCGCGCCGGCGCCGGCCGGCTACACGTTCAGCAGCTGGTCCGACGGCGGCGCGCAGACGCATCAGATCACCGCACCCCCGGCGCCGAAGACGCTGACCGCCGCGTTCGCAACCGTACCAACTCCAACCGCGACCCCGGTCGCGACCAGGACGGCGTCGACCACCCCCACTCCCGTCGCCACCGCAACTCTGGTCGCAACGCCGACACCCTCGGCTTCGCGAACGCCAACCCCTTCGCCGACGGAAACGACTACGCCAACCGCGACGCTGACTGCGACGCTGACGGCGACGGCGACGGCAACCGCGACGGCAACGCCGACGATGACCGCAACGGCGACACCGACGCCTGTACCCACCGCAACGCCGACGGCTACATCGACCACGACACCGATCGTAACGGTAACGGCAACTCCAACGGCCACGCCGGTGCCGACGTCGACCTCGACGCCGACGCCCGTCGCACCGCCCCCGACGACGTCGATTCCAAGCGCGACCGCGACTCCGGCGCCGGTTGGCAGCGACTTGACGATAGGCGGCACGATCATCGCGCGGATCACCAACCCAACAGGCAGCGGCAGTCGCTCGCTCGAGGTGATTCGCGACGGGGACCGGCCGCCGCCGGGGACCAGCGCACCGCTACGGCAGTACGACACCTATGACGGCGAAAACAGCCTGCCGGACGATTGGGTTGGGTACACGTTCGCGAGCACGTCGCTCTTCCGGCGCGTGCTGTTCCAAGAGGGCATGCACTTCTCGGACGGCGGCTGGTTCACGTCGTTGCGCGTCGAAGTGCGTCAGGCCGGCCAGTGGATGGCGGCGACGAGCCTGCAAGTATCGCCTGCCTACCCCGGCACGGGCAGCGGCCTCAGTTTCGTGACCTACACACTCGATTTCACACCGACGAGCGGCGACGCGATCCGTGTTGCCGGCGCGCCCGGCGGTGGCGCGGCATTCATCTCGATCGGCGAGCTGCGGGTGTTCGGCGACGTGGAGAACAGCTCCCCGTCCGCGACGCCGACCATCTCCGCGACGCCGACCGTCACGGCAACCCCAACCGTCACGGCAACCACGACTATGACCGCGACGCCGACTGTCACCGCAACTCCAACCATCACGGCGACGCCGACCGACACTGCAACCCCGACCATCACGGCGACGCCGACCGACACCGCAACTCCGACCATCACGGCGACGCCGACCGACACCGCAACCCCGACCGATACCGCGACCCCAACCCTCACAGTGACGCCGACCGACACTGAGACCCCGACCCTCACGGCAACGCCTCTGCCGACCGAGACCCCGACAGTAGAGTCGACATCGGAGGCACCAACGAGTCTCCCCGCGCTGGACATCGGGATCTGCGGGAACGGCGTGCTCGAGACCGGTGAGCAATGCGACGACGGCAATACGGTCAATGGCGACTGCTGCTCGGACAGCTGCCAGCTCGAGGCGACGCTCTGCGATCTCACCCAGCGTGGCACCATCGTCGCCCGCGTCATGGTGCCGACCGGCGGCGGCAACAAGAATCTCGAGGTGATCCGCGACGGCGACAAGCCTCCCGTAGGCAACCTCGACTCCAACCGCCAGTACGACAGTTACCACGGCAGCTTCTCCGCCTCCGAGGATTGGATCGGCTACACCTATCCGACCGCGCAGGTCTTCACCCGTGTCGTCTTCCAGGAAGGCAAGAACTTCTACGACGGCGGCTGGTTCGACACGCTCACCGTTCAGGTACGCCAAAACGGTGTCTGGAGCGACGTCGCGGATCTCACGATCACACCCACGTATCCCGCCAACGACGGCGTGAGCTACGAAACCTACACGCTCGACTTCGCGCCGGTGGCCGGCGACGGCATCCGTATCGACGGTGCGTCCGGCGGCAGCGCCTCCTTCATTTCGGTCGCCGAGCTCGAGGTCGACGGCGGACTCGTGATCGGCGCGGACCTGCCGACGCCGACCCCGACCGCGACGCCGATGGGTCCGAACCTCGCGCCGCTCGGGACGATCGTCGCGCGTGTCACCGCGCCGACGGGCAGCGGCGCCAGGAGCTTGGAGGTGATCCGTGACGGCGACAAGCCGTCCGTCGGCACGTTCGATTCCAGCCGCCAGTACGATACCTACGACGGGGACAATACCGCCTCCGAAGACTGGATCGGCTACACTTTTGCGACTCCGCAGACCTTCAACCTCGTGGTATTCCAGGAAGGGATGCATTTCCCCGACGGTGGCTGGTTCGACTTCATCACCGTCAAGGTCCGCCAAAATGGCGTCTGGAAAATCGTGAACAATCTCAGCATCATGCCTATGTACCCGTTCGTGAACGATGGCATCAGCTACCAAACCTACAGCCTCGGCTTCCCGGCCATCACCGGAGACGGCATCCGCCTCGACGGCGTACCCAGCGGCAGCGCGAGCTTCATTTCAGTTGGTGAGCTTGAAGTTTACGGCCCGAGCAACTGAGTTCGCGCTCGCGTCGATCTGTCTGATGCTCGTGGCACTCGTGCCGCGGGCTCTCGGCGCTTCCGTGCCCGCGGGTTTTCAGGACACGCTCGTGGCGAGCGGCCTCACGGCGCCGGCGACCCTTGCTTTCGCACCACCCAACGACGGCCGGCTCTTCGTCGGCGAGCAGACGTCGGGGAAGATCCGCGTCGTGAAAAACGGCAGCCTCCTGCCGACGGCGTTTCTCGACCTGAACACCGTCGTGCCGTCAGGTACGGCGTTCGACAGCTACTTCGAGCGCGGCCTCCTCGGCATCGCCATCGATCCCTCGTTCACGACCAACGGCTTCGTCTACGTTTACCACACGCTCTGCAAACAGCTGCTCGTCAACAACAGTTGCCCGACTGGTCAAGCGAAAAATCGCGTCATCCGCGTGCACGCCGTGGGCGACGTCGCCGACGCAACACCGCCGCAGCTGATCATCGACGACATCGACTCCGACGCCGGCAATCACAACGCCGGCTGGATCGGCTTCGGCCCGATCGACGGCAAGCTCTACGTCGCGGCCGGCGACGGCGGACAGATCCACACCAAGTCGCAGGACCTCGCCTCGCTCAACGGCAAGATTCTCCGCCTCGAGTCGGACGGCTCGGTGCCCGCCGACAATCCCTACGCCGGTTCGCTGGTCTTTCACGGCGAGATCTGGGCGGCCGGGCTCCGCAATCCGTGGCGCTGTCGCTTCCGCGACGACGGCCGCATGCTCTGCGCCGACGTCGGTGAGGCGACAACGGAGGAGATCGACGTCATCTTCGAGGCCAACAACTACGGCTGGCCGACGACGGAAGGGCCGTTTACCTTGGCGCAGTTTCCGACGTTCACCCCGCCCGTCTACTCGTACAACCACAACGGCAGCGACGCGGCGATCATGGGTGGCGACTTCGGGGAGAAAACGATCTTCCCCGGCGACTACGCGGAGAGCTACTTCTTCGGCGACTACGTCCGCGGCTTGATCCGGCGCGTCGTCCTCGACTCGACCGGCACGGCGGTCGTGGGCTCCGCCTCCGACTTTGCCACCGGGATCGGGGGCAACATGGTCACCGACATCGTCGCCGGTCCGGACGGCGCGCTCTACTACACGAACATCGGTGCCGGGACGATTCGCAAGGTCTCGTTCGTCTCCACCAACCACTCGCCGGTCGCGGTAGCGGGGGCGCCCATCACCGCGGGCGACGCGCCGCTCACCGTGAACTTCTCGAGCGCCGGCACGACCGATCAGGACGGCGATTCACTCACCTACGCGTGGGACTTCGGCGACGGCAGCCCGCTCGACACGACTGCGAACCCGACCCATCAATACCAGACTCGCGGCGAACGCCTCGCAATTCTCACCGTGAGCGACGGCAAGCCGAGCCCGGGTCCCGGCATCGCCGCGGTCGACGTCACCGTCGGCCACCCGCCCGACGTGACGATCACGCAGCCGGTCAATCTGGCACCATATGACGCGGGCCAGGCGGTCACGCTCAGCGGCAGCGCCACGGATTTCGAGGACGGAGCGCTCGCGTCCTCGAGTTTGACGTGGAAGATCATCTTCCACCACGCCGGACATACGCACCCGTTCATCAACGCGCTCTTGGGCTCGCCCCAAGCCTTCACCACCTCCAGCACCGGCGAGACTTCCGCCGACGTCGGCTACGAGGTCGTGCTCAGCGCCACCGATTTCGACGGCATCACAAACAGCGCCTCGGTCCTTCTCGAGCCTCGCACCGTGGATTTGACGTTCGAGACGACGCCGGCGGGGCTGGGCGTGACCCTCGACGGCCAGCCGAACCTGACGCCGTTCACGGTGACGAGCGTCGTCGGCATGCTGCGGCAGATCGGCGCGCCCGCGCCGGCCGGCTACACGTTCACCAGCTGGTCCGACGGCGGCGCGCAGACGCACACGATCACCGCGCCGCCGACCCCGAAGACGCTGACTGCGGTGTTCGCCACCCCGCCGAACACGACGCCGACGTCTTCGCCGACCCCGTCGTCGGCGCCCACTCCGACGGCGACGAGAACGGGGACGCCAACAGCGTCACCGACACCGACCGCGACGCCGACCGCCACACCGACCGTGACGCCGATCGCCACACCGACCAAAACCGCGACGCCGACACCGACGACGACGCGGACTCCCACGCCGACACCGACTGTGACGACGCTGACGTCGACCGCCACACCGACCGACACCGCGACGCCGACACCAACTCGTACGGCGACGGCGACGCGCACCGCCTCGCCCTCGGCCACCGCGACGCCGACCGCAACGCCGACCGCAACGCCGACAGCCACGCCGACGAAAACCGCGACGCCGACGGCGACTCGTACGGCGACGGCGACGCGCACCGCCTCCCCCTCGGCCACCGCCACACCGTCCGCGACGACGACCACACCCATCGCGACCGCGACCCTGATCGTCCCGACGGCGACGCGGACGCCGACCGCCACACCGACCGACACTGCGACGCCGTCAGCGACGACGACCGCGCCCGCCGCGACGGCGACGCCGATCGTCCCGACGGCGACGGCGACGCCGGTCGGCCTCGCCGACCCCGTTGCCGCACGCGCCGCCGACGTCTGTCAGCGGACGATCACGCACGCCACGTTGAAGATCGTGCGTGCGACGCTCGGCAACCTGACCCGTTGCACGAACGCCGTTCAGCGCTGCATTCAAAGCCGGCCCAACGATCCGAAGTGCCTGCCGAAGGCGCAGACCGTGTGCGCCAAGGCGCTCGGCGGAATCTCGGGTGCGACGACGAAGATGCTGAGGACCATCGCTCCACACTGCACCAGCACGGTCGATCTCGTGGCGGCGCTCGGACTCGGCTATGGCGACCTCGCGGACGAGTGCGCCGCCGCCGGCAATCCCGCCGGCGACATGGCCGGGCTCGCCATCTGCATCGCGAAGCGGCAGCGTTGCACGAGCGAGGAGCTCTTCCAGCTCGAGATGCCGCGCGTCGGCGAGCTACTCGGCATTGCGGGCATCGCCATTCCGGCCGCGTCGTGTCTCACCGACCTCGGGGGCAACGGCGCCGGTGAGCCCGCGGTTGCGAAGGCGCTGACGAACTGCGCCGCCGCGATCCCCAAGGCCGCGAGTGCCTTCGTCGCCGCGCGCGTCAACGCGATCGGCGGCTGCGCGCAGAAACTCTTCGATTGCGTGCAGCGCAATCCCGATCCCGCGGCCCTGGCGGCGTGCACGGTGAAGGCGGAGAGCACCTGCGCCCGCACGATCGACCCGGCGGGCGCCGCCGCCGAGCTGCGCGCCGCGATCGACTCCCGCTGCGGCGAGGCGTTGTTGGCGTATGCGACGCTGCGCTCGGAACAAGGTGCGAACCTCGACGGGGTCGCCGGCGCGTGCAACCGCGAAGGCATCACCGACCTCGACAGCCTCGGGCGTTTCGAAAGCTGCGTCGTCCATCACCACGAGTGTCTCGCGGAAGACCTGATACGCACTGCGATCCCGCGCGCACCGTCGCTGCTCGCGATCGCGGGCCGCACGCTCGGACCCGCCGACTGCCCGTCGACCGGGAGCTCGCCGCCGCAGTAGCTCGCGGCGATTCGGCATGGAACGGCCGGACGCTCGCGGCTAAGCTCTGGACCGATGTCCGATCCGCGTGTCGTGCTCTCCGTCTTCGGCACCCGTCCGGAGGCGATCAAGATGGCGCCGGTCGTGCACGCGCTCGCAGCGCGCGCCGGCCTCGAGCCGCGCGTCTGCCTGACGAACCAGCACCAGGAGATGCTCGACCAGGTGCTCGAGCTCTTCGCGCTGCGCGCCGATCACAACCTCCAGGTGATGACGAGCGGCCAGACGCCGACCGAGGTGGCGATGCGCGTCCTCGAGCGCCTGCCGCCGGTGCTCGCCGAAGTCCGCCCGGCGGCGGTCCTGGTGCAGGGGGACACGACGACGGCCTTCGCGGCCGCCCTCGCCGCCTTCTACGCGCGCGTACCCGTGGGGCACGTCGAGGCGGGGCTCCGCACCTGGCGTAAGGACTCGCCCTTTCCCGAAGAGCTGAATCGCCAGATGACGACCGCGCTGGCCGAATGGCATTTCGCGCCGACGGATTGGGCCCGCGACAACCTGCTGCGTGAAGGTGTGCCGGCCGAGCACGTCCTCGTGACCGGCAACACGGTCACGGACGCACTGCAGTGGGTCGCGGCACGCGTGCCCGCGATACCGCCGGGCATTCCCGATCTCGGCGACACCCGCCTCATCCTCGTGACCGCGCACCGGCGCGAGAGCTTCGGCGCCGCCTTCCGCGAGCTCTGCGAGGCGCTGCGCGCCCTCGTCGAGCGCAATCCCGACGTGAGCCTCGTCTATCCGGTGCACCTGAACCCCAACGTCCAGGAACCCGTGCGTGCCATCCTCGGGGACGTGCGGCGCGTGCACCTCGTGCCCCCGGTCGACTACGGAACGATGGTGAGCCTGCTGCGCCGCTCCTACCTCGTGCTCACCGATTCGGGGGGCATCCAGGAGGAGGCGCCGTCGCTCGGGAAGCCCGTCCTCGTGATGCGCGACACGACTGAGCGACCCGAGGGGGTGGATGCCGGCACGGCGCGGCTCGTCGGCACGGGGCGGGAACGCATCGTCACCGAAGCCGAGCGCCTGCTCCGCGACCCCGCAGCCTACGCCGCCATGTCGCGAGCCCACAACCCCTACGGAGACGGTCATGCCGCCGAGCGCATCGCCGACTTCCTGGCGAGAGTGCTCTCCGGCACCCTCGACGGCGGCTAGCAACCGCCTCGATGCGTCTCGCGCTTACATGATAGGAGAGACCGCGCGTCGATGCGGAAACTGATTCCACCGAACTTTCAGGATCCCGTCGGCCTCGCGACGAGACTCGTGCGATCGCGCGATCCCGCGGCATTGTTCGCCATTCTCTCGACGTTCCTGGCAGCGATCGCCGCCCCGCTCGACGGCGTGCTGGCGGCGTCGGAGCGGCGCCTCTACGAGCAGGCGACGGCGCCGCGGATGCCGATCGTCATCGTCACCGGCGCCCCACGCGTCGGTACGACCATCGTGTCACAGGTGCTGAGCGCGCATTTGCCGGTCACATTCTTCAACAACCTGACGACGCTCTTCCCGCGTGCGCCGATCGTCGCCAACCGCCTCTTTCGTCGCATGCTGCGCCCCCGCGCCACCGACTATCGAAGTTTCTACGGTCGCACGCACGGCTTCGCCCGGCAAAACGACGGCCTCCATCTCTGGGACCGCTGGCTCGGTGAGGACCGTTACGCCGTCCCCGAAGAGCTCGCGCCGCCGGTCGCCGAGCGTATGCGGCGATTCTTCGCCGCCTATGAGACGGCCTTCGGCAAGCCGATCCTCACCAAGAACAACGCGCTCGCGACTCACGCCACGACGGTGGCGCGCGCGCTTCCGACCTCGCACTTCGTGTTCGTCCGTCGCCAGCCCGAGTACGCCGCGCAGTCGATCCTGCGGGCGCGCGAGGTGATCCAAGGCTCGCGCTCCGGACCCTACGGTGTTCCCGACCCGCAGCACCGCACCGTCGGCAAGGACGCGGCGAGCCCGATCGAGGCCGTGTGCGCGCAGCTCGCATACCACGACCGGCGCATGCGCGAGCAGCAGGAGGAGCTCGGACCCGGGCGTTTCTGGGTTCTCGAATACGAAGACTTCTGCCGCGCGCCGGAGCGGATCGTCGAGCGCGTCGGTCGCGAGATCCTCGGCGTCGAGGTCGACACCGCGGCCGTACGCGCGGCGCTGCCATCGTTTCGTTCCACCAATCGCGTGACCGTCTCCGCCGCCGACTTCGCGGAGATCCGCGCCACGCTGGCGCGGCTCGACGTCCCGCTCGCGGCAGACGACGCGACGTCGTGAGCGAGCAGCACTTCGCGACGCGACCCGCATCCGCTTCCGTCGCTCACGATCGCTGAGCGAAAACGCATGCGCCTCGATGCAGCGCCCACGCGCCGCCTCGGGTAGCGTCGCAAGACTTCCACGGATGTCGCGTGACTGCATGATGCAGGGCACGCGGCAGGGCTGATACTTCGCGCAGCGCCCGCATCGACAGGCGGCAGCGCAGGGCGCACGACAGCGCGCGCAGCATCAGGCAGCGCGCGTGCCCAAGTGCTCGGACGCGTACGGCGTCCTTCCCGGCTGATGCTGACCACGCGGCGCCAAAGCGGTCGACCGGCGGCACACGGGATCGTGCAGGATTGCTGGCATGGAAGTTGGTCAATAGGGCCGCGACGACCTTCCGCGAAGGAGACCCGACCAAATGAGACGATCCCCGTGCCTGCTGGCGTTCCTCGTGATGTCCGCGTACGTCGCCCTCGCCTCCACGGCGCTCGCCGCGCCGCGTCTCTTCACCGTCACCACCGGCCGAGGGGTGATCTGCGAGATCGATCCCGTCGCCGCGACGGAGATCCAATCGTTCCACACCGTCGGGACCGGATATCACCCCGGCCTCGCGTTCAACGGCACGGAGCTCTTCTACACCGACGAAACGATCCCGGTGATCAAGGTCTTCCTCACCGACGGTACCTTGCTGCGCGATCTGCCAAAGCCCGGAAGCCCCGCCGCGGGCGGGGGTCTCGGCGTCTCCAAGACGTCGCTGTACGTCGTCGGCGACTTCGACGGAACGATCACCGCCATCGATCCGCTCGACGGCACAGTCCAAGGGAGCTTTTTCGTCCCCGGTTCAAAAGAGGCCCTGACCTACGCCGGGTCGCGTGGCACAATGTTCGTGCGCGTCGGCGACGCCGCGCAACTCGCGGAAGTGAAGCCCGACGGCACCGTGGTGCACACGATCGACATCCCCCTGAACATCGCCGGCCTCGCGTTCTCTTCGTCCGCGAACCGCCTCTTCGCCGTCGTGGGCGGCCACCTCTACGCGTTCGATCCCGACACCGGGGCGCTCGAACCGAACTATCCGGTCGACGTATACGGCACCGACGGGTATCGTGTCGCGAAGACGGGCGCCGCCGCCGCCGACGAGAGCGAGCCGCCGGTCTGCGGCGACGGCTCCGTGAACGCCGCCGGCGAGGACTGCGACGACGGCAATCTCGAGGACGGAGACGGATGCACCGCTAGCTGCAAGATCGAGCGCTGCGGTGACGGAATCGTGCAGCCGGCGCGCGGCGAGGAATGCGAGCTGCCGTCCACACCCGGCTGCGATGCCGCGTGCCATCGCGTCGAGATCTGCAGCAACATGGTCGACGACGACGGTGACGGCCTCACCGATTGCGAGGACGGCGATTGCCCGCCCTGCCTGCCGATCGAGAAGGATCCCGGCATCATCCGCTTCGGCGCGCCCGCTGCCGGCCACGATCTCCTCGTGATCCACGGCAGCCTCTCGCCGGGCGAGATCCTCGACGTCGCGGGTGAGTCCACCGGCATCCTGCTCACGAACGCCGACGGCACGATCTACAGCGCCGAGCTTCCCGGCGGTTCGTTGCGCACGCGGTCGAGCACGTTCTTCGCGTTCCGAGACCGGAGCGCATTGGTGGCGCGGCGGGGCATCTGGAAGATCGACGTCCACCGTCGCCGCCGCGGCGGCTACACCTTCCGCCTGAAAGCGTACGGCGATCTCTCCGCCGCGACCCGTCCGCTGATGACCGTGCAGTGGCATCTCGGAGGCACGGTGTTCATGAATAACAGCGTGTGGCAGCAGACGCGCCACGGCTGGAAGCTGGATCTTCCCGGCGAGTGATCGCCGACGGGGAGGAGGCGGAGGCGTGAGGGTCCCGATACGACCGATCGATCGGCTCCGGACCTCCATCCTCGTCCTCCTCGCCGCCCTCGCTCTCCAAGCGCCCGCGACGCGCGCGTTCGCGCTGCCCTACGGCTTCCAGGAGACCATCGTGTGGAGCGGGCTCACGGAGCCGACCGCGATCAGCTTCGCACCCGACGGGCACGTCTTCGTCGCCGAGAAGAGCGGCATCGTCAAGGTCTTCGACAGCATTGCCGATCCGACGCCGAAGATCTTCGCGGACCTGCGCACCGAGGTGCACAACTACTGGGATCGCGGCCTCCTCGGGCTCACCGTCGATCCCAACTTTCCGGCGAACCCCTACGTCTACGTGCTCTACACCCTCGACGCCGCGGCGGGCGGCACACCGCCGCGCTGGGGCACCTTCGGCGGTACCTCCGACGACTGCCCCGACCCTCCCGGCGCAACGAGCGGCGGTTGCGTCGTCGCCGGGCGACTTTCACGGCTTCAGGCCACGGGCGACGCAATGGTTCCAGGGAGCGAGCAGGCGCTGCTCGAGAACTGGTGCCAGCAGTTCCCCAGCCACTCGATCGGCACCCTGCTCTTCGGATCCGACGGCGCGCTCTACGTGAGCGCCGGCGACGGCGCGAGCTTCACGTTCGTCGACTACGGGCAGACCGGCTTCCCGCTCGTGAACCCGTGCGGCGATCCGCCGGGCGGCGTCGGCGGTACGCAGACACCGCCCACGGCGGAAGGCGGGGCGTTGCGCACGCAGGACATCCGAACCATCGGCGACACCGTCGGCTTCAACGGTACGATCCTGCGCGTCGACCCGGCGACCGGCGGGCCCTTGCCCGACAATCCGCTCGCGGACGGCAGCGTCCCCGGCGCCGAGCGCATCGTCGCGCACGGCCTGCGCAACCCCTTTCGCATGACGATGCGGCCGGGCACGAGCGAGCTCTGGATCGGCGACGTCGGTTGGAACGATTGGGAGGAGATCGACCGCCTCGACAGTATGAGCGACCACGTCGTCGCGAATTTCGGCTGGCCTTGCTACGAGGGTATCGGGCGACAGCCCGGTTACCAGAGCGCCGGCCTCGCGATCTGCCAGGCGCTCTATGACACCCCCGGCGCGGTGACCGATCCCGTGTACACCTACTCGCATGCCGAGCAGGTGGTGCCGGGCGAGGCGTGCAGCGCCGGCAGCTCGTCGATCTCGGCCCTCGCATTCTATCCCGGGGGCAACTACCCGCAGAGCTACGATGGCACGCTCTTTTTCGCCGACTACAGCCGCAACTGCATCTGGACGATGTCGCAGGGCGCGAACGGCGAGCCCGATCCGGCGACGCGCGCGACCTTCGCGGCCGGTACGGCTGCGCCCGTCGATCTCGAGGTGGGACCGGGCGGTGATCTATTCTACGTCGACGTCGCCAACGGGCGGATCATCCGCATCCAGTACACCGCCTCGGACCAGCCGCCGACGGCCGTCGTCGAGGCGGACGTCACGAACGGGCCGGCACCCCTCGCGGTGCAGCTCGACGGCTCGCTCTCGAGCGACCCCGACGTCGGCGACACGCTCCTGTACGCCTGGGACTTCGACGGCAACGGTGACTTCCTGGACTCGACCGAGGTCGCGCCGCAGCACAGCTTCGGCGCCGGCACGTACACCGTTCGCCTGCGCGTCACCGACTCCGCCGGCGCGAGCAGCATCGCGTCGATCGTCGTCACCGCCGGCAACACCGCGCCGGAGGCGACGATCGATACACCGCTCGCCTCGACCAAGTGGAGTGTGGGCGACACGATCGCCTTCTCCGGTAGCGCGACCGATCCCGAGGAGGGCACCTTGCCCGGCTCGGCGCTCACCTGGACACTCATCCTCCACCACTGTCCGTCGAACTGTCACACACACACGATTCAGAGTTTCACCGGCGCGAGCGGCTCGTTCGCGGCGCCCGACCACGACTACCCGACGTTCCTCGAGCTCCAGCTCACCGCCACCGACAGCGGCGGGCTCACCGACACGAAGAGCGTCCTCCTCTATCCCAACACGACGATGCTCACCTTCGAGAGCGACCCGGCCGGCCTGACACTCGGCGTCGGGCCCTCGACCGGCGTCGCACCCCTCGTCCGCACGGTGATCGTCGGCTCGTCCAATTCGGTGAGCGCGCCTTCGCCGCAATCGCTCGCCGGCATGACCTATGCATTCGTCTCGTGGTCCGATGGCGGCCTCCGCTCGCACCTCGTCGTCGCACCCGCCGAGCCGGCGACGTACGTCGCGAGCTTCACGATCGTGACACCGACGCCGACCACGACCGTTACCCCCGTGCCGACCGCGACGCCGACGCCGACGAGCTCGCCGACGATGACGCCGACCGCAACCGATTCGCCGACGGCGACAGCCTCGGCAACGGCAACTCCGTCGGCGACCGCCACGCCATCGCCCACTGCCACCGCGACCGCCACCGCTACGGCCACGATCACCGCAACCACTATCGCCACGGCCACCGCGACGCCGACGGCAACCGACTCGCCGACGCCGACCAACACCCCGACGGCGACGGCGAGCGGAGCGGCCACGGCGACGCCGAGCGCAACGCCATCGGCAACCGCGACCCTCGTCGCCACGCCGACGTCAACGCCGACGCCGAGCGCCAGCGCTACACCGACGCCGGTCCCGACCGACACCGCGACGCCCGCCCCGACGTTCTCCGACACACCGTCGCCGACGCCGACTACGACCGCCGTCGCGTGCAGCTCGGACGCCGACTGCGACGACGGCAATCTCTGCACGCAGGATTCCTGCGACGCCGGTGGAAGCTGCGTGCACACCGGCACGAGCCTGCCGATCGCCGACGCCGCCGTCGGACTGCGCGCGCTCGACAAGCCCGGGAGAGCGGTCTTCCTCTTCCGAGGCAACGTTCTCGTTCCGCTTCCGCTGTCGCCGGCGCTCGATCCGTCACGCGACGGGTTGCGCTTCGAGCTCGTCGACATGCTCGGTACGGTGCGCGATACGCTCGAGCTTCCGCCCGGTGTGCGTGACGCCAGCCACCCGGTCGGTTGGTCGACGAACCGCTCCCGCAAACGCTGGCACTACGCGGACGCGACGGGCGCCGGCCGCGTGCACAGCGCGCAAGTGCGCGTCGACGACACCACCGGAAGGGTGGGTGTGCGACTGAGCGCGCGCCGCGGCACGCTGCCGCTCACGCCCGCCGACGTGCCGCTCGGGATCCGGATCCTCGTCGGCACCAGCCCGGCTCGTTGCGGCGCCGTGACGTTCAATCCCGTCGGCGGCGCCGGCCCGATGTGCAAGTTCGGTCGGACCGGCACCAGCATCCAGTGCCGTTGATCGCTCAGCGGCAGTTGAGCCCGGCGCGAACGCGCGTCCGACACGCGAGCGCGAGGTCGCGCGCGCACGTCTCTCCGAACCGCACGGTCACCCGCAGCTCGGGCTCCGTCATGGCTGCGCGCAGCTCGACCGATTCACCACGCGCGGCCATCTGGACCGTGTCTCCCGACAGGAAGAGGTTGAGGACGCGGAGGCCATTGTGCTCGCGCGCCTCGCGCCGCGTTCCGAGGTAGTAAAATGCGGTCCCCTCGCGCGCCAGCTGGAGCGCGTCACCGGGGATCGTGGCGCGATAGAGGATCACACCCGACGCATCGGCGAGCTCGAGCGTGGCGCCGGTCGCCGTCGGATCGAAGCCGGGGCCGGCGAGAAAACGGCCGCGCATGCTGAGCCGTCCCTCGCCTCGCCGCACGCCGATGCGCACCTGGGCGGAGGCGAGCCCGAGCGCTCCGCTCGCACTCGTCGCGCACTTCCCCGCGACGCAGGCACCGATCGCGGTGCACGGATCGGCGTCGCCGTCACGCGTGCACCACGTGCCGTCGGGTACGACACCGAAGTCGCACGCCGACGGGCTCATGCAGCGATCGACGGCACAGGTGTTGAGCGCACCGAGGGCGAGCTCGCCCGAGAGCGCGCTCTCGACGCCGGCCGCCGTGTAGGCGGCCACCGCGAGATGATACGTGCGGCCGCCGACCAGACCCCCGACCACCGACGAGAGCGTCCCGTCGGGCGACGGCGCGGCGAGCCCCACGTTGATCGGCGCACCGTAGGGGCTTCCCGCGGCGCGAACGTAGAGATGATATCCGGCGACGTGCGGGTCGCGGCTCGGCGTCCACCGGGCACGCGCGCCTAGAGCCAGCGCGCTCCTCGGCGCCGCGCCGACGACCGACCCGGCGGCGACGAGGAAGGCGCAAAGAGCGCGCCCGAGCCCGCGGTGTCCCAGCGAGACGATTCGTTCTCGTGAAGTCGTGTGCGACGAAATGGCGGGCCCACCCCTCCCGTAGACGCGGCACGCCGCGTCTCCACCACTACCTGGTGTCGCTTACACGAATGTCTGCGCGCTGGCAACGTCGACACCAGCGCGCGCGTCGGCCGTCACTCGATGGGATCTCGGAGGAGGATGTCGCCGACCTGGAACGTGCCGCGCATGCTGATCACGAGGACCCGCTTGACGGTGAGGCTCGGATCTATCGTCGCCAGACCCCCCGCGAGATCGAGGGTCGCGAGACGGAACGCGCTCCCGGGAACGGCGGTGGTCACGAGCGGCAACACCGCGCTCCGCTTGCTCGACCGCGGCGTCGTAACGCGCGCGTCGTAGCGCAGCTTCCGCGACCGTCCGTCCGAGGATCCAATGGTCACCTCGACGGCGAGTTCCTCGGCATTGCGCACCAAGAGGGAGAGCGTCTCAAAGGGCGCGACGAGCGTATCGGTGCTCGCCTTCGGGAAGGTCGCGAGCGCCGGACCCGACGCCGGATCGGCGCTCAAGGTCGGACCGTCGACTGCGGCGTCGTTCACCTGCGCGACAGTCAGCCCGCGACCTCGCATCTTCCAGCCGCTGAGAGGCAGCGCGAGCGAGGGAGCGGTAACGGCACTCCGGCGCTCGCTGTCGCCGGCGGCCAAGAGTACGTGTGAGGCGCGCACGTTGCCGTACACGCGTACCTGCGAGACATGGAGGAACGTCGCGCCGCAGGCCGCCTGCAGGTCCGCCGCGAGATCGCGGTAGAAGGTGCGCCGCGCACCGTCGCCGGCGTCGGCGCCGAGCGGCAGGCTCACGCGATGCTTGCGGACGGTGGCGACACCGTCGCCGCTGACGTACGCGAGCACGCGCTCGGGGCCCTTCGACGGCCGCACGACGACTTCGATCACGAAGGCGCCGTCGCTCGCGAGCGTCGCTGCGAAGAACGGGTAAGGAACGCCGAGGTCGTCGCTCGAGGGATAGTCGATGCCGAAGCCGGTGGTCGGCGTCCCCGCTGCCTGCGTTCGCAGGATCGGATCGCCGGCGTCGGTCTCGACGTTCCACGTGCCGTCCCCCTGCCAGCGCGACCATCCGTAGAGCGGCAGTGCGTAGAAGGCGGGGCACGTGCACGTCGACGTGCAGAGCGTGGGGCAGGCGGCGTCGTCGCCGCCGTCACAGGTCTCACCGAGCTCGACGTGGCCGTTGCCGCAGGTATCCGGGCCGGGCGTCGCCGTCGGCGTGGGCGTCGAGCCGTCGGAGGTGGAGGTCGCGGTCGTCTCGGGCGTCGCCGTCGGCGTGGGCGTCGAGCCGTCGGAGGTGGAGGTCGCCGTCGCCGCGGGCGTCGCCGTCGACGTGGGTGTCGAGCCGTCGGAGGTGGAGGTCGCCGTCGCCGCGATCGTCGCCGTCGGCGTGGGCGTCGGGACTTCGATCGTGAGCGTCGCGGTGGAAGTCGGAACGTCCGTCGACGCGGAGGTCGGCGTAACCGTCGCTGTCGTCTCCACCGTGGAGGTCGGCATCGCTGTCGCAACCGGCGTCACGGTCGCGCTCGCCGTCGGGACGGCCGTCGCCGTCACAGTCGGCGTCACGGTGCGGGTTGCCGTAGGCATCACGGTCGGTGTGGCGGTGCGAGTCGCTGTCGCCGTCACGGTCGGCGTCGCGGTGCGAGTCGCCGTCACCGTCACGGTCGGCGTGGCGGTGCGAGTCGCTGTCGCCGTCACGGTCGGTGTGGCGGTCCGAGTCGCCGTCGCCGTCACGGTCGGCGTGGCGGTGCGGGTCGGTGTCGGCGTCCTCGTCGCGGTCCGCGTCGGCGTCTGGGTCGGTGTCGTGGTGCGCGTGGCCGTCGCCGTCACGGTCGGCGTGGCGGTGCGAGTCGGCGTCGGCGTCCTCGTCGCGGTCCGCGTCGGCGTCTGGGTCGGTGTCGTGGTACGCGTGGCCGTCGCCGTCACGGTCGGCGTGGCGGTGCGAGTCGGCGTCGGCGTTCTCGTCGCGGTCCGCGTCGGCGTCTGGGTCGGTGTCGTGGTGCGCGTGGCCGTGGCCGTGCGCGTCGGCGTGGCGGTGCGGGTCGGGGTAGCGGTTGCCGGCGGTACGCCGCCGCCAACGTCGCCGAATACCCGCAACTCTCCGATCGAAATGAACGCATTGGGGCCGCCGGGCACTCCCGCAATGCGGATCGCATCCCCGCTGGTCGGCGCGAGATCGAGTGTGTAGGTCACGAAACTGGGGCCGCTGCCCGTGCCGGGGTACGCAGGCGACACTTGGAGGCCCGTCGCCGTCAACCACTGGCCGGCCTGACGCACTTCGACGTGCAACGACGTGAACCAGCCACCGTTCGAGAAGTGCATGCCTTCCTGGAACACCATGCGGCGGAAGAGCACCGTACTCGTGAAGGTATACCCCGCCCAATCGTCGGGGGCGGTGTTGACGCCGTCGTAGGTATCGTACTGGCGGTTCGGGGCGCTGGTGCCCGGCGCCGGCATGTCACCGTCGTGGATCACCGCGAGCGAGTGGTTGCCCCCGCCCGTTGGTTGCATGACCTTGGCGATGGCTGTTCCGAGCGCCGTCACGTCGCCGCTGACCGGTGCGGAGCTGGTCGCACTCGGTACCGGCGTCGTGGTCGAGGTTCGCGTCGGTGTCGCGGTCACGACCGGCGTCGGTGTCGCCGTGCGCAACGGTGCGGCGCCCGGCGGATCGTACGGGTCCAAGGGGTTGCTGCCGGCGAGGCGTTCCGCGCCGTCGGAGATGCCGTCGCCGTCGGTGTCCCAGTCTTCGGGGTCGGTCTCGCCGGGGTCGACGACGTGATTGAGGTTGACATCCTCTTCGGCGTCGGTGAGGCCATCGCCGTCGGAGTCGATGAAGGGCGCGAGCGCCGCGTAGTCGATCACGACCTCGTTGGAGCGCGCGCTCTCGGCACCGGTTGCGTTGTAGGTGGTGACCGCGAAGTAGACCGCGGCATCCCGCACCGACGTCAGCACGTAGCGGGAGATCCCGTCGGTGCCGGGCACGACCATGCCGACGTCGGTGCCGGCTCCGTACGACTCCTGAGGCGCACGCACGTAGATGCGATAGCCGCTCGCGCCCGCGACCGGTGACCACGCCACTTGCGCCTGATACGCCGCCGCAGACGCCGCGTATGACAGCGCGGCGAGGCATACAGGAAGTGCGATCCGGAAGACGTGAAGCGCGCGATTGCCGAGTCCCATGCAGAGGGAGAAGGGCAATGCACATGCCGGCGCGTTCGCTCCCGTAAAACCGTGAGTTTTCCGCGAATTTCACGCGACCCTAGCGCAGATGAGTTGTGCGCTGGCTGCACCCTGATGACGACCGGCGCTGCGGTAACACCGCCCACGACGCATGCGATCTCGCCGCCGGCGCGCGCTCGCAAGGGTGCGTCGACGCAGCTACTCGATCGACGTCGCGGCGAGTGACAGCTCGTTCGAATACGCGCTCGAGTTGCCGGCGGTGTCGTATGCGGTGATCGCGAAATAGTACGTCGCCGCCCGCTCACCCGCGTCGAGCGCGACGACGACCATCACGGTGCCTTGCGCATCCGCTACCGGCTTTCGCACGTCGATGTCGTGGGAGTACGCACGCGGGGCGGTGCCCCAGTGGACGACGTAGCCGACGACGGCGTCAGTGCCGCTCCACGTGAGCGCGACGCTCGCCGGAGCTTGCGCGCCGGGCGCGTCACTCTCGCCCCCTGTGCCCCCTCCGCCGCCTCCACTACCGCACGAGGCACAGATCGCGAGCATCAGGAGCGCCACCGCAGATGCAGAGACAACTCGCGTGCGCATCCCTGGATCGTTTGCCCCCCGAGCATCATTGCGGAGAGACCGCCCCCGTCAAGTCCATCCACCACCCACGCGGCGGAGCGACGCGAATTGTCCGATCGGCATCACGACAACGCTCGGGCTCCGCACCCGACGGCGTGACTCACTGAATTACGGGGGGAATTTGTCCCACGCCCGTGGCGTATCCATTGCATTTCGCCTTCTCCGAACATGAAGACGCACGGCGAACACGCGCGGTGGCTGCTCACGCTTCTGACGTGGCAGTTGCTCTCTCCGGTTTGCGCCGCCGCCTACAGCGTGCAGCTGCGGTGGAACGCGCCCTTCGAATCCACCGTCGCCGGCTATAACCTCTACGTTCGCGAAGACGCCGGCGCATACGGCGGGTCGCGCGCCATTGTGGTGGACGGCACGAGCGACGGCGGCTTCACGACCGTCCTCAGCGACCTCGCCGTCGAGCACACGTACACCTTCGCACTCAGCGCCTTTACGGTCGACGGGCGCGAGAGCGGGCGTTCGAACGAGCGCACGATCGGCTACGCCGCGGCGGCCCTGGTCGTCGACTCCGACGGCGACGGCCTCACTGACGCCGAGGAGGACACGAACCTGAACGGCGTGCAGGATCCGGGCGAGACCGACCGCTTGCGCGCCGACTCCGACGGCGACCTCGTACCGGACGGGATCGAGCGCGCGCGCGGCAGCGATCCGCTCGACGCGACCTCGCCCGCCTGCGAGGTGCTGCCATTCACCGACTTCGCGTTCGGGCACGGCGGCGTCGCGGAGATCGCGTACGACCCGGCGATCGACGACACCGTCCTACACGCGACCGAGACCTCGCCCGCGTCCTTGCATTTCCGCGTCGCGTATCCCGCGCACAAGGCGGCGGCCGTCCGCGGACCGGTGCTCGCGACCGAGATCCGCAGCGCGCACCGGTTCCGCATCGAGGTCGCCGTACGTTCGACGCTCGGCAAGCGTTACATTCTGCGCTACGAGGGAAACGGCGGCACCGACCGCCGCACCGACCGGACGCTGACGCTGGCGCTCGGCGATGCATCCGACGTCGGCGACGGTTATGCGTCAGTCGGTCGCGACCTCGCCGACGACCTCGCGCGTCTCGACCCGAGCGTCGTCCTCGACACGATCACCCACGTCCGCATTCGCGGCGGCTACACGATGCGCGCGCTACGAGCCTGCCAGTAGGCGCCGGGCTGAATTGACCTCGCCCGCCCAAACTACGTAAGAGGAGACGTGCGGGCGGCACGCAGCGCGCCGGCGGACGGCATCGTGCGGATCTGGCTCGAGCGGCACGGTCGGAACGGGAAGCCGGTCTCGATCGTGCGCGGGCTGCCGCTCGACGCCAAGGCGCTCGCGGCGCTCGCCGCGCGCCTGAAGCGTACGTGCGGCGCCGGCGGCACCGCCAAGGACGGCGAGATCGTCATTCAGGGAGACCACCGAGCACGGATCGCCGCCGAGCTCGGCAACGACGGCCTGCGAGTGAAGCTCGCGGGCGGATGATCGGGGGTTCGCGATGCGATCCAAATGGAACCGGCGGCGCGCCGTCGTGCTCGCGCTCGTCGTCGCGGGAGCGGTGCTCCTCGCGCCGCGCGCGCAGGCGGGCGGCGACTGGAACGATGCGCAGATCGGTTGGAAATCGTACGAAGACGGCCTCGCTCTCGCGAAGAAAGAGCGGAAGCCGATCTGTCTCATCTTCTACACGGAGTGGTGCCCGCACTGCCGCAACTACAGCGGCGTGTTCCACGATCCCAAGGTGGTCGAGAAATCGAAACAGTTCGTCATGATCCGCCTCGACAAGGACAAGAACCACGAGATCAGCAGCAAGTACGCGCCCGACGGCGAGTACATCCCGCGCACGTACTTCCTCACCGCCGACGGCGCGCTCGATCCCGAGATCCACGCGGCGCGCGATCAGTTCAAGTACTTCTACGACGAGACGCAGCCGGCCGGCGTCCTGAGCGGAATGGACAACGCGCTGAAGAAGACGAAGGGGTGAGGATCAGCGGCAGGCGGCCGAGCGCGTCGGGTCGCCCGTGCAGCTGATCTGCGTGTTGCGGACACAGGTGGGATCGAAGCCCACCGTGAGCGCGAGCGTCGGCTGCCCGAGCGCGTGGAGGAGGTCCGGCGCGGAACCGCGAATGATCAGCGCCCACACGCCGCGTTTCATCTTGAGGGTGACTGCCAAGATGCCGCCCGTCGCCAGACCCCCGTCTTTCGCGGTGGCGACGTGAAACACCGTATGATCCGGCTTCGCCATGATACGGGCGGCCGGCACCGCAGCGTGGTAGACGACCGCGCCGGTCGCGTCGGCGACATCGAACGTGAGGCCGGTATAGGTCGGGTCGATCACGCCGTTGGTGCGAAAGGTGGCCCGCAGGTTGAAGATCGCCGCGGTGACGTCGTTGCGGAGCACGAAGCGTTTCGGCTCGAGAACGTCGCAGAACTCTTCGCAGCTGACGCCGTCCGGCGTCGGCATGAGGCCGCACCCGGATTGCGGATCACAGAAAGCTGCGGCACACACCGACGCGGGGCAGATCGCGGCGACACTGACGCACGTGCCCGCGACACAGCGCTCGCCGCTGGTGCAGGCATCGGTGTCGCGACAGTCGGCGTCGGTCTGGCAGCACCCCGGTTGCGCCACGTGCATGCAGCGCGCGAGCACGTCGTCGCAGTGGTCGGCGGTGCACGCGACGCCGTCGGAACAGCTCGGCGCCACGCCGTTCTTGCAGACGCCGCCTTGGCAGACGGCAATGCCGTTGCAGAAGAGGCCGTCGTCGCA
>JBGOSW010000058.1:0-22906 GCA_041476145.1 Binatia bacterium
CTCGACGAAGTCGAGTGGGCGTGCGCCATCGGTGCGTTCGGCGACAACCTCCACGTCTCGCTGCGGACGACCGAGCGCGACGTCAACGCCGGCGACATCTTGCAGCGCGTCCTCGGGAGCGAGTCCGCGGGTGGCCACGACATGACGGCGGGCGGCCGGGTGCGGATCGATCCGACACAGACGGGCAGCGCTGCGAGTGCGGCCACGGGTGTGCGTGATCGCCTCCTCGCGCTTCTCGAGTCGGCGGCGACGCCGCCGCGCCCGTTGGTCTGACGCGCCGGCGCGCTCACGCGAGCGGTGCGGACCGGGTCTGCATCGCCGGGCGAGGCGCGGGATTGCCTGCGAGGGCGCTCTCGATCTCCGCGTGCACCGTCGGGTCGGGATCGTGTCCGCGCGCGCGCTCGAGCGCGGCCCGCGCCGCGGCCTGATCGAGCGCACCCAGCGCCCACGCGGCGTGCGCGCGGACGAGAGGCTCCGGATCCGCGAGTGCGCCGACGAGGGCGGGAACGGCGGCAGGGTTACCGCTGTTGCCGAGCGCGACGGCGGCGTTGCGCAGCAGTCCGCGGCGCTTGGCGCGCGTCACCGGTGTGCGCCCGAAGCGTGCGCGGAAGCCCGCGGCGTCGAGCGCCAGAATCTCGACCAGGCGCGGATGTTGCCACGCGGAGCGCGCGTCGTCAGGCGCCGGCGGCGCGTTCCATGGACAGACCTCCTGGCAGACGTCGCAGCCGAAGATCCAGGCGCCGAGCGCCGGGCGCAGCGCGAGTGGGATCGCGCCGCGGTGTTCGATCGTCAGGTACGAGATGCAGCGTCGTGCGTCCAAGACGAGGCCGTCACGCAGCGCCTCGGTCGGACACGCGTCGAGGCACGCCGTGCAGCGGCCGCAGTGACTGCCGGAGGCCACGTCGGGTGTGAGAACGAGATCGGTGACGAGCTCGGCGAGGAAGAACCAGGAGCCCCGGCGCGTGCTGAGGAGCATGGTGTTCTTGCCGAACCACCCGAGGCCGCCGCGCACCGCCCACTCGCGCTCGAGCACCGCGCCGGTGTCTACGTAGCGGCGCGTCCGGCAGCCGGGAAACGCCTCCCCCAAGAAGCGTTCGAAGGTCGCGAGCCTGCGCCCGAGGACGTCGTGGTAGTCGTCGTCGAGGGCGTACGCGGCAATGCGCCCGCGGAGTTCCACGCGCCAGTCGATCGCCGGTGGTCCTGGAGGACGATACGGGTAGGCGAGGGTGATGACCGTCCGCGCCTCCGGAAGGATGGCGCCGACGTGCAGGCGGCGCTCGGGCCGCCGCTCGAGATAGCGCATCTCAGCGGCGCAGCCGGCATCGAGCCACCCGGCGAGAAACGCCTCGCGAGGCAGCGGGACGACGGTGGCGAAGCCGCAGGCGCTGAACCCCAGCGCCGCGGCCTTGTCGCGGACCGCGGATTCGCGATCCATCACACCGCTCAGGGACGAACGCAGTTGAGAAGAAGGTTGTCGCGATCCTTCAGGCCGGACGTGCGATCGGGCGGTGGCGTGGTCCAGGCATCGGCACGAACCTTCCCCGTGCGTAGGGTGGCGGTCCCGAGCGGGACGACGAAATCCGCGACTCCCGTGCACTTGCCGGCGGGCGTGAGATCGAGCGGCGGATCGAACGTGAAGACGTTGCCCTCGCTGCCGCTGGCGGGCGTCGTACTGAGCTGTTGGAAGGCCTGGATGAGGGCCGCGGCATTGGCGACGTTGGTGGGATGGCGCGACGGCGTCGCCTCCGGCCGCGGAACGAGCAGGACGTACCGTGCGAGCGCCGTCGGGGGGATGCACTCCGGGAGGCGAGGATCCGCGAGTCCGAAGCAGATCGCGAGGCGGAAGTGGCACTCGTCGTTGACGACGCCGTCGGCATCGCAGCTCGGGTCGCCGTCGACGCAACTCTGCGCATAGGACGGCAGCGCGCCGGCTGCGAGCGGCGGGTTGTTGAGCGGATTCACGAGCGCCCATTCAGCGACGCAGTTGGCGAGTTGTCCGCTGCCGGGAATGAGCAGCTCGAATTGGCAGTCGTGCGAGCACCCGTCGCCGTCCACGGTGTCACCGAAGTCGCACTGCTCGCCGGGCTCGACGACGCCGTTTCCGCAACCAATGAAGGGTGGCGGCGTCGGCGTGGGACTCGGAGTCTCGCTTGCGGTCGGCGAAGGTGTTTCGGAAGCACTCGGCGCCGGGGTGGCGACGGATGTCGAACTCGAGGTCGCGCTCGGTCCGGCGGTCGGCGTCGCGTCGGTGGGCGTCGCGGTGTCGGTGGGCGTCGCGGTGTCGGTCGGCGTCGCGGTGTCGGTCGGCGTCACGCTCGGTGTCACGGTCGGCGTCGCGCTCGGCGTCACGGTCGGTGTCGCGGTCGACGTCGCGGTCGACGTCGCGGTCGACGTCGCGGTCGGTGTGGCGGTCGGCGTCGCGGTGGGCGTCGGCTCGGCGCAGAACGGATCGTCGTCGAGCGCGATGCCGAAGCGGCCGAGCTCGTCGTCGACGAGGGGGAGGGCGCGGCGGACGATCGCCGTAGCGGCGCACTCGTAGGCGCGCGCCACGCAGCTCGCGATCGCGGATGTACCGCCGAGCGGGCTGATGCCGAGACCGGCGCAACGTGCGGCGACGGCGTCGAACCCGACGCCGTCGGGGCCGAACAGCGCCGAGGGAGCCAGCGTTCCGCAGGCACGGTCGACGCTTGCCGCGAGCTTCGCGGCGCTGCTGTTCGAGCCGGTCGCGAGCTTGGCGAGCCCGGCCTGGCAGTGCGCCGCGACCTTCGCGCAGGCGGTCACCGGACGTCCGCTCAGGCGGCACTTCAGCAAACCGTCGACGCATTGACGGGCGGTAGCGAGCCGCTGCAGGAAAAGCTTCCGGCCCGCGGCCGTGGTGCCCTTCTGACAGCGCAGCGCGAGCTTTGCTTGCGCGGGATCGGCGAGGCCCCCCGCATCGCCGGCGGGTGGCGGCACGCACGCCGCGGAGATTTCGCTGTCGATGACCGACGGCAGGAGATCGCCGATGCGCGGCACCGCAATCGCGAGCGCGCGTTCGGCGCGGCAGGCACCCGAGAACTGCACGCAGGTGGCGATGGCACCGAGCGAGGTGAGCGAAAGGTTGGCGTCGCGCTGGCAGCTGGAATTTATCGTCTGGAACGCGAGCACCGACGGTGCGAGCAGCAGTGCCAACGGCACCCGCGGCGGCTCACCGCCGCACGCCGTGGTGAGCGTCATGGCGAATTTGCTCCGCGCCTTGTCGAGCGTGGCGAATTTGGCGGTGCAGCGGGCCTGTGCGGCGGCGATGCAGGCGTCGCGCGCGGCGCCCGCGGCCTTCGATTGGACGCACGTGAACGCGTCGAGACTGCAGCGCTCGACGGTCGTGACGTCGGCGGTGATGAGCGCCGTCGAGGCGCTACCGAGGGCGCGCTCGCAGGCGAGCACCGGCTTCGGCTGCACGAGGGGAAGAGCCGGGGTGGCGGTCGTAGTCGGGACAGGTGTCTGCGTCGGGCTCGGCGTACCACCGGTCGGCGGCACGACCGTCTCCGTCGGCGTCGGCGTCGGTGTGAGCGTCCGAATGGGGGTCCGTGTGGGCGTCCGCGTCGGCGTCGCGCTCGTGGCGGTCGGGGCTGCGGTCGGCGTCGGCGTGACCGTCGGACAGGTGAACGCCGAGCACGTCGCATTGCAGCAGGCACCGTCGGCGGCCGCACCGTTGTCGCACACCTCACTCAGCTGCCGGACGCCGTCGCCGCAGACCGGGCACACCGGATAGAGCAACGAGGCCGAAGTCAGCGTGTCGATACGGCTCGGGTTGAAGGCGACGCCGCCCGCGATCACCGGTGGAGCGGCGTAGGTGAGGAAGACGGTACCGTTGGACAGCGCCGAGATCTGGCTGTTCGTGCCGATCGAGATCGTCCCCGGCGCGGCGATGTCGATCCGCGCGCCGCCGAACTGTGCGCTGCCGTTGGCGTTGACGGTGAGCTGCGGCTGTATCGTGAGGTTGCAGCCGGAGTAAAGTTGATCCGAGGCGGCGCCGCTTGCTCCCGCGTGCCCGTCGACCCTTGCGGCCACGGTGAGTGTTCCGAATGACGCGTCACCGGCGCGAAGGTTGATCGATCCACCGTCGCCGAGCGTCGTGTCGGCGTTGGCGAGGAGGGCGGTATTGATCGCGAGATTGCCGCCGGCGACGATGCTGATGTCGCCGCCGTTCGCGGCGGTGACGTCGACGGAGCCCGACACCGTGCCGTTCTTGCCGGCGACGATGTCGAGCTGACCGCCGTCGCTGTCGGTTCCGCTCGTCGTGAGCGTGATCGGGCCGGTGATGGTCAGGTCGCCGTCCCGCGGGCCGATCGTGTTCGGCGCCCCGTCGCTGCTGTCTACCGAGAGCGTGCCGCTCGAGCCGTCGGGCACGCCGCCGGTGGCGTGAATGGCGCCCGAGATCGCGATCGGGCCAAACGCCGAGAGTGCGATGTCGGCGCCGTCATAGCCCGCATCGACGTCGCTCCCGCCGTCCCCCAGGAGCGTCGACGTCACGCTGAGCGCGCCGCCGATCTTGACGCCGCCGAGCGCGTCGACGCCGGCGCGGGCCGAGATACTGCCGCCGTTGCCGCCGTTGATGCTCTCGACGTTGATCGGTTGCGCGATGGTGATGTCGTCGCCCGCAGTCAGGGTGACGTCGCCACCGTCGTTGACACCGCCGGACGCGTCGATGTCATTCAAGACGTCGATGTTCGTGCCCGCCACGTAGAAGATCTCGCCGCCGCCGCCCCCATTGCCGCCGGCCGCCAAGACCTGGCCGACCTGACGAATGGCGGTGCCGGCGTTGAGGTTGATCGCGCCGGCCACGGCGGTCGTCTGGTTGCCGTTGGCGACGAGCGGGATCGTCGACTGGAGATCGATCTTGCCGGCGGCGGTGAGGCGCATCACCCCTGCGGGGTTTCCGGTCACCTCGACGCGGCCGCTGATCACAATGTCGCCCGGGTGGGCCGTCGTCCCGTCGCCGGTCGCCGTCAGGGAAATCGCGCCGCCGCGCTGATCCGTGTCCGTACGGGCGTTCATTCGGCGCTGCACCGTGATCGTGCGGGCCTTGACCGTCAGGAAGGCGCTGTTGACGTCGAACTGACCTGCGAAGACGACGTCACGGTTTCCGAAGTCGAGATCACAGCCGTCCGTCGCCGTAAAGTCCGAAACCACGTTGCACGTGCCGGCCGGAGTCGTGCACACCAGCGCGGTGTTCGACGCGCTCGCCCCGGGTATGGACGGATCGACACACACGATCGCGATCGCGTACGCCGAACGCGCGATCACGAGGGGGCCAAGCACGCCGCCGAGAGCCAGCGCCAGCGCACCACGACGAATCCACGGCACCATGGTCTCGGCCAAGATACGTGTCATGTGAGATGCTGCGCAACAGGTCTTTTCAACTCGCAACTCTGTTTTACCAGTGCCGAGGCGTCGTTACCCAGCCGCCGCGCGATTTCGCATAGCGTGTGACCAGGCAGCCGCATGCGCCGTCGCCCCGCGACGCCGGCGCGAACCTGGCGGACCGCCGCTCACGCAACGCGCGTCACGCGCCGTTCATCGAGGAATGGAGAATGCGCGGTGCAACCCCGCGCGTGGCGCGATCCGAGTCGTGAACGGCAGGCGGCGGAGCCGGCGCGGACGCGAGGCGTGCGGCGGGCGCAGGGTCTCAAGTTTCCCCGAGCGCTCGACGATACATTCCGCAAGCGGAACGACGCGCGCATCGGGCGGGGTGGCCCCGCTCGCGCTCGCCCGCGAATAACGAGGCCCGAACACGGACGGACGGGACCGACAACCACGGAGGATCTATGGCTATCACCATCAACACCAACGTCGCGTCGCTGACGGCGCAGCGACATCTCGCCGACTCGACGGCGTCGTTGCAAACGTCGATCGAGCGGTTGTCGTCTGGTCTCCGCATCAACTCCGCGGCCGACGACGCCGCCGGCCTCGCGATCGCCGACAAGCTGCGCGCCGACACGCGCATCGCCAACCAGGCGATCCGCAACGCCAACGACGGTATCAGCGCCCTCAGCATCGGCGAGCAGTCGCTCGGCAAGACCGGCGACATCCTCGCGCGTCTCGGCGAGCTCGCCTCTCAGGCGGCATCGGGCCTGGTCAGCGACGTCCAACGCAGCGCCATCCAGGAAGAGTTCGGCGCCCTCGTGTCCGAGATCGACCGCATCTCGAACACCACCACGTTCAACGGCGTGAATCTGCTCTCCGGCGGAACCAGCGTCTCCCTGCAGATCGGCCTCGACGCCAGCTCCAACAGCCGCATCGCGTTCACGACCGTCGACGGCTCGTCGAGCGGTATCGGTCTGTCGAACATCTCCGTGTCGACGTCGGCGGCGGCGCAGTCCGCGCTCGGCGCCATCACCTCGGCGATCGCCACGGTCGCACAGAGGCGCGGTACGCTCGGTTCGATCGAGAGCCGGCTCAACACCGCGATCGGGAACCTGCAGGTGGCAGCCCAGAACTTCTCGGCCGCCGAGTCGCGCATTCGTGACGTGGATGTCGCCGTCGAGACGGCGAACCTCACACGCGCGAACATTCTGCAACAGGCCGGCGTCGCCGTCCTCGCGCAGGCGAATCAGCAGCCGGCACTTGCACTGACGCTGCTGCGGTAAACGGATGCATGGGATGGCGGGACGGGCGCACGGCCCGTCCCGCCACGAACAGCGAGGCAGTCCATGAGCATCGGCAATGACCCTACTGCGCCGCTTGCGGCGGTGCATGGCGTGGTCGACACGAGCCCAAGGGAAGGGTCGGGAGGATCGTCGCCCCGGCCGCCGCACCCGCCCGCCGAACGGACGGCCGACGCGGCGCCCGCGGAGGTGGAGCTACCGGGTCCGAAGCACGTGCAGTTGCCGGAGTTCCCGAACTACGAGCTGTCGTTCCGGCTCGACAAGGAGCGGGGTCGGGTGGTGGTCCAGGTGATCGATTCGAAGACGGGAACGGTCGTGCGTACGGTGCCGCCGGAGGATCTCGGCCGTGCACTGCGCCGCCTGCCCGACGGACGCGGCGTGCTCTTCGATCAAGAGAGCTGAGGCGGAATGGCGACGATCAACGTCAGTGGTCTCGCGACCGGTCTCGACACCAACAGCATCATCACCCAATTGGTGGCACTCGAGCGCGCCCCGATGGACATTTTGCAGGCGCAGCGCGACGCCGTCGCGGCACACCAGACGGCGCTGCAAACCTTCAACTCCAAGGTCCTCGCATTTCTCACCGCGGTCGATGCGGTCCGCAACGGTGACGCCGTCCTGGCGCGCACCGCGACCTCGAGCGATTCCAACGTATTGACCGCGACGGCGGGCTCCGGTGCCTCGACGGGAACGACGACGCTCACCGTACTCGGCCTGGCGCGGAACGCGATCGCCACCTCCGCCAACGGGCGCGCGAGCGCGACGGCGACCGTTGCGACCGGTAGCGGCAGCTTCGTGTTCCACGTCGGCAGCGGCCACGACCAGACGGTCGCCGTCGACGGCACGACGACGCTCCAAGGCCTCGCCACGGCGATCAATGGGAAGAACGCCGGGGTCACCGCCTCGGTCGTGAACGTCGGTACGACGGCCAGCCCCGACTTCCGGTTGCGTATCGCTTCTCAGGACACCGGCTCCTCCAACGACCTCACGATCGTCACCGACGACACGACACTCGCTGTCGCGGTGACGCAGCCGGCGACGAACGCGAGCTTCAACGTGACCGGCTTCACGGACCCGCTCACACGCGAGCACAACACCTTCGATGACGTGATTCCGGGCGTGACGCTGTCGCTCGCCGGGCAGGGAGGCCCGGTGACGGTCGCGGTGGGGACCGATGTTCAGGGTGTGACCAAGAACGTCCAGACCGTGGTGAACGCCTTCAACGACATCGTCGACTTCGTCGCCGCTCAGAGCCAAGTGACGCAGGACACGTCCGCGACCGATCACAGCGTGACGGCGGGACCGTTGGCGTTCGACAGCACGGTGCGCACGGTCCTTGCGAGCCTGCACGGGATGATCTCGAGCGCGGTCTCCGGACTGCAGGGCGATGTGACGCTGCTCGCGCAGGTGGGAATCACCACCCAGCGCGACGGGACGCTCGACTTCGACACCGGGAAGCTCGCGACGGCGCTCACCGCCGACGCGACTGCGGTCTCGTCGCTGTTCGGCGGCAGTGGCACGGTCGGAGGCGTCGCCGATCGACTGCACGACTACCTGACGGGGCTCACGCAATCGGGGGGCCTGATCGCGATCAACGCGAAGAGCATCAGCGACCAGATCGCCGGGATCGACGATCAGCTCGCGGCCGGTCAGCGTCATCTCGACGCCTTCCAGAGCAATCTACGTACGACGTTCACCAACCTGGAAGTGCTCGTGAGCAATCTGCAGACACAGAGCGGCTACATCACTGCGCTCACCAACGCGTTCGGAGGGACCTCCAAATCATGATGGCAGCACATTCGACCGCGGGGCGATATCAAGAGGCGCAGGTCGCGACCGCCGACCGTGGCCGCCTTCTCCTCTTGATGTTCGACGGCGGTCTCACGTTCCTCGGGCAGGCACGTGCCGGGCTCGACGCCGGCGACATCAGTCGGTTTGCGCATCATCTCGCACGCGCACAGGCGATCATCGCCGAGCTGCTGCACACGCTCGATCACCGCGCGGGTGGCACGATCGCGAGAGACCTCGAGCGATTGTACCAGTTCATGCTGGAGCATCTCCTCGAGGCGAATCGTCGGAAGAGCGTGCATCACGTGGACCAAGTCGCGCGTCTCCTCGAAATCATCGCCGGGGCCTATCGCGAGATCTTGCAGCGCGTTTCCGTGGTCGATGCGGCCTGACGCGGCAACACCACCTTCGGCGCAGTGTGCGCGCGCGGCGTACGCGCTCCATTGCGAGCTCCGCGACGTCTACGACGCGCTCGAGGCGCACCTCGCGGCCGCGCGCTGGGAGGCGGCGACGGCGCTCGGGGCGCGCCGACAGGCGATCGAGCTGGCGCTGCGTCCCCTGGCCGCCGTGCGGCACGCGCTGTCGACATCCGAGGAGGTCGCGCCGTGGATCACGGTCGACGCGATGGCGAGGGATCTGGACGCGCGCCGGACGGCCGCGCTCGGTCTCGCCGGCGCGGCGCGCGATGCCGTCGGCGCGGAGCTCGCCCACTTGCACGGGACCCGCGCCAATGCCGCGCGTTATCGCGACGCGACGCCGGCGATGCCGATCTTCGCCTCCCGTCGTGCGTAGGCGATCATTCCCGACTCACCCGTGAGACGGCTGCGGACGCGAGCGTCAATTCGCTGACGGTGTTCGCTCCCCGGCACAGATTTCCGGCACCGCCGCTCGGCGGTCGCGGCGCGCCGCACACATCTTCGCGCACGTAGCCTGGCACCTGTCTTGCTCCTCCCTGCTGCAGGAAGCGGGGCGGGGGAAGAGTGGGGGATCTGAGCTGCCACCTCGCGGTACGCCGCGAGGTGGCGGCGCACGTGGGGGGGAGGCGGCATGAACAGCAGATCGGGCGCGGCCACGGCGGCGCCGCTCGCCAAAGCGCCGCAGATGGTTGCGCGACCCGCAGCACCCGTGACGCCGTCGGACGCGCTCGAGGACGCCGCGCGGGCGCGCGCCGCGGGTGCATGGGAGCACGTTCTGCAGCACGCCGAGCGCGCCGCCGCCGGCGGTGCCGACCATGCGGTGGTGACCGAGCTCCGCGCGCTCGCGCTCACGCACCTGCGGCGGCTGGATGACGCCGAGGCGCAATTCGCCGCCCTCCTGGGATCGACCGCGCATCGCGGTCGCGCACAGGCTGGGCTCGGCATCATCGCACTCGAACGCGGCGACGACCTCACCGCGCGCGCGTGGCTCGACCGCGCGACGGTCGCGGGCGGCGATGCCGACGCGTGGGCGGCGCTCGGGCTTTGTCTCACGCGACTCGGCGAGACGGAGGAAGCATGGCGCGCCTACGTCGAGGCGCGCACCCTCGATCCAGCGCATCGCGTCGCCCTCCATGGACTCGTGACGCTGGCGAGCCCGCTCGAGCGGCTCGCGGAGCTCGAGACGCATCTCCGCGACTATCTCGCGCGCGTCGGCGAGGACGCCGACGTGCGCTTCGCGCTCGCCGGCTGCCTGTACGCCGCCGGACGGTGCGACGAGAGTCGGACGGTGGTGCGTGAGGTGTTGCGCCAGGCGCCCGCCCATGTCCTGGCGCAGGCGCTGGAGCACGAGCTCGCTTCGTGACGCTCCGCGAGGAGAACCAACGGGTACTCGCGGCACGCGCCCCGACGCTTGCGGTCGCCATCACGGCGGCGCCCGTCCCGCCCTCACACGTGCTCACGTGGACCGAAGCCGGCGCACCTCTCCTCACGATCGCCGGCGTTCCCTTACAGCATTGCACGGATCCGATGCAGGACGGGGCACGCTGGGCGCGGCGCGCGGCGGAGCGCCTCGCCGGCGCGGGCGCGACGCGTGCCGTCGTCGTCGGCCTCGGCCTCGGCTATCACGTGGAAGCACTCGCGGCGCGCTTCACCGGCACCATCGTCGTCGTCGAGCCCGACCTCGCGGTATGGCGGTTGGCGCTCGCGAACCGCGATCTCGCCTCACTCCTCGCGCGGGTCGAGATCGTCACCAGCGCCGACGGCGACGCCGCCGACGCGACGACGGCGGGCGCGACGGTCGCGAGCGAGCGAACGCGTGTCCTCGGTTACGGGCCGTCGCTCCTGGTGCCGAGCGGCGTCTATCGGCAGGCGCTGACCACCTGGCAGGCGTCGGCGACGCGCCTCGGCGTGCGCATGAAGATCCTCGTCGTCTCGCCGATCTACGGAGGGTCGTGGCCGATCGCCGGCTATGCGGCGCGAGCGCTCGGGGCGCTCGGACACGAGACCCATCTTCTCGACCTGAGCCCGTTCCACGAGGGCTTTCGCGCGCTCGAGCGCTTCGGCGCCCGCCGCGCCCGCCGCCGCGCGCTCGAGAGCCGCTATTGCGACACCCTCGGCGCCGGCGTCGTCGCCGCCGTCGAGGCGATCCAGCCCGACATCGTGCTGGCGCTGGCGCAGGCGCCGCTCGGCGTCGCGGCGCTCGACGAGATCGGCGCGAGTGGCGCACTGCGCGTGCTGTGGTTCGTCGAAGACTTCCGCGTGCTCACGTACTGGCGCGAGGTCGCGTCGCACTACGACTACGTCTTCACCATCCAGGACGGGGAGTGCCTCGACGCCATCGGCGGCGTCACCGACGCCTGCGTCGAGTACCTGCCGTGCGGCTTCGATCCCGAGATCCATCGTCCGCTGAGCCTCGGCGCGGACGAGCGCGCCGCCTACGGCAGCGAAGTGGCGTTCGTCGGCGCCGGCTACCGCAACCGCCGGCTCGCCTTCCGGCGCTTCCTGGACGCCGATTTCCGCATCTGGGGCAGTGACTGGGAGGGCGCCGGGGATCTGGCGCGCGTCATTCAGCGCGGCGGCGCCCGCATCACGACCGAAGAGTCGGTGCGCATCTTCAACGCCGTCGATGTGAATCTCAACCTGCACTCGTCCACGTACCACGACGGCGTCGACCCGCGCGGCGACTTCGTGAACCCGCGCACGTTCGAGCTCGCGGGCTGCGGTGCCTTTCAGGTGGTCGACCGGCGGACGCTGCTGCCGCCGCTCTTCGACGAGCGCGAGCTCGCGGTCGCGAACGGCGTCGCCGAGATGCGGGAGCTCACCCGCTACTACCTCGCGCACCCCGAAGAACGCATCCCGATGGCGGGTCGCGCGCGCCGGCACGCGCTCGCCGAGCACACGTACCGTCATCGGCTCGCGCGTCTCCTCGGTGCCGTGCTCGGTCGCGAACAGGATCGCCTGCTCGCGCGTCCACGCGTCGCGACCGTCGGTGACGTCGTGCGCGAGGACGGGGAGAGCGCGCTCGGTCGATTTCTCGCGCGCTTCGATCCCGCGACGCCGCTGACCCTCGAGCGCCTGGTCGGCAGCATCGTCGAGCACGAAGGACCACTCGAGGAGCCGGAGGCGATTTTTCTCTTCTTGCATCAGTTCGACGAGATGTACCTGCGGGAGTACCGCGCATGAGCGCGCAGCGGATCCTGATCGTCAACCTGACGCGCTTCGGCGACCTCCTGCAGACCTCGCCGGCGGTGGCGACGTTGCGCGTCCACCACCCCGGGGCGACGGTGACCTTGCTGGCGGAGCGCAATTTCGCCGACGTCTGCGACGACATTCCCGGTATCGATCGTGTCGTGCGCGTCGACCTCGATCGGCTCGGCGGCCTCATGCTACGCGGCGGCGCGGCACTTCTCGACGGCTATCGCTCGGTCGAGACACTGCTCGGCGAGTTGCGCGCCGCGAATTACGACTTGGCGCTCAACTTCTCGAGCTCGCGGATGACGGCGGTCTTCATGGGCCTGCTCGGCATCGACGACGTGCGCGGCTGGTCGATGACGAGCGACGGGTTCCGCGTGATCCACCATCCGTGGGCGCGCCTGTTCGCGACCATGTGTCTCAACCGTCGCGTCGCGGTCTTCAACCTCGTCGACTACTACCGTGCGATGGCGGGTGGCGGAGGAGGCGTGCAGCCGCTGCGCTACACGGTGGCGCCGGCGGCGGCGGCGGCGGTGGCGGAACTCCTCGCCGCCGCAGGGGTGGGCGCCGACACGGCGCTCGTGGGCTTGCAACTCGGCGCCAGCCGCGAGATCCGCCAGTGGCCGGCGGCGGCGTTCGCGGCGCTCGGACGCGAGCTCGTCGCCGGCGGGCGTCGTATCGTCCTCGTCGGCGGCCGCGGCGACCGCGCCCTCGCGGCGGCGGTGGCGGCGGAAGTCGGGGACGGCGTCGTCGACGCCTGCGGCAAGACCGGGATCGCCGAGCTCGGCGCTCTCCTCCAACGTCTCGACGTGTTGGTGAGCGGCGATACCGGGCCGATGCACATGGCGGTCGCCGTCGGTACGCCGGTCGTCGGGCTCTTCTTCGGTCCCGCGTCGCCGTTCGATACCGGTCCGTACGCCGCCGACGACGTGCTGCTGCACGCCAACGCTCCGTGTGCGCCCTGCGATCACAACGTCACCTGCCTGCAGCCGTTCTGTCGCACGGAAATCGCTCCGCAGACGGTCGCCGCCGTGATCGCGGCACGCTTCGTTGAGGACTGGCCGGCCCTCGATCGCATCGCGCGCGCGACGTCGAGCGCGCGACTCTATCGTACCGCGTTCGACCGCGCCGGCTTCTATCGCTGCGACGCGCTCGGGGAGGTCGCGCCACGACCCGAGGACGAGCTGCGGCGGGCGTATCGCGCCACCTGGCTCACACTCCTCACCGGCGCCGCGCTCCCGGCGCCGCTGCCGGGCACGATCGACGTGGCGCCGTTCGCCGTGCTCGCGCATCTCGCCCGGGAGGGCGAGATGGTGGCGACACGGTTGCGCGGCCTCGCGCTGACGGCGGCGCCGATCGACGAGATCGAGCGCCTCGGACGCGAACTCGACGTGCTCGATCGAACGCTTCTCGAGCACGGCGGTGCCCATCCCGACACCGTCGTGCTGACGCAGATGTTCAAGTTCGGGAAGGAAAACCTCGAGGGTGACGACGTCGCGACGCTCGCGGACGAGACGCGCGCCCTCTACCACGAGCTCGCCCGCGGAGCCGATTGCATGGCGGCGCTGCTCGGCGACGCCGGAATCAAGGGGGACAGGCACCATGCACGTCTTCATCAATGAGCGCGAAGTGGGCGCGGTGGAGGCCGCGGGCGCGACCGTCGGGGAGATGATCGAGGCGCTCGGCGTTCACGTCGATCCGAACGAGATCGTCACCGGCGTCGAGCTCGACGGCGTCATGTTCAGCGCCGGGGACGAACACCGCTACGCGCGGCGGGCGGCGGTGAACGTCGACCGACTCGTCCTCGAAACGGCGACGCCGGCGACCTTCGCCCTGCGCATGCGACACGAGCTGGGGAGCGCGGTCGCCGTGATCGCCACGAAGGTGGAGCTGGTGGTGTCCCGCTTCGCGGCCGGCGACGATCACGATGCGAACGCGCTGCTGGCCGCCCTCCTCGAGGAGCTGCGCTTGGCGCTCGTTCTCGAGCAGCAGGTGGCGACGCTCGACGGCGCCGCGATCCCCGCGGCGCTCGAACCCGTCGTGGCTGTCGCGCCGGCGCTCCTCGCCGCGCAGGAGCGGCGCGCCTGGGACGAGTTGGCGCGCCTTCTCGGCGGGCGGCTCGCGCCGGCGTTGCATGCCTGGAGCCGAGCGGAGACCACCCTCGCGACGGCGGGTGCCGGCGCGCCGGCTTCGTCAAGCTTCTGACGGCGGGGCCGGCGCGGCCGGCCAAATCCCTGGCCGGCCGCGGCGGCGGCGGCGAAATTTCGCCGCGATTTCGCTCTGCGACCTTTCGATGCACGCGGCACAGGCGTTGCTCGATGGGCAAAAATTTCCGGCCATGCAGAGTCCGCGACAGATAGCGCTCCTCGCCGCCGTGCTCCTCGCGGTTCCCGAGAGTCGGGCGCGCGCCGAGGCGCTCTTCGCTTCGCCACCGCACTTCCTGACACTGCGTGATCGCGAGCAGATCGTCTTTTTCATCAACGAGCCGGTCGTCGGCGCGCTCGCCTCGCGCACCGCCGCCGACACCGTCGACGTGGTGGTGCCGCGCGCGATCGTCGATCCGACGCTGCGCGGGACGACGTTCCGCGGCGACGAGAGCGGCACCGGTGCAGGGACGAGGGTCGCGCTCGCGCCCGGGCCGCACGGCAACGCCGCGATCCGGATCACCACCGGCGACGCGCCCGGCGGCGTGCACGCGTACTCGGAGGACGACCCGCCGCGTCTCATCGTGGATTTACTCGCCGCCGCGGCGCAGCCGACGCCGGCGCGCACGGCGACGCCGGCCGCGAAGCGTCTTGCCGCGAGGGCGACGGCGGCGTCGGTCGCACGTTCGCCACGGCCGAGCAGATCGCCGGCGCCGACGGCGGCGCTTCCGACCCCGCGACCCACCACTTCGGGGCGCGGGCCGTCGCCGCTGCCGACCGCCGAAGGACACCTCGGTACGCTGCGCTCGACACTGGCGCTCGCAGCCGCGGCCGCTCCCGACGCGACGGCCGCCGCGGTGTTCCCGTGCGCCTGGCAGCGTGTCGCCGGCGTCGCCTTCTGCGCACCCGATCCCGACGCGTACGCGGCGCACCACGAGCTGGCGTCGCTCGCGAGCGCGCTCGCGAAGAATGCCGACGCCGCGGCGCTACCGCCCGCGCCGGCGAGCGACGAGCCTGCGGCACTCTACCTCGCCGCCGATCGCGAGCTGGTGATTCGCGCCGCGAGCGGACGATTGCTGCCGGCGATCGACCTCTATCGCCGGGCGCTGCGCCGTGCACCCGCATTCGTCGACGCGCCGCGGGCACGGCTCAACGTCGCGCTCGCCTACCGCACGCTCGGCTTCGACGCCGAGCTGCAGAGCGTCGCGCGCGCCGCGGGCACGGATCCGACGCGTGCGGTGCTCGACGCGCTCGTCGGCGACCTCGCGCGCGAGCACGGCGCGACCGACCGTGCGCGTGAGGCGTATGCGCGTGCGGCGGGTGATGGCGGCGCCGGCGCCTGCCTCGCGGCGCGCGGCCGCGCCGCGCTCCTGCTCGCAAGCGAGCCGCCGGGCGACGCCTCGGCAGACGTGACGCGCTTGCCCAGTCTCTGTCCGGCGACGTTGCTCGCAGACCCCGAGACCATCCGCGTCCAGGCACGGCAGGAACTCGCCGGCGGCGACCCGCGACGTGCGCGCGCGATGCTCGAGGGCCTGCGACGCGCCCCGGGCGCCGGCCAGGAAGGGATCGTCCTCGAAGACGTGGCGACGGCGGCGGTCGCGGTCGGTGAGCCGGCGACGGCGCGCGCCGCGTACACACAACTCGCCTCCGGCCGCTTCGGGGCCCGCCTCGCGACCCGCGGTACGCTCGGCCTCGCGCGCCTCGACGCCGCCGGCGGAGACGTCGACGCCGGCTTCCGCCGGCTCGGCGCACTCGCGCCGGAAGCAGGGTCCGAGGAGCGCCGCCGCTTCGCACACGACGCGCTGGCGCGCGCCCTCGTCCGCGGCGCTGCGGCGGAGGCGGTCGCGATCGTCGTCGAGCAGGGGCTCGCGCCCTCGGCGCTCACGCCGGAGGAGCAGATTCTCTTGGCGCGAAGCTATCGCGCGGTCGGCTTGACCGTCGAGGCGGAGGCGCTGCTGCGCCGCCTCGGCGAGACGCTCGGCAAGACGGCGCCGGACGCGCTGTGGGAGGAACGCGGCGACGCGGCGCTCGCGAGCGCCGCGGTACCGCAAGCTCTGGCGGTCGCGGACGATTGGTTGCGGACGCGCGGCACCGCCGCGCCGGCGGCGGCGCTCGCGCTGCGCGCACGCGCCCTCGCGGCGCTCGGGCAGAGCAGCGCGGCCGCGCAGAGCGTGAGCGAGGCGGCGGCGCAGCTCGATCCGGTCGCGGCGCGCGCGCTTCGTCTCGACGTCGCCGCCCAAGTGCGGGTCGCCGATCCGGCGTTCGCGGCGCGTCTGGTGCGGGCGGCGCTCGCCGACGACCGTGCTCCGGCGCTCGCCGCGCGCGAGGCGGCGGCGGCGCTCCGTACCCTCGCCGAGGCGGCGGAGGCGAGTGGTGAGGACGCTGCGGCGCTCGCCGCCTACGGTGAGCTCACCAGCCGCTATCCCGATCAGCCGAGCGCCGCCGGCGCGACGTACCGAATGGCGCGCCTCAGGGCCGGCGACGGCGGGCGGGCGGCCGTCGCCGCGTACGCCGACGTGGCGCGCAGCCGCGACGCCCTCGAGCGCCGCGTCGGCACCGCGGCGCAAGACTACGAGATGATCGTGCGCCCGTTCGAGAATCGCCGGGAGGAACCATGAGCCGCGAGAGCGCCGAGGCGCTGGTGCGCGGGCCGAGTACGCACCAGCTCGCGGAATTGCACGCCGCGTTCCGCGTCTTCACCGAGGCGACGGCGAGTCTCGAGCAGCAGTACCGCGACCTCCAGGCGCACGCGGACGCGCTCCGCCGCGAGCTCGAAGAGAAGAAGCGGGCGCTCGATGCCAGTATCGCGCGCCAGCGCTGCCTCGAGACGCAGGCGCTGCGCCACGGGCGGCTCGCCGCGATGGGGGAAATGGCGGCGACCTTGGCGCACGAGGTGCGCAATCCACTCGGTGCCATGGAGCTTTGCAGTAAGCTCCTCGCCGACGAGGTACGCGCGCAGCCGTCGGCGCTGCGTCTCGCCGAACAGGTGGCGAGCGGCGTCGCCGATTTGAACCATCTGGTGACGAACATCCTCGACTACACGCGCCTTCCGGAGCCGTGTCTGGCGGCGACGGCACTCGACGCGCTCGTCGACGAGGTCTTGGCGGTGGCGGCGCCGGCGCTCGGTACCGGCGTCCGCATCGCGCGCCGCGGCGCGCGCGGCATCACGTGGCCGGTCGACCGCGGCCTCCTCGTCCAGGCTCTTCTGAACCTGGTGCGGAACGCCGGCGAGGCCATGGCCGGCGCGGGGACGCTCGCCATCGCCCTCGAGCCGTCGACGCGCTGGCTGCGCATCATCGTCGCCGACGACGGTCCGGGAATCTCGGCCGCCAACGTCGAGAGTATCTTCGCGCCGTTTTTCACCACGAAGGAGCGTGGAACGGGGCTCGGCCTCGCGGTGGCGCGCGCTGCGGTCGCCGCCCACGGCGGCACGCTCGCGCTGCGTCCGGGCGCGGGCGGCGCGACCTTCGTCCTGACGCTACCGCAGGCGGGGCAGATCGCCCCCGACGAGGAGTGACCATGCCACAGACGGAACGTATCCTGGTGGTGGACGACGAGAGCGGCATGCGGATCGGGCTCACCGAAACGCTCGAGCGCGGCGGCTTTGCCGTGACCGCCGTCGACGGTGGCGCGGCGGCGCTCGCGGCGCTCGAGCGCGGCGGCTACGCGCTCGTGCTCTCCGACATGCGCATGCCGAGCATGGGCGGGGCCGATCTTCTCGTCGCCGCGCAGGCGCGCCATCCCGGCCTGCCGATGGTGATGATGACCGCCTACGGGACGGTCGAGGACGCGGTGGCGGCGATGAAGGCGGGCGCGCGCGACTTCCTGACCAAGCCGTTCTCGCCGCACGATCTCCTGCACCTGGTGCGCGGCATCCTGCGCGACGCGGGCGAGCGTGCAGCGGAGCCGGACGGGCGCGGCAGGGCCCTGCACCGACAGCTGATCACGCGCTCGCCGGCGATGCGTCGCGTTCTCGCGATCGCCGAGGGCGTCGCGGCGAGCCGCGCGCCGGTGCTGATCCAGGGCGAGAGCGGAACCGGGAAGGAATTGCTCGCGCGCCACATCCACGCCAGCGGTCCGCGGCGCCAGCAGGCGTTCGTCGCCGTCAACTGCGCGGCGCTGCCGCGGGAACTCCTCGAAAGCGAGCTCTTCGGCCACGAGCGCGGGGCGTTCACCGGCGCGATCGCCCGCAAACTCGGCAAGTTCGAGCTCGCGAGCGGCGGCACGATTCTCCTCGACGAGATCAGCGAGCTCGAGCTGCCGCTGCAGGCGAAGCTGCTGCGCGTCCTCCAGGAGCACGAGATCGACCGCGTCGGCGGCACACGGCCGGTGGCGATCGACGCGCGCGTGATCGCGACCGCGAACCGCCCGCTCGGACCGCTGGTCGCCGCTGCCGCGTTCCGGCGCGACCTCTACTACCGGCTCCACGTCATTCCGCTCACGGTCCCGCCTCTGCGCGAACGCGGCGAGGACGTCGAGGTGCTGATCGATCACTTCTGCGAGCGCTTCCGCGGCGGACGTGCGCTCAGCATCGAGCCGGCGGCGCGCCTCTATTTGCGCCGCCACGCCTGGCCGGGAAACGTGCGCGAGCTGGAGCACGTGCTCGAGCGCGCCGCGCTGCTCGCCGCCGACACGACGATCACCCTCGGTGACGTCGCGCTCGAAGACGAGCTCGCCGCGGAGCGTCCCGCCGCCCTTCCCGAAGCCGGCGGCGGCGACTTCGCGGGCCTCACCGTGCACGAAATGGAGCGCCGGCTCATCCTCGACACCCTGCAACGCACCAAGAACAACCGCAGCCACGCCGCCAAGGTGCTCGGCATCAGCGTCCGCACGCTGCGCAACAAGCTCGCCGAGTACCGTGCGAACGGGCGGATCGATGCGGCGCTGTGAAGGGCGGCGGCCGCGCGCCGCGGCGGCGATGCTCGACGGCATTCTGGCACCGGCAAAAGTTGCCGTCAGGCTTTTGACGGTAGGCAGCAAACGCCCGCGGACCGGCGAACTGTCGAGCAAATGGCGGCGGGCGTTTTTTCCCTTCGCGGTCGAGCGTTACGTGCGTCGTTCCGTGGAATGCAACTTGCTCCCACTCGCCCGAACCGAAAGGACCCGCCCATGCGAATATTCGGACCGGTCATCCAAGGCCTCGGACAGGCGCTCGATCTCTACCAGACGCGCCACCGAGTGCTCGCCGAGAACATCGCGAACGCCGAGACGCCGGGATATCGCGCCCGTGATCTCGATTTCGGGTCGGCGCTGACGCGCGCCTTCGACGGCGGCGCCGAGGGCGGCGCGGCGGACGAAGCGCAGCCGGTGGTCGACACCCGTGCCGTGGTGAAGGTGGACGGCAACTCCGTGGACATCGACACCGAGATGGCGCGACTGTCGCAGAACGCGCTCAAGATCGTCGCGCTCTCGCAGATCATCGCCAAGAAGTACGCCGGGCTGCGCGCCGTGATCACGGACGGTCGGTCGTAATGGACACCACGACCGCCTTCGCGATCAGCGCCAGCGGCCTGCGCGCGCAACGCCTGCGCATGGACGTCATCGCGGCGAACCTCGCCAACGCCCAGAGCACGCGCACGCCGGGCGGCGGTCCCTATCGCCGCCGCGACGTCGTCCTCGAGGCGACGCCGCAGAGCGAGAACTTCGACGACATGCTCGCCCCGGGGGGCGCGCCGAGCGCCGCGGTTCGAGTGGCGCGCGTCGTCGAGGACCGGCACCCGCCGCAGCTCGTCTTCGACCCCGGGCATCCCGACGCCGACCCGAACGGCTACGTCGCAATGCCGAACGTCAACGTCGTCACCGAGATGGTCGACATGATGGCGGCGACGCGCGCCTACGAGGCGAACGTCACGGCGCTGAACGCCACCAAACGCGTGCTCGAGGCGGCGCTCGAGATCGGACGGGCGTAGGTCATGGACGTCAAAGACATCGTCCAGCTTCCGCAGCTCGCCTTCCTGCGTGCGCGCGAGGTGCCCGCACCCGCGGGCGGCGGCGAGGCGCATCCGTTCGCCGACGTCTTGAAGAGCTCGCTCGACGAGGTGAACACGCTGCAGCAGAAGGCCGACGCGGCGATCACCGCGCTCGCGACCGGCGACAAGATGAGCCTCCACGACACCATGATCGCGATGGAGCAGGCCGACGTCTCGTTTCGCCTGATGATGCAGGTGCGGAACAAGATCGTCGATGCCTACCAAGAGATCATGCGGATCCAGGTCTGACGGCTGACCCATGAACCGGCTGCAAGCGCTCGCCCTGCAGATTCGCGACTTTTTCCTGGCGCTGCCGCCGGCGCGCCGGCTGACGTTCCTCGCCCTCACGGTGGCGGTCGTCTGCGGCACCGGCCTGCTCGCCGTCTGGGTCGAGCGCCCGCAGTATCGCGTCCTCTTCTCGAACCTGAGCGGCACGGATGGTGGCGCCGTGGTGGAGTACTTGAAGAGCGAGAAGATCCCGTATCGCATGGGCGAGGGCGGGGCGACGATCGAAGTCGACGCGGCGCGCGTCTACGAGACGCGCATGGCCCTCGCCGGACGCGGCATCCCGCAAGGCGGCGGCGTCGGCTTCGAGATCTTCGACAAGCAGACGCTCGGCATGACCGACTTCGTCCAACGCTTGAACTACCAGCGGGCGCTGCAGGGCGAGCTGGCGCGGACGATCGGCGAGCTCGCGGCGGTCGAAGCGGCGCGCGTCCACCTGGCGCTGCCGGAGCGTTCGCTGTTCGTCGCCGAGGAGCGTCGCCCCTCGGCCTCGGTGGTGGTGAAGCTCAGGCCGGGGCGGGTGCTCAACGAGGACCAGATCGCGGGCATCGTCCACCTCGTCGCCGCCAGCGTCGAGGGGCTGAAGCCGGCGGAGGTGACGGTCGTGGACATCAACGGGCAGGTGCTGACGCACGAGCTCGAGGAGAGTGCCGCGGGCCGGCCGGCGGGGCAGAGCCTGCTCGCCTTCCAGCGCGAGCTCGAGCAGGGCTACACCGAGCGCATCGAAAGCATGCTGAGCCGCGTCCTCGGGCCCGGTCATGCGCTGGCGCGCGTGACCGCCACCCTCGACCTCGCGCAGGTCGAGAAGACCGAGGAGAGCTACGATCCCGACCGTGTCGCGGTGCGGACGGAGAAGCGCTCGCGTGAAAAGAACGTGCAGAGCGCCGCCAGTGGCGCGGTGGGAGTGAACGCAACGCTGACCAACGAGCCCGCGCCGGCGCCCGCCGACGAGGGGCCTCGCTCGGAGCGCGAGGACGCCGCTTTGAACTACGAGATCAGCAAGGTGACGAGCCGGCGCATCGAGCAGTCGGGCGGGATCCGCAAGCTCTCGGTCGCCGTCATGATCGACGGGACCTATCAGGGCGAGGGCGAGGCGCGAACCTTCACGCCGCGAGCGTCCGAGGAGATCGATCGCTACAAGGAGCTCATCAAGCGCGCCGTCGGCTTCAACGAGGAGCGCGGCGACCAGATCGAGGTCGCGAGCGCGCCGTTCCAGGCGCCGCCGCTGCCCGAGGCTCCGGAGGCGCCGACCGTGCTGTCGCGTCTCGGCGCTTGGTCCGACGTGCTCTGGCGCGCCGGCGGCCTGCTCGCGATCGTCGCGATCGCGCTCCTCGTCGTCCGTCCGTTCCTGCTGGCGATGGCGAGCCGGGTGCCGCTGGTGACACCGGGGGCGATCGCGGCGGCGCAGCGCGCGCTTCCCCAGGGCGGCGGTCCGGAGTCGACGAGCTTCCTCGAGATCGCGCGCCGCAACCCCGAGCAGACCGCACAGGTGATCCGGCAATGGGTAGCGGGAGCCGAGTAGGGCAGGCGGCGCTTGCCGGCGTCGACAAGGCGGCGGTGCTGCTGCTGTCGCTCGGCCCGGAGGCGGCGACCTCGGTCCTGCGTCACCTCGGCGAGTCCGAGGTACGACAGGTCTCGCAGGCGCTCGCGCGCGTGCGCAGCGTCGAACCCGAGCAGCTCGAGCGCGTGCACGAGGAGTTCGGCCAGCGTTTGCGTGCGAGTGGACTCGTGGTCGACGGCCGCGAGTTCGCGCGCGCGGTGGTGACCAAGGCGCTCGGCGACGGCGGCACCCCCGCACGCAGCGCCATCCTCGCCGAGATCGAGACCCAGGCGAGCGGCGGCGCCGGCCTCGGCGACACGCTCGCCGGCGTCCCCGCGGCCGGGCTCGCGCGCCTCCTTGCCGGCGAGCATCCGCAGATCGCCGCCCTCGTGCTGGCGAACCTCGCGGCGGCCCAGGCCGGTGAGGTGCTGGCGAGTCTGCCCGAGACGCTGCAGAGCGACCTGGTCGAGCGTCTCGCGCGGCTCGAGAGCGTGCCGGCGGGCCTCGTCGCCGAGGTCGGGAGCGCGCTCCGCGAGCAGGCGCAGGCGCTGCTACGCCCGGCCGGCACCGCCTGTGGCGGTCCGCGCGTGGTGGCGGAGCTGATGAACTGCGCCGACAAGACGATCGAGGCCCGTGTTCTCGAGGAGATCGAAGCCCGCGACCCCGAGCTCGTCAGCACGATCCGCAACCTCATGTTCACGTTCGAGGACTGCATCAAGCTCGACAACCGCGGTCTGCAGACGCTGCTCAAGGAGGTGGCGCGCGAGGACCTGCTGCTCGCCCTCAAGACGGTGAGCCCGGAACTATCGGCGAAGATCTTCGCCAACGTATCGAGCCGTGCCGCCGAGATCCTGCGCGAAGACATGGCGTCGTCGGGGCCCGTGAAGCTGAAGGACGTCGAGGCGGCGCAGCTGAAGATCGTCGC
>JBGOSW010000059.1:0-22852 GCA_041476145.1 Binatia bacterium
CCCCATGTATGCATCAACGGTGCTCCCGTACTTGGGCGATAATTGCAAGCAAAAAACGTTGCAACGTCGGTCCGGGGGGCGGGCGGACCTCGCCCGGGGACGGCCAGTGGGGCGGAATTTCAGATCAACTCGTCGTCGTCCTCCGCGCCGACGTCCTCGTCGAAATCGTCCAGGTCGTCGGCCCGACGCGAGCCTAGCGCAAGTGAGGGTTGCACTTCCTCGTCCCGGTTGCGGAGGTCGCTCAGCTGCTTCCGCAGTTGGACGATCGTGTCGTCGCGCTCCTTCAGCTGGCGTTCGAGCTGCGCGGCACGCGCCTCGTGGTGGCGGAGCTGCCCGATCTCGCGGACGGTCTCGGTGAGGCGCTTCTCGAAGGCGCTCTTCTCGCGCTTGAGCGCGCTGAGCTCGCGGCTCGCTGCCGCCGCACGTGCCGCCGGAGGGGCGCTCGACGCGCGTCCCTCGGCGCGTCGGGCCGTTCCGCGCGCGACGGCCTTCTTGCGTGCCGCGGGCGCGCTCCGCTTCGGGCGCCGTGCGCCGCGCGCCGCCCGCGGTGTGCTGCGCCGGTCGGCCGACCGCGCCCCCTTGCCTCGCTTCTTCGTTGGCATCGATCCCTCCTCAGCGCTCGTAAACGTCCGGTTCGCCGACCGGCCGCGTCCGCCAGCGCTTGTGCGTCCACAGCCAATGATCCGGATGCTCGCGAATCATGGCTTCGAGGACGACGGTACAGTGCTGGGTGAACTCGCGAGCCGCTTGATCGCGGTCCGCCATACTCGCAAACGGAACACGAGGCAAGATCACGATCCGATGCCGCGCGCTCGTGCCCTCACGCAGCAGGAACGCCGGATACACCGGCACGCCGGTGCGCGTGGCGATGCGGCCGAAACCGGAGTTCGTGCTCGCCAGCTTCCCGAAGAACTCGACGAAGACCCCGGTCCGGCGGGAGGCGTTCTGGTCGAGCGGCAGCACCATGAGCTCGTGGTCGGCGAGGGCGCGCAGCACGCCGCGCGCGGCGGCGTGCTTGCGCAGCGTGCGCGTACCGGCGCGTCGACGCATGCGGTCGACGAACGCGTCGACCAACGGGTTTTTGATCGTCTGGCGGACGAGATGGACCGGATAGCCGAGGAGTCCGTGGATGTGCGCGAAGAGCTCCCAGTTGCCGAAGTGGCCGGTGAGGACGAGGATGCCCGTGCGCGCGAGCGCGTCCGGAATCTGGCCCCACAACGCCTCGTCGGCGAAGTCGACGCGTGCGCGGACGTTGTCGCGGGTGAGGCGGCCGATGTGGGCGCACTCGGCGATCATCCGACCGAGGTTGCGATGGCTCGCGACGAGAATCCGCAGGCACTCGCGCGGCGACTTCTCCGGAAACGCGATCGCGAGGTTGACGAGTCCGATGCGGCGATGCCGCCGATCGAGTCGGATGACGAGCGCGGCGACGGCCGCGGCGAGCCGCATCGCGACCTCCAGCGGCAACGCCGCGAGCACGGCGTAGACGAGGAGGAATCCCGCGTACTCGAGACGGTGGCGGAACCTCGGTGCCACCTCCGCGTCCCCCGCCGAGGGCGCTGCGACGCGCGCGGATTCGGACGGCGTCAACGTTACGACGCGGGGGTCTCGGAAAGCGAGAAGCCGAACGCCTCGCGCTCCTTGGCCTCGAGATCACGGAAGACGCGGCGATCGACTTCGCGATAGCGTGCGAGGAGGCCGTCGACGCGCTCTTGCCCTTCCGGTCCCGCCATCTCGCGCAGCTTGTTCTCCATCCACGCGATGTGCCACTTCTCGTCCTTCGTCACCTCGTGGAGGAGCGCGCGGGTCTCGGGGTCGACGGTGGGCGAGGCCGCGTGCGCGAGATAGCGGTGCTGGGCGCGCTCCTCGACGACGACGGTGAGCGCGAAGAGCTGCTCGTACGTCTTCGGGATGCCGATCTCGCGGCCGATCCGCCGCTGATAGCCGTCGTCGACCCTGACCGGGACGCCGCCGAGGTCGATGATGCGCTTGGTCCACAGCCAGGCGTGATGCGTCTCTTCCTCGAGGTGCTTCGACAGCTTCACCTGGGCGTCCGGGTCGTCGAGACGCTGCATGAGCTTCAGGAGGAGGGTCGCGCCACGGATCTCGGCGTCGCGATAGTAGCTGAACAGCGTGATCAGCTTCTCGTCCACTGCCATGAAGATCCTTCCCGCCAGGAGCCGGCCGGTCGACCAATCGACCCCTATACAAAAGGAGGCCGGGGAACGCCACCGAAGGGGCGGCACGGACTGCTTCCCAATGGTACGGTTTTCTTGCCCGCCGAGTCCTTTGTGTGTTAAGCGGCAGCGCGATCTGACCCGCGCGAGGCATTCGCGCACGCATCGCCAACCAGGAGGGCAGCCGCGTGGCTCGTGGGAAAGTGAAGTGGTTCAACGCGCAGAAGGGGTACGGCTTCATTACCGCCGACGACGGTCAGGACGTGTTCGTGCACTACTCGGCCATCAGCGGCGAGGGATTTCGCTCATTGCAGGAAGGCGAGAGCGTCGAGTTCGAAATCGCTCAGGGCCCGAAGGGATTGCAGGCGGCGAACGTCACCAAAGCCTCATAGCCCGCGCGACGCTCCGCGGCGTCGCTCAGGGAAACTCGATCAGAACCTTGCACTGCGTGGTCGGCGCGTTGAGCGCCGAGAACGTCTCCGGTACCAGGTCGAGATCGATGACGTCGGTGATGAGCGGCGCGACGTCGAGCCGTCCCGTGCGCAACGCTTCGAGAGCGTCGGCAAACTCGGCCTTGTTGTAGCCGAGCGCGAACTTGAGCTCGAGCTCCTTCAAGATCCCGGTGAGGGGCAGAATCTCGTCCGCCTCGATGCAGACGCCGAGGACGACGATCCGCCCGCGTATGCCCGCCAGCGTCATGGCGGTGTTGAGCGTGCCGCGCGCCCCGATGCACTCGAACACCACGTCGGGATCCCGGCCGGTGCGCGCGCGCACCGCCGCCGCGGGATCGGCCGTCCGCGGGTCCGTCACCTCCGCCGCGCCGAGACGCGACGCCAGCGCGCGACGCCCGGGAGCGAGCTCCGAGACGACCACGTGCGCCGTGCCGGCGTCACGCGCCCAGAGCAGTGTGACGAGACCGATCGGACCGGCGCCCAGCACGACGCATCCGCTCTCGGGCGTGAGGTGCGCGTGGCGAACGCCGTGGAGCCCGACCGCGAGCGGCTCGACCATCGCCGCCGTCCGGAAGTCGAGCTCGGGCGGAATCCGCAGCAGGCTTCCCGGATGCACGCGCACGTACTCGGCGAACGCGCCCGGAAGCTGGCCGAGGCCGATGCCGCGGAGACTCGGGCAGAGCATGCCGTCGCCGCGCTCGCACGCCGGACACGTGCCGCACGACATGTACGGCAGCGAGACCACCCGCTCCCCGACGCGCCAGCCACGGACGCGCGCGCCGAGCGCCGCGATCTCGCCCGAGAACTCGTGGCCGAGGATCGCGTCCACCGGCATCTGCAGACCGTACTTGACCGCATGCAGATCGGAGCCGCAGATCCCGCAGTTGCGCACCCGCAAGAGAATCTCGTCGGGCGCGGGTTCGGGCTCGGGAACCGTTTGTACCTGTAAATAGCCCGGCTCCTTGAGCAGCACGGCACGCACGCCGCGAGTCTAGGAGAAGCCGTCGGGAGGCGCTACTTGCGCCGGTGCGCGGCGCACTCTATGGTCGGCGGCTCTGCGCAGCCAGGCGCGACGCCCCGCCTCACGCCACCCTAGCTCAGATGGTAGAGCAGCCGATTCGTAATCGGCAGGTCGAGGGTTCGAATCCCTTGGGTGGCTTTGTAGTTAGCTCCACGACTTTGGGGGGAGTGCCGGTAGTGGTGCCGGTTGGCGTGCTCGTGAGGCGTTGCACGGCGTCGAGCTGGTGCTGCGACGAGAGGTGCGAGTAGCGGAGCGTCATCGCCTGCGTCTTGTGTCCCATCAGCTCCTGCACGGTGCGCAGATCGACGCCGGCCATCACCAGGCGACTCGCGAAAGTGTGGCGTAGGTCGTGCCAGTGAAAGCCCTCGATGCCTGCGCGCTCCAGGGCAGGCACAAAGACGCGGTTGTAGAAGTTCCGAGCATCGAGCGGTGTCTCGCCGACGGCGCTGGGAAATACCCAAGGGCTCTTGAGACGGCTCGGTAGGACACGCAGCGTCTCAAGCACGCCATCGTTCATGGGAACCCGGCGGGCATCGCCCGACTTGGAACGTGGGACCATCAGAACGCGATTCGCAAGGTCAACGCACTCCCATCGCAGCCGAAACTGCTCCGCCTGTCGTAGGCCGGTGTGGAGCGCCACGAGGACAACCGCTTGGTCCGCAGGCTCCAGTTCGGCAAAGAGCGCCGCTTCTTCGTCGGGTGTCAGGAACCGTACGCGAGCATTGTTCTCTTTGAGGAGTTTGACGGCACGCCTCGCGACTTTGCAAGACTCGCTCCGCTTATCCATCAATGCTCCAAAGCACCAGAGCGCCCATCGCAAATCCGGCCGCGATGAGCGGATGCCCGGCCGCGAGCGGCGCGCCGATCAGGACAACGACGCACGCAGCGACCATCAGGCCAGTGAAAACGCGCACGGCCACGGACCCTCGCCCGGCGTTGTCCTCGTCCGATGCAAAGCGGTGTTCCTCCATGCGGCGCTCCCGCCATTCGTCCAGGGTTTCAGGTCGGAACGTTCCGTCTCGCTCTTCGACCTGCTGGCGTTCACCGTCCGTGTATTCCTTGGTGCGGAGGATGGCGACGCCAAACAGGAAGCCGAAAAGGGGGCAGGCCACGGCCAGTAGGTGGTGGCCCTCCCACCAAAGGTGAGGCGTCGTCCAAATGGCGAGCAAGTAAACCGTCCAACGAAGGGCGAACATGCCGGTCCGCTGCACGCATGCCCAAAACGACATGGGGTACGGGTAGAAGGGGAACATGGCGCTATCGACTTCGCACGTACGGTAAACCGAACGTCCACGTCAATCGTTCCTGCTATCGGTCGCCACAAGTGATCGACCGCAGTGACGCCGTGGATGCGTCCCGAGTGTTCAGGCGCCACGTTGCGGTCGCGCTAGCGGATTCGAGGCGCAGCTAGCTGTGTTTCGGGCGGGGCTCTGGCGTGCGATCGAGGGCGCCTATGGGCGGCGAGGGGCCTCGCCATAGCTACGATCGTACCCGACCGACTGCCAGAGCGCGTCGAACACGGGTCTAAGCACCTCGTCAACGTTGGCGCTCACGTCGGCGGCAATCAGCACGTCCGGGAGAATCAGGACGTCACGGTCGATCGCGTGCGGTGAGATGACGGCGGAACCGGAGGGACCTCCCTGCATATGGTAGTTCCTTGCGCCAACGATACTCGTCATCACGACTAGAGGCGACTGCACTCCAAGACCGCGCAGCAGGACGCAGTAGGTATTGAGTGCACCTGTGACCGCGGCTTCGAGCCCGCGAGGGTTGAACAACTGCCATCGCTCCGGCGCGAGGATGTAGTAGGGATCGGTGTCAACGGCTTCGACGCTGCCGGTGCGAAAGAGTTGCGTGTACGACCGCAAAGGCTCGCGTGTTCCTGCGTACGTTGCGAAGCCGTCGACATTGAAGCGGCCATCGTACCCGGCTGCGGCCGCCATCGGTGTGAGAGCGGCAAGGATCGTTCGCTCCTGAAGGTACATCGCACCGTCGAACGGCTGAAGGGGAACAACGTGGAGAACCGTTCGCGGATTCTCCCGCAGCGGGATTGGAGTCTCGCCCGCGACGATTCGGCCAAGGCGTTCGTCCCGGAACCGTCGAACTCGCTCCGCAATCGTTTCGCCGAGCACGATTGCGTTGCGAACCGCGGACGTTCTCATCGGAAATCTTCCTGCCTCATGGCGGCTGTAGAACCGATGATCACCTTGCGCCGTAACCATGTGGATGCCGTTCCAGCTGCGCGGCACACGAACGATCAAAACTGGCCCTTGCGGGAAGCCTTCGACCGATCGGTACTGGACCCCCCGAAGCGGAGGGTCAGCTCCCATGACCAGCATGCTCTCCATGCGCAGCTTCACCTGGTCAACGTTCAGCATCGGGATTCCGATCAGCTCGGGCGTTCCGGTCGGGAGGTCCTGGGCGCGGGCATCCCTCACGCCGTAGATGATGTCTCCGCCTGCGGCGTTCGCGAACGAGGTGGCATCGCGCATGAACTCCAACCGATCACGGTCGCGATCGCCCGGGAGCTGCTCCTTGTACTCCAGCGTGCGCCGTTCAAGGGTTCCTGCCGACGCGAGCTCCCCAAGCACATCCTTCGTGACCTGGTCGAGCGCCTTGTCCAGCATTACTTCCGCGCGTCGTGGCCGCGCACGAGGAAGACGATGTTCGAAGCAGCGAGGTGCAGTGCGTACGCGACGAAGTGCGCGGGTACCTCGACCGGCGTAGCGCCCTGGCCGTGGCCACTCGTCTTGTTGCGCACGGTCGGGATGCCGCTCTCAAGCAACGTGCGAAGACTCGTGTATTCGCTCTCGAGGTACCGCGGGATGAGTTCTTCGTCAAAGATGATCTTCACCAGCGTGCTTGCGGTCGCGTTGGGCGGATACCACCACCGACGCGCGTCACAGATTGCCTTCATCGTGCTCTCGAACGCCTTGAGAGCGTCGGCAATCGCCTCCTTGTGGCGTCCGTGCCGATAGTGCTCGTGCGCTTTCTGGAACTCCTGCTCGGGGCCGGTGAACGCATGATCGTGCAGCAGTTCGAGCGCGGGTTTCACGGTTTCAGCGTGGACGTACTCAGAGTCAATGCGCCGCAGCTTGCCCGAGACAAACTCGTACCCCACGCCGTGCTCTTTGAAGCGCTGGTTCAGCTCTGCAATTGCTTTATCAGGCGGCACTAGTACGTCGTCTCCCCACACGTCCTCATTCGACCGGATCTCCGTGTCGATGGTCTGGAAGGCGATGTCGATGATGTCGAGCACGGCGTTATCAAGCGCCCCCATCATGTAGGCCTCGCACCGAGCGCGGGCGTTCGCGCCTCTGGCCAGCTCGAAGATGCCGCTCTCACGTCTTGCGGTGTCTTCGACCCATTGCCACCAGGTAACCGATGCTCGGATGTAGATGGAGTACTCATCGTGCTCCCCGTGGCCGATTGCGTCGCGCAAGATGTAGACGATCTGCGCTCGCAGCTGCTTTGGTAGAGTGCTGTATTGGTAGAGATCCGGCACCTCGCCGCGTCTCCTCTTCTCCCGTTTCGAGAAGGTGTCGAAAATGGGCACGCGTAAATGCTGTCGTGCGTCGAACAAACTGTCAATGACGAGCTAGTTGCGCCCAGGCGAGGCGATCCGACCACAGACACGTGACGAGGTAGTCGACTGGCGTCTAACTTCGCGCAGTGCCCCGGTCTAAGGCCGGTCCGACTCTTCCGCTCGCTGAGTCTTTGGTCCTTTGGGCAGCTCGTTCGCTCGCTCCTCTGATAATTCTCATAGGTGCGATCCGCGTTAGGCAGCTGCGTCACACATGCGAAACTCCGGCCCAGTTGCCGAGGCCCGGATGCGTGGATCACAGCCTCTTTCGCGTGGCACACGCGATGCTCTTTCCCGTAGGCGAATCAGAACAGAAAGACCTTTCGAGGAAGCGTGGGGAAGACCTGCACTCCTCGGTGCTTATGGTGTGCCCGACACGAGCGATTATCTGGCCACATGCGGGCCGCGAACTGCGCCATTCTGATGCACTTCGCTGGAGCCTCGACCGAATGTAGCGGCTTCCACTTGCCCCCCAACGTGAAGTGGAGGCTTACTTGCCTGCCCGACGAGATGGCCCGATGCGAACCCGCTCCTTCCCCCCGACGCACCCTGCCTTCTGGCCCCACGCCACATTCGTAGCAGCGCTAGTCGTATTGCTGCTGGCAATTGCTCAGCCCGCAATGTCGTGGGCCGCTGCCGCTGACCTCGACACGACATTTGGCAACGGCGGGGTCGTCGAGACTCCCGTCGGTGCTGGCAACGGTCAAGCGAGCGTCATTGGCGTTCAGCCCGACGGCAAAATACTTTTGGCGGGCGCATCCGCTACTCACGATGGCTATGCGTTTGGGCTCGCCCGCTATCTTGGAGATGGGAGTGCAGACACCACGTTCGGCAGAGGCGGTGTCGTTACGACAACCGTTGGGACGTACGGCTTTGTCGACGTATTAGTGACTCGCCCCGACGGCGTGATTGTCGCTGCGGGGCCATCGGCGCACATTCCGACCGGTGCGGAGAGCCCCTTCGGTGTCGGCATTGCACACTATGAATCGGACGGACGTCTCGATCACTCCTTTACAGCTTCAGGTACCCTGCTCGTCCCAACCGAGTTCCAAGTCAGAAGCGTAGCAATTCAGGACGATAGCAAATTCGTCGTTGTCGGCGACTTGTACCGAGCAAACGGTTTTGACCTAGCTATGACGCGACTAAACGCCGACGGTAGCCGTGATCCCTCCTTCGCCGACGGGGTGACCACGTCGACAGTCATAGGCGATAGCGTCCAGGCGCGCAGCATGTTTATTCAGCCAGACGGAAAAGTTCTCATCCTCGGCTCCTATGATTTGGGGCTCGTCAGGGGTCTCGCCTTGGTCCGCTACAATCCCGATGGTGTTCTCGATGACACATTCGGAACACACGGCATAGTTACAACTCCCGTTTCCCCGTATGGAGCAATACCCTTCGCGGTCACGCTTCAGTCCGATGCCCACATCGTAGTCGCCGGCTACATAAACGGACCTCCCCTTCTTTTCGTGGCTCGGTACTCCCCCAATGGAACCCTTGATTCCTCTTTCAATGGAACGGGCTTCGCCACCGTCGCGTCCATACCCCAGTCGGCGCAGTCTGCGGCCAAAGCAGTTACAATCCAGTCAGATGGTCGGATCGTTGCCGCGGGATACGGCATCAATAATAACCATTTGACGTTCGTAGTTGCACGCTTTACTTCGAACGGTGGTTCCGACAGTTCTTTCGCTGACAATGGTGTCGTATTCACCGATGTCGGGCCATTTAACGGGGAGGCAGACTCTGTGCTCGTTACCCCGGACCGAATACTGGCGGGGGGGACGCTGAGGGGCCGCGGGTCACAAACCGGCTTTGGCCTCGTTGCATACAATCTAGACGGATCGTTGGACACCACGTTCAACGGACAGGGCATTGCCACTACGCCGCTCGGCGCAGGATACGCGACGTACAATGCTCTCAGTCGTGATGCGGATGGTTCGATCATTGCGACGGGCGTGACCTCGGAAGCGGCGAGCAACGTATTTGTAGTCGCGCGTCACACGCGCGATGGTGTTCTTGATCCGACGTTCGGTACCGAGGGTATCACCACCGTCACGTTTGGCGTCGACGACTATGCAACCTCGCACGCACGTCAGCATGATGGTAAGATCATCGTAGCCGGCTACTCTTACGCGAACGCCGAGGATCAAACGGTGCGCATTGCGATCGCTCGCATCGATACGCATGGCGTTCTAGATGATACATTCGCCAACGGCGGTCGCATACTAACGGAATTAGGTGGTCAGGCAGTCGCCAATGCGGTAGCCGTCCAACCTGATGATCGGATCGTTGTGGCAGGATCCGATGGGCAGAGCTTGGCATTAGTGCGATATGAGCCCGACGGTACGCCCGACGCGGGATTTGGAGTTGGTGGAGTGGTCCGTACGGCTGCGGGAGTCGAGTTCGCAGTCTCGGCTGTTGCGAATGCGCTCGCAATTCAAGACGACGGGCGATTGGTCGTTGCCGGATACGCGTCGATTGGGGCGCGGACAGCGTTCTTTATGGTTCGCTACGAGCCCAATGGGACCGTCGACCAAACGTTTGGCTCGTATGGGCGGGTCATTGCATATGGCGAGGGTGCGGGCGGTGACCTGGTCGCAATTGATAGTCTTGCCGATAATAGGATCGTCGTGGGCGGCAACAACGGGGGAGAGTTTCTGCTCGCTAGATACATGCCGGACGGTACAATAGACGGCACCTTCGGGAACAATGGAATTGTGCGAACTCCGATCGGCACGGCGACCAACAGTGTCTTGCGATCCATGAAGCTGTATCCAGATGGTGAGATTCTTGCGGTTGGATATGCCTACCTGGACCCCTACATACCGAAATCATCCGTTGCCTTGGCGAGGTACCGTCCCGATGGGACAATGGACGCGTCGTTCGGGCCAGGGGGTACGGCCGTAACTCGCCTCGGGGATGATCCGGGCTACGATCAGGCGCTGGCAGCTTTGATAGAGCCTAGTGGTAGAGTGCTTGTAGCGGGTACCAATGCATCGTCGACAGATGCCGATGCGCTCTTGCTTAGGTACGTGGGGTCGACGTGTGGGAACGGTGTGCTGGAATACGGAGAGGAATGCGACGACGGCAACACACTCGACGGCGACTGTTGTTCCTCGTCATGCCAATACGAGACGGCGGGCGACCCGTGCACGGATGACGAGAATCCCTGCACGCAGGATACCTGCGACGGCTTTGGGACGTGTGGGCACACAGCTATCCCGTGCGCGCCGACGCCCACAGAAACGGCAACTCCCACGCCACCCCCGTTCGCCAGTACCGCCACGACAACGGCTACGCCGACGCCGACCCCGACCGTGACAGGCACCGTGACGGCGACGCCCACGGAGACTGCGACCCCGACGGTCACCGTCACGCCGACACTAACGAGCACGCCGACGGCGACACTGACTACGACTCCGACCGCAACGCCGACGGCCACACCGACGGCCACCGCCACCGCGACGGAGACCCCCACGGCGACGCCCACCGAGACGCCGACCGCCACTGCAACCGCGACGGTCACAATCACGGCCACACCGACCGCGACGCCGACCGATACGGCAACGCCAACGGCGACCACCACCGCCAGCGCAACGCCCACCCCGACGGTCACGGCGACGGAGACGGCGACGGCAACGCCGACCCCCAGCTCGACGCCGACTCACACAGTCACGCCAACTGAAACCGTCACACCGACGCCGACCGTGACGGCGACACTTACCGCAACGCCAACGCCAACCATCTCGGCAACCCCGACGATCACCACGACGCCCAGCGCGACGGCCACTACAACCGAAACCCCGACGCCAACTGCGACGGTGACACCGACGGACTCGCCGACGCCGACGATCACCGCGACCCCGACGCAGACCGCAACGGCCACCGTGACGCCCACAAGTACGGCGACACCGAGCGCCACCGTCACAACGACGGCCACCGCGACGGTCACATCGACGTTAACACCGACCGTAACGTCGACAGGCACGCCCACGGCCTCGCCGACACCGATTGAGGAAACCGCGGCGGCACGGAAGTGTCGCGGGGCGATCGGTACCGCCTCTGCGGCACTCGTGCAGGCCGAGGCGAAGGCGGAGCGCGCGTGCGCGGGCAAGATCGTGAGTAGCAAGCTCCCGCACGGCACCACGTGTCGCACCGAGACAAAGACTACGGACGCGATCGGCAAAGCGCGGGCGAAACTCGCGAGCGCGGTCGCGAAGGCGTGCGGCGGCAAGGATAAGACGTGCGGCGCCGGGACCACTGACGACGTGCCGCTCGCCGCCGCCGGATGGGCTATAGGTTCCTGCCCGAATATCGAAGGCGGGGCGTGTACGAACGCGATCGCGGATTGCGCGGATATTGCGACCTGCCTCACGTGCATAGGCGAGGCGGCGCTCGGTCAGGCGATCGGGCTCTACTACGACGCGCTCACGCCTACCGACCCGAAGAACAAGGCAGAGAAGACGCTCAACAAGTGTCAGGCGACGATCGGCAGCGCTGCGACGACCTTCCTCGTCGCCAAGTCGACCGCGCTCACGAAGTGCTGGGCGTCGGTGAACACCGGCAAAGCAGCGGGCACCTGCCCGGCAGCCGACGACAAGGCGGCGGATGCGATCGCGAAGGCTGAATCGAAGAAGGTCGCCACCATCTGCAAGGCGTGCGGTGGACCCGACAAGGTGTGCGGCGGTGCCGACGATCTCACGCCGACTGCGATCGGCTTCACGTCGACCTGTCCCGATGTTGCCCCGCCGGGGGCAGCGTCCTGCGTTGGAGCGATCGCCACCTTGCAGGACATCGTCACCTGCGTGGACTGTGTCACTGAGTTCAAGGCGGATTGCACGACGCTTGCGGCGGTTCCCGGTCTCGCCGCGTATCCGCCGGAGTGCGCTCCCTAGGCGCGCCCCGAAGCGCCGTGAAGGCCGCTCGGCCTTACGTGGCTCCATGCGGGGAAGGGCACCCAGTCCGACTCGAATCGAACTTTCGGACAGGCATCATCGGCGAACGCGTAGGTACTGGCACGCGTGACCCCCTCCCCCCCGATGGCTCGCATAGCCCCCTCCGGGGGCTGCCGACGACGCCCAGGGGCGACTCAACGAACATCGGTGCACCCGCCGCTGGTGCCGGTAGTGGTGCCGGTCCAGCGGCGCAGAAGAGCGTACGGGAGCGCAAAGGAGCGTAGGCCTCGGCGACGTAACTGAACGTCCCGCCTGAACAAGTACCGTCATTCCGAGGGAGGCGGCTCGTCCTCGGTACCGATTCGTAATCGGCAGGTCGAGGGTTCGAATCCCTTGGGTGGCTTTGTGCTCAGCTGACGTCAGCCGACCGCAGGTTGCGCGGGGGTTGCGGATGGTCGTGCCGCAAGGACTTCATCGAGACGGTCAACTGACGGCGGCGGAAGTTGTCGGGGTCGACGCCTGGGAAGATCCGCGCCGCGTCTTGCCGCTCTTGGGTGTCTCGACCCTCCCCTCGACTACCGATCGCCTCACGGAGGATTCCGTGCGCTCATTGGCAGGCACACGCACGCTGTAGGGGGGAGCCGCCATCCGATGAAGTCGTCGGCGGGGCCCCGCACCGTATACGCGTCGAGGGTGTGATGAGATACCCGCACCCGACCCCGACTGTACATGGCGAAGTCGGGGAGACGAAGGTCGCCGCGGGAGCGCCGATCGCATCGAGGACCGCCACGCAGTTGGCATCCGTACCGCTGCTGCCCGCGTACGTCTCGGTCGCGGCATCATAGATCTGCCCCGCCGCGGCACAGGTGGCGTCGCAACTGTCGGCGTCCGCGCCCAAGTACCAACAGAACCCGCCCACGACCGCCCCCGTGCAGGGAACCGGAGTCGGCGTCGCCGTCGGCGTGGGCGTCGACGTGGGCGTCGGCGTGAGGGTCGCCGTCGGCGTGGGCGTCGGTGTCGCGGGACAAGTGCCTGATCCCGCGTCCAGCTCGCACACCACGTCGTCGGCGAACGCATCGACCTTCGCTTCGAGCGCTGCCGTGTCGCTTGTCGTCAAGCAGCCGCCCTTTCCTTCGAGCTTGGCGAAGCAGCCCTTTGCCGGGTTGGTACCGCCGTCGAATTTGTCCTTCACTCTCTGAAGGCACAGGGCGAAGGTTGCGGGAAGGAGACCGGGCGGTTTCTCGTTCCTGCTGCGGCACTTCAAAATCCCCGCTGCCTTCTTGGCGACGCACGCCATCTTGCCTGCCGCGCATAAGTTGAGCGTGGCGTGCGACGGCGTCGCGAGTGTGAGGGCGACGAGAGCACCAACGAGAGCGAGCGCGATACGCCGCATGACGAATTCTCCTGGTTGAAGGGCCACAGGCACCCGTTGGCGAATAACAGCACTGGAACCTGTCACGACGGGCGCCGCGCTGTCGAGCGGAATCGAAGGAAGCAGACGCCGTTACCGAAGAAACCGGTCAACGCGCGCCGCGTCAGGTCGCTCCATTGTGGCGCACTCAACATCAAAGGGCGACGCGCAGTCCGGGCAACTTGAGGACGAGAATCCTCCTCGCGTAGGTGAGTGGCTCGACGATCGTGAACACGAAAATCGACCAGTGTGATCCGCAGACCGCTGCGGGCGCATGCGCGTGGGGCAGACTGCCAAGTTCAATGTGCAAAGCGCTAACGCGCGGCTCATGACACAACCGGCGGCCCGGGATCCCTGAGCCGCCCATGCCGCCCTCGGCTATACCTGCTTGCTCGCTGGCGACGTGCTCTGGGGTTTTGAAATGACTTCTAGTGTCGAAATATCGTCGAGTGAATATCCTGACCGTCGAGGAATAAATCGGCATCCCTCTCTGACGCGTAATTTCCGCGACCGCTGGAGATCGCGAGCATAACGATGCGTCCTCCACGGCACGTTGCTTGCGTGCGTTGCCTCCATCGGACGGACAATCCCACTCCCCGGAGGGCACCATGCTGCACGAGTTCCTCACCGCGAACCACGAACAGATCATCACTCTGGCGAGAGCGAAAGCCATGAGCAGGATGGCGCCGCGCGCGACGGGCGCTGAGCTGGAGAACGGGATTCCGCTATTCTTGACTCAGCTCGTCGAGATACTTCGGAACCCCACACGCGAGTGCGGCACGACAGAGATCGACGACAGCGCCACCAAGCATGGCGAGGACATGCGGCGGGGGGGCTTCACGGTAGGGCAGGTCGTTCAGGACTACGGGGGGCTTTGCCAAGCGATTACCGAGCTCGCCGCCGAAAGTAGCACGTCGATCAGCGCCGAAGATTTCAAGGCCCTGAACGGTTGCCTGGACACCGCCGTTGCCTCTGCCGTCACCGAATTTGGGCGGCAACAACAGCGGTCCGTCGCCGATGCAGACGTCGAAGAGCTCAGTATTCTGGCCCACGAGCTGCGGAACGCACTCAACAGAGCGACGCTCGCATTCGACGTTCTGCAATCGGGAGCAGTCGGGATGAGCGGGAGCACCAGCGGAGTAGTCTCTCGCAGCCTGGGCCGTATGCGCGACCTCATCGATCGCTCTCTTGCGGAGGTGCGCTTGAAAGCCGGCATCCACAGACGGACTCCCATATCGGTGGCTGCGCTCATCGAAGAGGTGGCGATCGCCGCCGCAATCGAAGCCGCGAACCGTGGCCTGCAATTCACGGTCGAACCTGTCGCGAACGACGTGACGATCGAGGCCGACTCACAGATGCTCGTTTCCGCATTGTCGAACCTGCTTCAAAACGCGTTCAAGTTCACGCATTCCGCTGGTCACGTGTCGCTGAAAACCCACACGACCGTCGATCGCGTGCAGATCGAAGTCGCCGATGCGTGCGGCGGTCTCCCGGCCGGAAAGATCGACGATCTGTTTCGCATGTTCGAGCAGCGAGGCGCCGATCGATCCGGGCTCGGCCTTGGGCTAGCGATCAGCCGCAAAGGCGTCGAGCAAAGCGGCGGCGAGATTCACGTGCGCGACCTGCCTGGTAAGGGATGCGTCTTCACCGTCGACCTGCCTAGGAAGAAGTAGCACTTCGATCGGACCTGTCCTCGGATCACGTGCCGCCGTCGAGCGGCATTGCAAACGTCGACGCCAGTCAAGGTGGTGCCGGTAGTGGTGCCGGTTCCGCGTCAATAGAAGCACGTACGGGAGCGCAAAGGAGCGTGAGACTCGGCGACGTAACTGAACGTCACGGTTGAACAAGTACCGTCATTCCGAGGGAGGCGGCTCGTCCTCGTGCGCGCGGTGGCGACCGTGCTCGCCAAGCGCCGTCTGCGCGCGACCCTTCTCGCTGCAACGCCGCTTCTCGCGCTGCTCGTCACGATCCGCACGCTCGGCGCCTTCGTCGGATTGCTGAACGGGCCGGGCGAGAGTGTGCGGTACATTCGCTGATCGACGATCGGTCCTTACAGGGATCGGGAGTCAGTGCGCGTCGGCCGGCGGCTCGTGCTGCAGGCGCAGACCGGAGAGACAGCTCGGCGGCTCCTTGCTGCCTTCGAAGCTGCGCTGGCAATCGCCCATGGATTTCTCGGCGTCGCCGACGAGCAGGTCGTAATCCCCGATCTCCACTTGGACGGCGCCGTGACCCTGCTTCCAGCTGTACGCGAAGCTGCTCGATCCGCCGTCGCGCCCGTGGGCCGCGAGCCGCGCGTGTAGCGCGACCCCGCGGCGGCACGCTACCGCCTTGTCGGCATTGGCGTCGTCGCGGATGCAGCCGCTGACCGCGAACGCGAGATTGTTCGGCGTGCCCGCGGCGAGGTCGACGCCGCGCTCGCAGGCGTTGGCGGTGTCCGAGCCGACGCCGTACTCCGCTTGGCACTGCACCTTGGCGCCGATCACCGTGTCGGCGACCGCCGTTCCCGCGGCAAGCGCGCCAAGGACGAGCAGCGCTACCCACGCCGAGGCCAGCCGGACGCGCCGAGTGCTCCCATCGTCACGGTGACGCATGCAATCAGCGTACGCCTCGGACGCTCCGGCGCAAGGCAGGACGTTCGTCGCCCACCTCGCACGTCGCGCGCAGCACCGCGCTTCCCGGCCGCGCCGCCCGAGCTTACAACGTCGCGCGCACGATCTGCGTGATCATCCCGAGCATGCAGAGCGCGCCGATCACGTAGCAGATCCCCCGCCACGGCTGCAGGTTGCGCGTGTACGCGATCGTGTGTGCGACGCGCGCGAGCGTGAAGGTCCAGAAGTAAATCGTCGCGCCGCGCGAAGACGCGCCCAGGAAGACGTAGATCAGCGCGATCGCGAAGAACGCCGGGATGTTCTCGAGGTCGTTGCGCTGGATGCGGAGCGCGTGCGCGACGGCCGGCGCCTCGTCGGTTCCGGCGGCGGCGCCCGGTTGGCCGAACACGCGGGCGTCCTCGGCGTTGACGTACCCTTGGTGCGTCTGCCGCCGCGTGCCGGTGTAGACGGCGGAGAAGAGCATCTTGAAGGCCAGGATCGCGGAGCAGAGCGCGTAGGTTCTGAACGCGGGGTTGCTCGCGAGCGATTCCATGGGGGGCCTCCTACTCGAGGCGGACGAGGATTTCGCCGGCTTCGACGGCTTGTCCGGGTTGGACGAGCATCTCCTTCACGACGCCGGGTCCGGCCGCCTTGACCTCGTTTTCCATCTTCATCGCCTCGACGACGAGGATGCCCTGGTCTTTCTCGACGGCGTCACCGGCGGCGACGAGGACGGTGACGATCTTGCCCGGCATCATCGCGCGGATCTCCTGCGGGCCTTCGACGACGTCCGCTTCGATGCGGACGCCGCCGTGGCGCAGGGTATCGACGAGCGTGACCTCGACGCTGCGGCCGGCGACGTCGACGCGATGGCGATCGCCGTCGCTCCGCACGTCACACGCGATCGAGCGTTGGTCGATCAGCAGCGAGAACGAGCCGGGCCGCAACGCGCGCGCGTCGACCGCGTGATCGACGCCGTCGATCGTGACCCGATAGACGTGCGGCGCGAGCTCGAGGATCTTCACCTCGCGGACGGTCGTGCCGACGCGGGCGGAGAGCAGCAGCGGGTCGCGGTTGCTAGCCACGCAACGCCTCGCGGCGCGCGTTCTCGCGCCAGGCGTTGCGGGCCTCCGCGGGGCCGCGGGTGACGACCACGTGCTGCTGCTCGAGCGTCGCCACCGCCGCGGCGATGATCGCGACCGCGTCCGGGTCGGTGCCGTCGGGCGCCGCCGGCAGCCCGTGGTACTCCTGCGGCACGAAGTTGGTGTCGTAGTCGCCGGCGCGAAAGCGCGGATGCTCGAGTACCCAGCGGTGGAACGCGACGTTCGTCGTCGGGCCCTGGATGCGGTACTCCGCGAGCGCGCGCCGCATGCGGCGGATCGCTTCGTCACGGTCGGCGCCCCAGGCGACGAGCTTCGAGATCATCGGATCGTAGTGCACCGTCACCTCGGCGCCCTCGTAGACGCTCGAGTCGTCGCGAATGCCGATGCCCGACGGTACGCGCAGCAGCGAGATTTTCCCCGGTGACGGGAAGAACGTCACCGGGTCCTCGGCGTAGATCCGGCACTCGATCGCGTGCCCGCGTTGACGGATGTCCTCTTGACGCCAGGGGAGCGGCTCGCCGCCGGCGATCCGCAGCTGCGCCTGCACGAGGTCGATGCCGGTCACCATCTCGGTGATCGGATGCTCGACCTGGATGCGGGTGTTCATCTCGAGGAAGTGGAAGTTCTTGTCGGCGCCGACCATGAACTCGACCGTGCCCGCGCCGACGTAGCCGACGCTCGCCGCCGCCTTGACGGCGACCTCGCCCATCGCGTGGCGGATGCGGTCGTCGATGAACGGCGAGGGCGACTCCTCGACGACCTTCTGGTGGCGGCGTTGTACCGAGCACTCGCGCTCGAAGACGTGGACGGTGTGACCATGCGTGTCGGCGAGGATCTGCACCTCGACGTGATGCGGGCCGAGCACGAACTTCTCGAGGTAGAGGCGGTCGTCGCCGAACGACGACTTCGCCTCCGAGCGCACCGCGCGGAGCGCCGAGGCCATCTCGGCCTTGCTCGGCACCATGCGCATGCCCTTGCCGCCGCCGCCCGCCGACGCTTTCAGCATCACCGGGTAGCCGATGCGCTCCGCCTCGGCCATGACCTCGTCGTCGGCGAGCGTGTCCTTCGAGCCCGGCACGACCGGTACGCCGGCGGCGATCATACGCTTGCGCGACTCCACTTTGTCGCCCATCGCGACGATGGCGTCGGGCGGCGGGCCGACGAAGGTGATGCTCTCGGCGGCGCAGCGGCGCGCGAACGCGGCGTTCTCGGCGAGGAAGCCGTAGCCGGGGTGGATCGCGTCGGCGCCGCCGGCGCGCGCGGCGGCGAGGATGTTGTCGACGACGAGGTAGCTCTGCGACGAGGGCGCCGGGCCGACGGGATAGGCGTAGTCGGCGATCTGCACGTGCAGCGCCGCGCGATCGGGTTCGGAGTAGACGGCGACGCTCTCGATGCCGAGCTCGCGGCACGCGCGAGCGATGCGGACGGCGATCTCGCCGCGATTGGCGATCAGGACACGGCGCAAGGGCTTCGACGTGGACATGGCGGCTCGAAACGTCTGGTCAGAGCGGAATGTTGCCGTGCTTCTTCGGGGGATTCTTGTCGCGCTTGTTTTGGAGAATCTCGAGCGAACGGATCAGGCGCGGCCGAGTTTCCTCCGGCGCGATGATCTCGTCGACGTAGCCGAGCTCCGCCGCCTTGAACGGGTTGGCGAAGGTCTTGCGGTAGTCGTCGACCAGGCGCTCGCGCACCTCGCCGTTGCCGCTCGCGGCCTCGATCTCGCCGCGGAAGATGATGTTGACCGCGCCTTCGGGACCCATGACGGCGATCTCGCCCGTGGGGTAGACGAAGTTGATGTCGCCGCGGATGTGCTTCGAGGACATGACGACGTAGGCGCCGCCGTACGCCTTGCGGGTGATGATCGTCACCTTGGGGACCGTGGCCTCGCAGAAGGCGTAGAGCAGCTTCGCGCCGTGCTTGATGATCCCGCCGTACTCTTGGTTGGTCCCCGGCAGGAAGCCGGGAACGTCGACGAAGGTGACGATCGGGATGTTGAAGCAGTCGCAGAAGCGGACGAAGCGCGCCGCCTTCACCGAGGCGTCGATGTCGAGACAGCCGGCGAGGAACGCCGGCTGGTTGGCGACGATTCCGACCGAGCGCCCGCCGGCACGCGCGAAGCCGACGAGCATGTTGCGCGCGTAGTCGCGCTGCACCTCGAAGAAGATGCGGTCGTCGACGACGGCGCGGATGATCTCCGACATGTCGTAGGGTTTGTTGGGATTGTCCGGGACGATCGTCTTCAATGCCGGATCGCGGCGGTCGATCGGATCCTGCGTCGCCACGAACGGCGGATCCTCGAGGTTGTTGCTCGGCATGTACGAGAGCAAATCGCGGATCATGCGCAGGCACTCACGGCCGTTCTCGGCGAGGAAATGCGCGACGCCGCTGCGCGTGTTGTGGGTGACGGCGCCGCCGAGCTCTTCCTTCGTCACGTCCTCGTGCGTCACCGTTTTGATGACGTCGGGACCGGTGATGAACATGTGGCTGATTTTCTTCGCCATGAAGATGAAGTCGGTCATGGCGGGGGAGTAGACCGCGCCGCCGGCGCACGGGCCGAGGATCGCGGAGATTTGCGGAATCACGCCCGAGGCCATGACGTTCCGCTGGAAGATGTCGGCGTATCCCGCGAGGCTGACGACGCCCTCTTGAATGCGCGCACCGCCGGAGTCGTTGATGCCGATCACCGGCGAGCCCGTCTTCATCGCGAGATCCATGATCTTGCAGACCTTCTCCGCGAACGCGCCGGAGAGGCTGCCGCCGAAGACGGTGAAGTCCTGCGAGAACACGTAGACCACCCGGCCGTTGATCGTGCCGTAGCCGGTCACGACGCCGTCGCCGGGGATCTTCTTCTTGTCCATGTCGAAGTCGGCGCAGCGGTGCGTCTTGAACTTGTCGAGCTCGACGAAGCTGCCGCGGTCGAGCAGCAGATCGACCCGCTCGCGCGCGGTCATCTTGCCGTCTTCGTGATGTTTGGCGATGCGCTCTTCGCCGCCACCGAGCTCGGCGGCGCGATTGCGGCGCTCCAGTTCTTCGAGGTTCTCTGTCAGGCCCATGGCTGTTGTGCTCCCGCTTCGGCCTCACCGCGTGAACGGGCGGCGCGACGAGGTGGTCCTACGACGCTGTCGCCGATCGCAGAAGGGAGGTGGCGAAAGTGCGTAATGTACCGACCGGTCGACGGGAGTTCAAGGCGGCGTGGCGGGAACGTCCTCGAAGCTCACCGCGTCGCCGTTCTTGACGCCGTGGCGGTCGCTGAATCCGGCGTTCACCTCGAGGACGTAGCGCGAGTTACCGTCGACTTCGCGCGGCGTCGTGGTGAACGGCACGGCGTCCTTCACGATACCCACGATCCGGCGATCATCGCCGATGAAGAGCATGTCGAGCGGCAGCACGGTGTTCTTCATCCAGAAGGTGAGGTGCTGGGGCGCGTCGAAGACGAAGAGCATTCCGGCGTCCGCGGCGAGCTCCTTGCGGTACATGAGGCCGAGGCCTCGGCGCTCCGCTGTCGCGACGACCTCGACGGTGACGGGGACGTCGCCGCCGGTGGTGTGCAACACGACGCGCGCCGTCACCGTGTCGTTGGCGCACGCCGAACCGGTGACGCACGCGAGCAGCGTGATTGCGAGAAACAGCTTGTAAATCCGCAGCTTCATTGCTCCCGTCAACTTGCCACCTCTGACCTGATCTCATAGAAGATGCAAGCCAACGAGGAGGGGACATGCCCGAGATCGGCGCGAGATTCGTGATCCACACGCTGCTCGTGGTGGGGGCGCTGAGCTACTTCGCGAACACGCTCTGGGGACGTTTCCGCGTGCTCCAATCGGTGCGCTGGACCGATCTCTTCGACAGGATCCCCGATCGCATCAACGCGCTGCTGGTGTACGGCTTCGGGCAGAAGAAGTTCGTCATCGACACGCAAGATCGTGGCCCGAGCTGGATGCATTTCTTCATCTTCTGGGGCTTCGTGATTCTGGGCGTGCGCGTCGTCACCGCCTTCGGTCAGGGCTGGCTCGGGCTGCAATTTCACCTGCCGCTCCTCGGCCCCGACATGCTCGGCGGTCCGTATCTTCTCCTCAAGGACGTGATGGAGGTCATCGTCCTCGTCGCGGTCAGCTACGCGCTGGTGCGCTGGATCGTCATCCATCCGCCGCGACTCTACGGCTTCCGGCCGGCGGAGAACCGTCTCGCGGGGCAGTCGCACGGCGAGGCGCTCCTCATCCTCTGCTTCATCGGCGGCATCATGCTGACCGATCTCTTCTTCGAGGCGGGCCGCTTCATCTACATGGCGAACGATGCGACCGAGCTCGCGACGCGCCGCTGGGTGCCGACCGCCTCGCTGCTGGCGTCGACGCTCGGACCTCTCGGTGTCGGCAAGGCACGCGTGATCTCCGAGATCGGTTGGTGGGGCCACAACCTCATCATTCTCACGTTCCTCAATCTGCTGCCGCTCTCGAAGCACTTCCACATCATCACCGGGCTTCCGAACGTCTTCTTCCGCAAGCTCGAGCCGATCGGCGCGCTCGCCAAGCAGGACCTCGAGACCGCCACCGCGTTCGGCACCTCGCACATCGACCAGTTCACCTGGAAGCAGGTCGTCGACATGTACACCTGCACCGAGTGCGGGCGCTGCTCGTCGAACTGCCCGGCGACGATGACCGGCAAGCCGCTCGCGCCGCGGCAGTTCCTCCTCAACTTGCGCGACTACCTCTACGAGCATCAGCAGGAGCTCGTCGCCGCCAAGGCCGGCGCCGCCAACGGTGCGTCGACCGGCGGGGACACCGGCGGCGGCGACGGCGCGGCGGCCGCCGAGCCCTTCGGGCAGAACCTGATCGGCGAGGACAGCGTCATCCACGACGACGTGCTGTGGAGCTGCAACGTGTGCCGCGCCTGCGAGGAAGCGTGTCCGGTGATGATCGAGTACGTCGACAAGATCGTCGACATGCGCCGCAGCCTGGTGCAGGAGGAAGCGCGCTTCCCCGCCGAGCTGACGCGCACGTTCAAGGGCATGGAGACGCAATCCAATCCCTGGGGCCTCGGCCCCGAGAAGCGCGTCGCCTGGACGGAGGGGCTCGACGTCCCGCTCCTCGCCGACCATCCCGAGGCGGAGTACCTCTACTACGTCGGCTGCGGCGGCGCGTTCGACGATCGCAACAAGAAAACGACGATCGCCTTCACCCGCATCCTCAAGAAAGCCGGCCTCGACTTCGCGATTCTCGGCAAGGACGAGCTTTGCAACGGCGAGACTGCGCGCCGTCTCGGCAACGAATACCTCTACCAGAGCATGGCGCAGATGCTGGTCGAGGTTTTCAACGGCGCCGGCGTCAAGAAGATCATCGTCAACTGCCCGCACTGCTTCAACACGTTCCGCAACGAGTTTCCGCAATTCGGGGGCAACTACGAAGTCGTGCACGCCGCCGAGCTGGTGCAGAAGCTGCTCGAGGAGAAGAAGATCTCTCTCAAGCGCGACGGCTTCGCGGGGAAGCCCGTCACCTACCACGACTCCTGCTATTACGGCCGCTTCAACAACGTCTACGACTCGCCGCGCACGGTCATCAAGGCGGTCACCGGCGCGATGCCGCAGGAGATGGAACGCCACGGCCGCACGGGGATGTGTTGCGGCGCCGGCGG
>JBGOSW010000060.1:0-22845 GCA_041476145.1 Binatia bacterium
CGAGGTCGTAGACTTCTCTTCCGACCTCGCACACCCCCGTCACCCACTCCCCCGCGCCGAACGCCGACGCTTCGGAGCAGGGTCTCCCGCGCGCTTCACGCGCGCCGCGCCGCCGCGAGGTCCGCGCGGATGGTGCGGGCGGCGAGTGCGAAGTGCACCGCGGCAAGGACGCCGGCGAGGCCGACGATCATGAGCGAGTAGCGAATCGCCTCGGCGCCGTACGTCGCCGCGAGGCGGTCGTTCAGGATGCCGACGGCGAGGGGCGCGATGCCGAGGCCGATCAGGTTGATCACGAAGAGGAGGACGGCGGACGCGGTCGCGCGCATGGTCGGGGGAACGAGCGCCTGCGTGAGCGAGAAGACGGGGCCGAACCAGATGGCGCTCGCCATCGCGGACGGGATGAGAAAGAGCAGCGCCGGTACCGGGCTCGGCCAGAGCAGGGTGGCGAGCGCGCACGGAATCTGCAGCACCGTCGCGATGGCCGGAACGTAGAGCTGCCAGCGCGCATCGCGCGCGCCGAGTCGATCGGCGAGGATACCGCCGAGGAGCGCGCCGGCGGCGCCGCCGATGCCGAGGATGGCGCCGAGCCAGGTGCCGAGGCGGCCGCTCGTCATCCCGTGGACGCGTACGAAAAACGTCGGTCCCCAAATCGCGAAGGCGTAGCCGCCGAAGGAGTGCAGCGCAGCGGCGAGCGCGAGATGGCGAAAGGCGCGCCGCGTACGCAGAATGCCGAAGACGACGCGGAATGGCTCGGACACGAGCGCGCCGGACACCGCCGCTGCGTGCGAGGGGGCGTGCGCGCGGTCGGCGTGACCGCGCGCGGGCTCGCGCACCGTCAGTCGTACGACGACGGCGAGGATCAAGCCGGGAACCCCGACGGCGAAGAACGCCGCCCGCCACCCGAAAAACTGCGCGATCCAGCCACCGAGAAGAAAGCCGAACGCGAGGCCGACGTGGACGCCGAGCGAGAATACCGCCATCGCCGTCGCGCGGCGCTCGGCGGGAAAGTAGTCCGAGATCAGCGAGTGCGCCGGCGGCACGAACGCCGCCTCGCCGACGCCGACGCCGATGCGCGCCACCGCGAGCTGCGCGAACGTCCGCACCAGGCCGGACGCCGCCGTCATCGCGCTCCACGCCGCAAGCCCCACGGCGATGATCGTGCGCCGCGATCGCCGGTCGGCGAGGCGCGCGATCGGGATGCCGGCGCAGGTGTAGAAGAGCGCGAACGCAATCCCGGTGAGCAGCCCCATTGCGGTGTCGGAGACCTGCAGCTCCTCCTTGATCGGCTGGAGGAGGATGGCGAGGATCTGCCGGTCGATGAAATTGAAGACGTAGGCGACGAAGAGGAGCGCGAGGACGTAGCGCGCGTAGGCGGGAGTGAGCGTCGGACGCGCCGGCAAGCGTCACCGACTAGCACGCGGGCGCGCAACCATGCCACCCGCATGCCGCGCGTGGCGGCGCCGTGCGCGCCGCCTAGTGCGCGGCGCCGCTCGCGCCGAGCGCGCTGCCGTTCGCGGGTGGATGCGGCGGCGCCGGGCTCTCGCGCGCGATCAGGCCGCGCTTCTGGAGATCGGCGATCGCCATGTCGAACGTCACCATGCCCTGCTGCTGGCCGGTCTGCATCGCCGAGGGGATCTGGTGCAGCTTGCCCTCGCGGATGAGGTTGCGGACGGCGGGCGTGCCGACCAACACCTCGCACGCGGCGACGCGCCCGCCGCCCTTCTTCTTGAGCAGCCGCTGCGCGACGACCGCCTCGAGCGACTCGGAGAGCATGGTGCGGATCTGACTCTGCTGGCCGGCGGGAAAGACGTCGATGATGCGGTCGACGGTCTTCGCCGCGCTCGAGGTGTGCAGCGTGCCGAAGACGAGGTGGCCGGTTTCGGCGGCGGTGAGCGCGAGTGAGATCGTCTCGAGGTCGCGCATCTCGCCGACGAGGATCACGTCGGGATCCTCGCGCAGCGCGCCGCGGAGCGCGGCGCTGAACGATGCGGTGTGGGCGCCGACCTCGCGCTGGTTCACCAGGCAGCGCTTCGACTCGTGTACGAACTCCACCGGGTCCTCGATGGTGAGGATGTGGCCGTCCCAGGTGGTGTTCACGACGTCGACCATCGCCGCAAGCGTCGTCGACTTGCCGGACCCGGTCGGCCCGGTGACGAGGACGAGGCCGCGTTCGCGCTTACAGAGCTCGGTGAGAATGGGCGGCATGGAGAGTGCCTCGAGCGACGGGATCTTGGTCGGGATTGCGCGCAGCACCGCGCCGGGGCCGCGGCCTTGGAGATAGATGTTCACCCGGAAGCGGCCGACGTCGGCGACCGCCCACGAGAAGTCGAGCTCGTGATCGCTCGCGAAGCGCGCGTGCTGCTCGGGTGTCATGATCGCCTCGACGAGCGCCTGCACGGCGTCGGCGTCGAGCGCGGGATGGTCGGTCGCGACGAGGTCGCCGTCGATGCGGAGGCGCGGCGGACCGCCGGCGCTGAGGTGGAGATCCGAGGCGTTTTTCTCGGTCGCCTCGCGGACGAGCGCTTCGATCGTGATCATGTGTCGACCTCCTTCGGGCGCGCGCGCGAGCGCGGCGGACGATCCGTTGCAACGGGCGTACCAGCGCGCGCATCGGCCGCCGGCGCGAGCGCGGCCGTTTTCGCCCGGCTGAGCGCCATCTGGCGGTGGCGCCGGCGCGTCGAGAACGTGGCGCCGGGACAACGCCGAGACGCGAGCCATATTTCTGTCCGGACGAGCGCTCAGCGCCCGTACGCGTCGGGATCGAAGCGTTCCATCGCCCACTCGGGGTGCGCGGGCGTGGTGAACCCGAATCGACGGTAGAGGCCGTGCGCGTCGCGCGTATTGAGCAGGAAGCGGCGGAAGCCCTGGAGCTCGGGGTGCGCGAGCACCGTCGCCATCAGCCACTTCGACAGACCGCGCCCGCGGTGCTCCGGGAGGACGAACACGTCGGCGAGGTAGGCGACCGTCGCGCGGTCGGTCACCACGCGTGCGAGACCGACCTGCCCGGCGGGTGCGTAGAGGCCGAAGCAGAGCGAGTGCTCGAGGGCGCGCGCCACGACCGCGGCGGGGATGCCGGCCGCCCAGTAGGATGAGTGCGCGAGAAAATCATGGATCAGGCGGCGGTCGAGTCGGGCGGGATCGGTGCTGATCAGGTACTCGCCGCGGTGCCATTCCTCGCTCACGTCGGCTCGCTTCCGAGCCCCACGTCGCCGATGCCGTGCCCGGCGTGGATCGCCTCGTTCGCGAGGACGTCGCAGCGCTCGTTCTCGGGATGGCCGCCGTGGCCGCGCACCCAGTGCCAGCGGACGACGTGCGCCTGCGCCGCGGCGTCGAGGCGCTGCCAGAGGTCGACGTTCTTCACCGGTTTGCGGTCGGCGGTGCGCCATTGGTTGCGCTTCCACTTCGCAAGCCACTGATCCATGCCGTTGCGCAGGTACTGCGAGTCGGTGTGCAGGTCGATCTCGCAGCGCTCGGACAGCGCGTGCAGCGCCTCGATCGCGGCGCGCATCTCCATGCGATTGTTCGTCGTCTGCGGTTCGTAGCCGCTGATCTCCCGGCGGTGGGTTCCGGCGACGAGGATCGCCGCCCACCCGCCCGGACCGGGATTCCCCTGGCATGCGCCGTCGGTGTAGATCGTCACGCGCTTCATCGTCGGCCCATTGTCATCGGCTCTGTTATCGCCGACGGGATGACGACGTCAACGCGAGGGTCGCTCCTTGCGAGCTCAGGGATAGACCTGGCGCAACGCGGCGATGATGGTTTTCAGGAGCGCCTGGCCCGCTTCGGTGTCCGGGCACATCGCGCCCCACGTGAGCGTGATCTTGTCCTTGTCGTCCTCGGTCGTCGCCTTCCGAAAGAAGGTCTGGCCGCGCATGGTCACCGGCTCGTAGCTCTCGTGGTTGCCGATCAACTTTTGGTCGGGATAGCCGAAGATGCTGTAGTAGAGCGGGTTCGCGTGTAGCGAGTCTTCGAGGTGGTGCAGGCCGGACGGCACTTTGCACACCGCTTCCGTGAGGCTCCACGCTCCCACGGTCCCCGGATGCTGCTCGAGAACCTCGAAGTGCTGTTTTGCGGGAGGACACCCGAGCTGCCCAGCGGTGAGATAGTTGTAGTCGAGTTCCGGGATCTCGAACATCTCCTCGTAGTTCGGTGTTCCGTCGGCCTTGAAACCCCAATAGGTCCCGTCGCGCTTGTGGGACAGGATGCCGTACGCCCCGTAGAAGACGTTGTACCAAGGGCTGCGCGGATCGTAGTAGCTGGAGCAGATCGAGTTACCCGGAAAGTCCCCGATCGTCCAAACGACGACGAGGTCCACCGGCAGTCCTTTGAGAACCAGCGACGGAAAGAACACGCGCGCGTACTGTGGCAGGGCACCCGACACCACCGGCATTGGAGTCGCGATTCCTTTCGCGAGGAGGAAGTCGGGCTTCGGCATGACTTGGGTAGCGACCATCGCCTTGAGAGCGAGCTCACGAGCGGGGTTCATTTGGTCCTCCTTCACGCGTGGGGTTTGCGGGCGCTGACGACGACGTAGCCTACGATGCCGAGGCGGTAGAGCTTGTACATGACGATATCGATCACCACGCCGACACGCCCGAGGATTTGGCCGCGTATGGCGCGGACCTGCCGTCGAACCTCGGGACGGCACTGCTCGAAGACATAGCCGGGGATCACGTGGTCGCTCACGTCGTCGGTCGCGATATCGGTGAACCCGGCGCCCTCGAGCGTGCCTCGGTACGCAGCCAGCGTGGAGAGATTGGCCGCGGGCACGTGCCACATCGCGGCGCCCCAGCGCAACAGCGTACGCTCGATGGCGCTGCGCGGCTCGCGTCGCATGAAGAAGTCGGCCACACCGAGCCGCCCGCCCGGCCGCAGTAGTCGACGCGCCTCGCGGAAGAAGTCCGCGCGGGTGTTGAAATGGATGATGCCCTCGATTGCCGTGGCATGCGTGAACGTGGCGTCGGCAAAGGGTAAGCGGCAGGCGTTCCCGACACGGTACGTCACCTGGGGCAAGGAATGACGGGCCACGGCGATCTCGATGTGCTTGCGCGCCAGATCCACCGCCTCGATCGCCGCGCAGCCGAAGCGTCGTTCGAAGAACCGGTCCTGCGCTCCCATGCCGCAGGCGACGTCCAAAACCACCGCCTCGGGGCCGAGACCGATCTCCGTGCCCACGCGCTCGAGGAGCGCCTCCACCGCCCGCGTGTACTCACGAACGCCATCCGCCCACAGGCCGAAGTTCAGATAGTTGTCGTGGTGCGTGCCATACTTCTCGACCCCGTGAGCGTAGAAGCGCTCGACGCGTGCTTCGTGGCTCATTGCTGTAAGAGCGCGGCCGCCCGCTGCGCGATGCCGGCGAGGCCGAGTTGTCGGGCGTCGCGAAGCGCGTCGTCCAGCAGCTCGCGGGCGCGATCGACATCGCCGCGAGCGCTGCGCGCGCGCAGCATGATCGCCCAGTCGAGATGCGTACGCGCGAGCAAAGCCGCCGCTTCGAGCCGCTCGTGGGTTGCCGCCGCTGTCGCGAAGTGTCGGTCGGCATCGTCCAACAGGCCGAGCGTCGTCGCGAGCAAGCCGAGCGATCGGGATACGGAGCCGAATACGTACAGACCGTTGAAGATCACGTGGGTTGGCCATGGAGAGAGCCGCTCCCGGAGGAGCGCCGCCGGCGCCGCCACGCCGAGACGGGCGGCCACCTCGGCATACGCAGCCATCGCCGTCAGCCAGGCCATGTCGAGCGGTATGTCGTCGAAGCGCGCGGCGAAGGCTGCGTCGAGGACACGCCGTGCGTCAGCGAACTGATCGAGCTCGCAGTACGCGAGCGCCAGCGAGGCGTTGAACGCGGGAATCCCTGGATTCTGCGCCGCGGCTTGCTCGATCACGGGCGTCAGTTCTCCCAGCCGACCCTGATCCCAGCGGATCGCGAAGAGCTGGCCAGCGTAGTACACCAGTGCGTCCTGCTGACCCGTTGCGGTCCCGATCTCGTAGGCTTCCGTGGCGAGTCTCTCGGCTTCGGCCAAATTGCCGCGTAGAAGCGTGCGCCAGGCGAAGTCGATCGTTGCCGCCCAGCGTTGATGGGGCTGCCCGAGCTCCACGGTGAGCTGGGAGAGCATCGTCAGATGGTGATCGACCTCGCGAAGGTCGCCGGCCTCCATACACGTTTGCGGGCGTGTGGCGGACGCGTACCAACGAGCAAGAGGGTCTGTCAGCCGCCGTGCGATCGTGACGTGCTCGGCGGAGTTGGCGAGGCGCTCGTCGAGCGTATCCGGCGCCCAGATCACGTGGCTGCGCACGTTCAGGACATGGGCGAGAGTCGTCGGATCGGCGATGCGCCTGGCCATCGCCAACGCCGCGTCGCTCAAGGCGCATCGCCGCGCGCGGTCACCGCTGAAGAGCAGCTCGGCGGCGAGGGTGGCGAGCAGCATCGCACGCGCTGCGCTGTCCGTCTCGTCGAGCGCAGCGAGCGCCGCCTCGAGCGCGGCCACCCGCTCGGTGTCGACACCGCCGCTTCTGCTCACCCAGCCGCGATTGTTGGCAAGCGCCGCACGCACCAACCGATCGGTGTCGCCTAGGCGGCGGGCCAGATTGGCGGCGTCGAGGAGAGTCTCACGATGCGCGGGGTCTCCCGCATGCTTCTGCGCGACCCCGAGGCGGATCAGCACCTCGCAGCGACGGGCGTCATCCAGACGCTGCGCCGAGCTTATCATCGCGATCGCACGCTCGTAGAAGTGGACTGCCTGATCGTGAGCGAGCTGAGCACGCGCCTGATCGCCGGCCTCGATCGTGTAGTCGATCGCCTTCGCGAGCAGCTCGGGGCCCGCCTCCGTGAAGTGGTAGGCCAACGCCGTGACGTCGTCGGGATGGCGGGCCTCGATCGCCTGAGCCACCCGGCGGTGGAGACGTACGCGGCGGGTGGCGCTCAGCGTCCGGCGCAGAGCCGCACGCACCAGCGCGTGTGAGAAGCGCCAGGTGTCGACGTCAGCCTCCTCGATGAGGCGGGCAGCGCTTGCCTCCTCGAGCGCGATCACCAGCGCGTCCTCGTCGAGCTCGCTGATCGCGACCAGGGTCGCGAGATCGAAATGCCGGCCGATGACGGCTGCCAATGTGAGCGCTTCGATGGCGACGCGGGAGAGCCGGCCCACACGCCGGAGCACCACGTCGCGTATCGTAGCCGGGATGCCCATGTCGGCAAGGCTTCCGGTGCTCACCCAGCGGCCCTCGCGCTGCACGATGGCGCCCGACTCCGTCAGGTGACGCAGGACCTCACCGACGAAGAGCGGATTGCCCGACGTCTCGGCGTAGACGAGGCGCGCCAGCGTGCGACCAGCGTCGTCGAGGATCATGCCACGCGCTCCATGAACTCGACGACCTCGTTCTCGTCGAGTCCCTGCAGCAGCAGCCGCTCGACGCCTGGAACCGCTCGCAGATCCGCGAGCAGGCCCGCGAGGGGATGCGTCCGATCGACCTCGGTGTCGCGGTGTGTGCCGATGATGAGGAGCCGCGCCGGATCGCCGGCGCGCGCGATGTGGCGCAGCAGCAGCAGCGTCGGCTTCGCCGCCCAGTGAAGATCGTCCAGTACCAGGAGTATCGGCCGCGCGCTCGACGCGGCGGCCAGCCAGCCAGCGACGGCGTCGAAGAGGCGGTAGCGCTCGGTCTCCGGATCCGACTCCAGAGGCGGCGGCAGCCGCGGAATGCGGTAGACGAGATCGGGGACCAGGCGAACCAACTCGCCCGCGTGTACGCCGAGCTGCCGGTGCAGCTCACGCTCGGTGCTGTGCGCGAGAAAATACTCGAGCGCTTCGACGAAGGGCTGGAACGGCACCCCCATCTCCTCGTCACACCGTCCGAAGAGGACGGTTCCTCCCGCTGCATGCACGACGCGCGCCGTTTCCGCGGCCACCCTGGTCTTTCCGATCCCCGGTTCGCCTTCGAGGAGCACGATGTGTTTCGTTCCGCTGGCCGCCTCGCGCCAGAGCGCTGTCAAGGTGTCGAGCTCGCGGCGCCGCCCTGCGAACGCGAACTGCTCGGTCCGCGCCAGCAACGGCGACAGTGGCAACGCGTCGGTGGCGGGGCCCGCGCGCTGCATCGGCACGGTGGCATGCACCGGTGGCGCCACGTTGCCGGGCAGCGCCTCGCAGACGCGCACGCGTCCGGCGATCCCCTTTAGCGCCAATCGTCCGCGGTCACGGAAGCGGTACGTTTGCCGCCCTGCGAGCAGTTGCGCGACCGTGTCGGCGCACAGAACGGTGCCCGGCTCGGCGCGGTCGCAGAGCCGGCGGGCGGTCACGACTGGAGTTCCGAAGTAGCCGTTCCCCTCGTCATCGCGGAGGACCTCACCGGCGTTCAGTCCAACACGGATGCAGAGCTGAACCTCGCCCGTTTGTCGACGCGCGATCTCCTGCATCGCGAGCGCGCAGCCGACGGCGTCGCCGACGGATGCGAAGACGACCATCAGACCGTCGCCGGTCCATTGTACCTTCGTGCCGCCCGCCGCGATGACCGCGTCGTCGAGGAGACGACGATGCTCCTGGAAGATCTCGCGTGCGCATTCGTCGCCGATCCGCTGCATCACCTCCGTCGACCGAACGATGTCGGTGAACAGGATCGTCGTGATCTCTGCGGTACGACCTGGCGACACGGACCCCAGGGTAGCGCCTCCGGGCGGCACTGCAACGGGTAGCGGACGCGTGCCCGCGAATCGGATCTTGTATCGTTCTGGATCAGCTTGACGGCATCAGTGGCATCAGTGCATCAGTGATCCTGGTGATGCCATGAGCGAAGACGGAGTGCTCTTGATCCCGGGGTTTTTCGGCTTTGCGGCCTTCGGCAGGGGTGCGTCGCAGATCGTCTACTTCGACCACGTTGCGCACGCCATCGAGGGCGTCAACCCCGATCTCAGGGGGTGGATCGACTACTCCGAGCCGCCTCCCACGGGCAGCCTCGCGAACCGAGTCCAGAATCTCCAGGACAAGATCCTGAGCGTGTTGAGCCAGGGCATCGGCGGGGACGCGGCCCGCAAGCCCGCCCGGCTTCATTTGATCGGGCATTCGACCGGCGGGCTCGACGCTCGCCTCTTGGTCAATCGTCGCTACCGGTTCGCGAACGACCGACGCTCGGAGATCCTGGATAGGATCGGGGCCGTGGTGACGGTCTCGGCGCCTCTCCACGGCTCCCCGATCGCGGAGCGGATGAACACCGCGTTCCGGCTGTCGCTTCCCGCGATGTATCTTCTGAGCATCGCCGCCAAGGCTCGCGAAATCGCCGCGCGCGCCGGATGGACGCTTCCGTCACTCGCACCGATCCTGGAGCTCGTACCGTTCCGCCAGATTCCGGACGGGCCGACGCTCCGGACGCTCCTCAGCTTGGACGACACGACGGTCGCCGACATCGGCCGGTTCCTCGCGCACGTCTCCGCCGACGGCGACCTGATCGACGATCTGAAGCCGAGCAACATGCGGGCGTTGAACGCCGAGATCGCGGAGGGAGACGAACAGGAGCACCCTCTGCACAGCTTCGCCGACGTTTCGCCGCCGCCGCATCTGATCCCGCCCATCGATCTCCTTCATCCCGTGGGATCGCTGATCTTCCATCAGCTGTATGCCGGGGCATACGCGGCGACGGCGAGCGCCGCCTTCCGGCCGAATACCTTTCCCGAGGGACGCTGGCTCGGAGGCGACCGCAGCCTGGCGCACACGGGAGCGTGTCCGAACGACGGCATCGTACCCTCGGCCTCGCATACGCTCACGGGCCAGGCGGCCGGCGTCGTCGAGGCGGACCACCTCGACGTGATCGGGCACTTCGACTCCGACCACTTCGACGGCACGACTCTCTTCGAATCACACGCCGGCTTCGACGACGCGCGCTTCCGAACGCTGTGGCAGGCAGTGGCCCAACTGCTGCGCACGCCCTCCTAGCAAATCGGCGATCGTTGCTACGCCGATCACGTGGCGTAGGCGGCGCGTTCGTCCGGGCTCGACAGTCGGGCCTCGACCACCACCCGGACCCCGCGCGCCGGCGCCATCGTCACGATGCGCCAGCGGGGCTGGTCGAGCGCCGCGGAGACGGGACGCAGCCGGACCCGCTCGAGGATGGTACGCAGCACGACCCGCATCTCGAGCATCGCGAACGCGGCGCCGATGCAACGACGCACGCCTCCGCCGAACGGTATCCACGTCTGAGGGGCGGGCGACTTCTCGAGGAAGCGTTCGGGACGGAAGCGCTCCGGCTCGGGGTAGAGATCGGGCCGGCGCTGAATCGGCGCGATCGCGGGAAGAATCCGCGTGCCCGCCGGGATCTCGAAGCCCCGGATCTCCACGGCCTGCTGCGGGAAGCGCACGACGTCCAAGACGATGGGACGCACGCGCAGCGTCTCCTTGATGACGGCCTCGAGGTACGCGTCCGTACCCGCCGCGAGGTCGCTGCTCAGCCGCTCCAAGGTCGTCGGGTCGTGCAGGAGAAGGTCGAGTGCCCAGGCGATCGCCGTCGCCGTAGTCTCGTGGCCGGCAAAGAGCAACGTCGTTGTCTCGTCGCGAAGCTCCTCGTCGCTCAGCGCGTTGCCGTCCTCGTCCCGCGCCTGCAGCAGGAGCGACAGGACGTCCGTGCGTTGGGCTAGACGTGCGTCCGAGCGCCGGCACGCGATCTCGTCGCGGAGAATGGCTTCCACGGCCGCGCGGTAGCGCAGCAGCCTCGTCCACGGGCTCCATGCTCCGAAGTCGCGATGTAGGGGGGCGATCCAGATCAGCGTGCCGACTAGATCGAGCAGCGGCGGGATGAGCTCACGGAGCATCGCCAACCGTCCCTCCTGCTCGATGCCGAAGACGGCGCGCATGATCGACTCGAGTGCGATCGCCTGGATCCGCGGACGCACCGCGAAGGGCTGGTCGGCCGGCCACGACGAAACCTCGCGTTCGGTGATTTCGCGAAAGAGCTCTGCGTAGCGCTTCACCGACTCGCTGTGGAAGGGCGGCAATAGCAGTCGGCGCTTGCGCCGATGCCGGTCTCCATCGAGGGTGAAGATGGAATTGCGGCCGACGAGGAACTCGAGGACACCGTTCGGGCCGGCATGGAACACCTCCGAATCTCCATTGAGGATCTCGTTCACCGCCTCCGGGTCCGCAACCCACACGGCGCGGCCGATGCCGAGATAGCAGCCGGTGAACACGTCGCCATATCGTCGGACGCACCGATCGAGATACACGAGCGGATCGCGAACGAGCGCGAAGGTCTGGATGACCGCCGGAAGTCGCGGACCGGGAGGCAGCCTCGGGGAACTATCAGGCGATGATCTCGTTGAACCCTTCGATCAGACGATCCAGATCCTCTGGCGGCGCAGGGTCAGCGTGCGTCGAGCAGCAGCTCGCGCGCGATCGTCAGGATTTGCATCTCGGTGGTACCGCCGCCGAGTTCGATCAGCTTGGCGTCGCGTGCCAAGCGCTCGACGACGTACTCCTCCATGTAGCCGTTCCCGGCGAGGACGTGGATCGCCTCGAAGGCGACGAACGTGCCCATCTCGGCGCAGTAGAGCTTGCCGGCGCAGACGTCGGCGAGCGATTCCTTGAGCGGGCGTCCCGCGAGCCAGTCGGCGTAGACGATGCGGCGGCAGTTGGAGAGCGCGACGTACATGCGCGCGAGCCGTGCTTGCACGAGCTGGAAATTGGCGATCGGCTGCCCGAACTGCCGGCGCTCGCGTGCGTAGTCGCGGGCGATCTCGAAGCAGCGCTCGGCGATGCCGTACGACATCACCGAGAGGCCGCCGCGCTCGACGGCGAGGCTCGCCTTCACGTGATCGCGCTCGCCGACGCCGCCGCCGAGGAGCTGGTCCGCCGGGACGCGCACGTCGTCGAGGAAGACCTCGCCGGTCGGCGAGCCGCGCATGCCCATCTTCTTCATCGCCGGGCCGGTCGAGAGACCGGGGGTGCCGCGCTCGACGATGAAGGGCTGGATGGCGCCGTGCTCGCTGCCGTCGGCGACGCGTGCGTAGATCAGGAAGACGTCGGCGTGGGGGGCGTTGGTGATGAAGGTTTTGCCGCCGTTCAGCACGTAGTGGTCGCCGTCGCGGCGGGCCGTGGTGCGCATGCCGCGGAGCGCGTCGCTCCCCGCGCCCGGCTCGGTCAAGCCCCAGGCGCCGATCTTCTCGATGCGCAGCACCGGGCGCGCGAAGCGCTCGATCTGCTCGGCGGTCCCCTTGCCGAGGACGTTGCCGGCGAAGAGGCCGACGCTGGCGCCGTAGCTGAGGGTGAACGACGGGCTGACGCGGGCCATTTCGACGGTGAACGTCGTGCGCGCGTAGCGCGCGGTGTTGGCGTCGAGGCCGAAGGCGCCATCGGCGGCGGCACCGGCGTCGGGCGACGCGGCCGCCTCACGCGCACTTTCCCGCCGCCCGCCGGCCGACGACAACAGGGCGTCGAGTCCGAGCGTGCGATGCATGTCACGCATGAGGTCATAGGGCGGCAGCTCGCCGTGCTCCATCGCGGGAACGTGCGGCTCGATCTCGCGGGTGAAGAAGCCGCGGAAGGTGTCGCGCAGCATGCGCTCGGTATCGCTCAGCTCGAGCTCCATCGTCGGGTCCTTTTCGCCGGCGCGGGCGCCGGTGTCAGCGGCAGTCGTCGTCCCAGCCCGGGTCTTCGTCGGGCCGCGCCTCGAGGCGCGTCAGGCAGCGCGCCGCCTGATCGAGGTCGAGGACGTTCTCGTAGCGATTGTCCCCGCACGTGGGCAAGCCCGCGCCGACGGTCGCGCGCAGCTCGGCGACGGCGCGTGCCGACGCGCCGGTCGCGGTGAGCGTCTCGGCGAAGAGCAGCCGGTTGTCGACCGTGCACGCATAGAGTGGCGACGTCGTCGCGTCCTCCATGAGTCGGCGGGCGGCCCGCGGGTCGCCGCCGGCGAAGCCCGGCGCGCGCAGCAGGAGCGACGCCTCGGCGCGCGTCGCGGCCCCGTCGGGCGGGTCGTGCCCCGGGGGCGCGCCGGCGCGCGCGGCGCGGAATTCGGCGAGGAGCGCGGTCGGCAACCCGAGCTGCATGGGGTTCCACGAGCCGCGGGCGCGGATGCCGCGGATGCTGCCGTGCCAGAGGTGACAGGACGGCGGCGCCGGTACGTGTGCGAGGCAGCGCGCCGTCTCGTCGAGGCCACGGGTCAAGCGCTCCTCGGCGGCGGCGTCGGTCGGGCCGAAGTGCCGGCTCTTGAAGGCGGTGGCGGCGAGGAGAGCGCGGGCGTCGTCGCGCGCGCGCGCGTCGACCCCGCCGCAGTCGACGAGGCAGCGCGCCCGCGCGTAGGTCTGCAGGAGCCGCGCGCGGAAACGGTCACGCGCCGCCGCCGGCGGGGGGCGCGTCGCGCCCTCGCCGCGGCTCGCGTAGAGCGCGTGCGCGTCGGCGAGCTCGGCGGCGAAGCGCGCGCAGTCGCAGGCGGGCGCGCCCGTCGCCGCGTGCTCGGGCCCGACCTGCGCGTCGGCGAGCGTGGTGCGGGCTCCGAGATCGAGCGCGCGCAAGGGCGCCGCGCGCGGCGACAGGAGCAGGGTGGAGAGCGCGGAGAGCGCGGCGACGGCGGGGGTCACGACGAGCGGGATTCCCGCGCTCAAACGGCGGCGCGCGCGCGCCTCGTCATCGCTTTTTCATCGTCGACGCCAGGAGCTCGCCGAACGTGCCGAGCCCGCGGACTTCCGGCGTCTTCGCGGCAATCGTCTCGCGCTCCTCGCGACGCGCGGAGGCCTCCGACTGCTCACGCTCGCGCCGCGCGCTCTCGACCATCGACAGCGCGATCCGCCGCTTGTCGGGCTCGAGCCCCACCACCGTCACGTCGATCTCGTCGCCGACCTTGACGACGTTCTTCGGATGCGCGACGCGCGTGTCGAGCGACATGCGCGACACGTGCACGAGGCCGTCGAGGCCGGGCGCGAGTTCGACGAAGGCGCCGAAGGGCTCGAGCTTGCGGACGGTGCCGCGCACGCTGGCGCCGACTGGAAAGCGCTCCGCGACCGTCGTCCACGGGTCGGTCGCGAGCGCGCGCAGCGACAGGCTGATGCGGCCGCGGCCGCCGTCGGTCGCGCGCTCGAGCTTCACGACCTGTGCCTCGACCTCTTGGCCGACCTGTACCACCTCCGAGGGATGGCGCGCGCGCGCGTAGCCGAGCTCGGTGACGTGGATCAAGCCCTCGACGCCGCCGAGATCCACGAACGCGCCGAAGTCGCGCAGCGAGGTCACGGTGCCTTGCACCACCGCGCCGACCTGCAGGCGCTCCCACGTCGTCGCGGCCTGCGCGGCGGCCTCCTCTTGCAGGAGCTCCCGGCGCGAGACGACGACGTTGCGGCCGCCGGCGCTGATCTGCGTGACGCGAAAGCGCAGCCGCTGCCCGACGTATTGCGCGGGATCGGCGCGGCGGAGATCGATCTGCGAGGCCGGGCAGAACGCGCGTACACCGACGACCTGCACGTCGAAGCCGCCCTTGTTCTGGCCGGTGACCAGGCCCTCCACCGCGAGGCCGTGTTCGCGCGCTTGTTCGAGCTCGCCGGGAACGTGACCGCCGCGCCCGATGGTGCGCTTGAGCACGATCGATCCCGAGCGGCTGCCGTCGTCGGTCACGGTGGCGGTGAGCTGGTCGCCGACGGCGAGGCCGAGCTCGCCGGTCGTGGGATCGCGGAACTCGGCGAGGTCGATGATCGCTTCCGCTTTGGCGCCGATCGTGACGAACGCGGTCGCCGGTCCGAGCGCGACGACGCGGCCGCGGACGACGTCGCCCGTCTTGACCCGCGCTTGCGCGGGCTGCTCGACCTCGCTCGCCGCGAAGAGCGCCGCGAAATCGTCCTCGGCGCTCGGCGGCGGCGCGGCGCCCGCAGATGCCGCGGCGCCGACGGCGGGTGCCGCGGCGGACTGCGGAGCGTCGGGCGTTGCCGTCTCGGGTGTGCGCTCGGGCGGGTCGCTGCTGGAAGGCGCGTCGTCACCGGTCGCGACCGGTCGCACGGAGTCGTTCGTTGCCGTCATGGGATCCTCCGGGAGCGGCGGTGATTATAGCGCGGTGACGAGATTTAGCGACCCGCGCGCGCGGCTTCGGCGAGGACCTGGTCGAGGATGCGTTGCAGCGCGCGACTGAGCGCCGCCGCCACCGCCTCGGGCCGGCGCGACACGGCGGGCTCGGTCTCGCTGAAGGCGCGCTCGAGGACGATCGTGCCGCCGCGCGCGAGACGCACGTCGAGCGCGAGGGTGCCGCGCCAGCCGGCGGGATCGTCGACCTCCTCGAGACGGCGGATGTTGCCTTCGACCTCGAACGGGGTGCCGGTGGCGGCGCCGGCGCGCTCGAAGTAGTCACGCGCGGCGGTGCGGACCAGGTCGCGCGGATCGGCGGCCCAGCGATGGTAGCTGTAGTAGTCGAGCTGGTAGGGCGAGCTGCGAAACGCGATGCGCTCGGTCGCGTACGCTTGGTCGCTGGTGATCACGCCGACGCGCAGCGGCGCGTCGAGGCGCGTCGGCGGCGCGTCGGTGATCGCGAGCGTGTAGTAGTGGATGCCGGGCAGGCTGCGGCCGAACGAACAGCCGGCGAGCGCCATCGCGGCGAGCAGGAAGAGCGTTGCGCGCGTCATTTGTCGAACTCCCGCTCCGGTACGTTGCGGCCCCAGACCAGCACCGAGGGATCGCTGCGGATGACGTCCAGCGTTTCCTGCAAGCGGCTGGTCGTCGCGCTCAGTTCGCCCATGAGCGAGCCGAGGGAGCCGCCCGTGCCCGAGATCTGCGACTGCGTGGTCTGCACGAGGTCGCGGGTCGCGGTGACGGTCTCGTCGAGATGGTGGAGCGTCGTCTCGACGCCGCCGAAGATCGTGTTGCGGCGGGCGTAGACATCGGCGATGAGGCGGTTCAGATTGCCGGTCGTCGTCGACAGCTGGCGCACGAGCTCGGCGACCTGCTTCCCGGTCTCCTCGGTGCGGAACGTCGCCATCGTGGTGTCGAGACTGTGCGCGACGCCTTGGAGGTCGCTCACGAGCGCCGTCACCTTGGTGCTGTTCTCCTCGGTGAACACCTGCTCGTCGAGCTTGCGCATGATCTTGCCGGCGCGGTCGGCGATGTCCGAGAGCTGATTGCGAAACTGCGCGAGCGACGTCACGTCGCCGCGGATGGTGCCGCCCGGCTTCAAGAGCTCGCCGGTGCCGCCCTGGAACTGGATGTACTGGATGCCGGTGACGAGCGAGCCGAGGAGCGCGGCGATGGTATCGGTTCGCACCGGCGTCCCGGGCTCGACGTCGATGATGACGGCGACCTTCGGCGGCAGGTCGCGCGTCAGCGTGATGTCGCGCACGCGGCCGACGACGACGCCCTGATACTCGACGTTGGCGCTGCGGTTGAGACCGCTCACCGAGTCGGTGAAGAGGACGGTGTAGGTGTCGACCGGCCGGAAGATGTGCGCGCCGGCGATCCACAGGAGGCCGCCGACGAGGAGCACCCCGGCGGCGAGCACGAACACGCCGACCCGGAACGTGTCACGCCGCGTGCGTGCCGCGCCGCTGCTCACCCGCGCCACTCGAGTTCGTCGACGAGGCTCTTCCGCGCCGCCTGCGGCAGGAGCTCGCGGCGGAAGAACGCTTGCACGCGCCGGTCGGGGTCGGCGCGCACCTCGGCGAGCGTGCCGCTCGCGATCACGGTGCCCGCGGCGAGCATGACGGCGCGATCGGCGATGGTGTTGATGCTGCCGAGCTCGTGCGTCACGGCGACGATCCCCATGTCGCCGCGCGCCTTGAGGCCGAGGACGAGCTCGTCGATCGCCCGCGCCGTCGTCGGGTCGAGGCCGGCGGTGGGCTCGTCGAGCAGCAAGAGGCGCGGCTCGAGGGCGATCGCGCGGGCGATGCCGGCGCGCTTGCGCATGCCGCCCGAGAGCTCGCCCGGCATCTTGTCGCCGGCGCCGGCCAGGCCGACGCGCGCGAGCCGCATGCGCGCCAACATCAGCGCCGTCGGCTCGTCCACCTCCCAGTGCTCCATGATCGGCAGCGCGACGTTCTCCGCCGTCGTCATCGAGTTGAGGAGCGCCGCTTCTTGGAAAGCGAGACCGACCCCGCGCAGAATCTCCTCGCGCCCGCGGCCGCTCGCGGCGTTGATGTCGCGTCCGCCGATCAGCACGCGACCCCGCCGCGCCTCGACGAGGCCGACGATGCAGCGGAGCAGCGTGCTCTTGCCCGACCCGGTCGCGCCGAGCACGACCAGGATCTCGCCCGCGTCGACGGCGAGCGAGATGCCGTCGAGGATGGTCGTGTCGCCGTAGCCGGCGACGAGATCCTCGATCACGAGCACGCGGGCGCTCTCGGCTCGGGTCATCGACGGCGATCTCATCCGGTGACGTAAAAGAACGCCGTGAAGCCGGCGTTGGCGACGATGCAGGCGATGATCGACGTCACCACCGCCGAGGTGGTGGCGCGTCCGACCGCCTCGGGACCGCCGCGAACCGCGAAGCCGCGGTAGACGCCGATCAGGCCGATCAGCAGGCCGAAGACGACGCTCTTCACCAGGCCCGTCATCACGTCCGAGATCAACAGCGCCTGCACCGTCTGCATGCGGTAGGCGCTGCCGCCGAGGTCGAGGCCGAAGACGCCGACCGCGTAGCCGCCGCCGATGCCGGCGACGTTACTGATGACGGTGAGGAGCGGCATCATGCAGAGGAGCGCCAGGACTTTGGGGACGACCAAGAAGCGCACCGGGCTGAGCGCCATCGTCCGCATCGCGTCGATCTCCTCGGAGATCACCATGGTGCCGATCTCGGCGGCGATCGCCGATCCCGTCCGTCCGGCGACGACGATGGCGGTGATGAGCGGCCCCATCTCGCGTGTCATCGAGATCGCCACGAGGTTGGCGATGAAGATGGCGGCGCCGAACTGACGGAGCTGCTGCGCGCCGTTCAGCGCCAGCACCACCCCGATCAGGATCGAGATGAAGGCGACGATCGGTACCGCCTCGGTCCCGACCAGCGCCATCTGCTGCACGGTACGGTCCCACTTGATGCCGCGGCGTCCGAACGGCACCGCGAGCTCGGCGGCGGTGTCGGTGAGCAACGTGCCGACCGCCCCCATGGCGTCCGCGGCGTCGAGCGCGTGCTCACCGATCACCGCGATCGGGTTGCGTCGCGGACCCGGCATGTCCTCCTCGAGAATGGCCGGGTCCACGTCCGTGAGCGACCGGCGTGCGGCGTCGGTCAAGTGGGTGAGCCGCACCGCGATGCCGGCGGCGCGTCCCTCCGCGATCAGGCGCAGGAGCCGCGCCGCCGCGAGAGCGTCGAGCGTCGCGAGCGCCGCGCAGTCGAGGACGACGGTCGTCCCCGCGGCGTGGCGCAGCGCCGTGCGCCGAATCTGCGCGAGCGCGTCCCCGTCGATCCGTTCCGGGAGCGGGCACAGTATCGGCGCGTCGTCCACGAGCCGGCATTATTGCGCGAAAGAGGGATCTGGGCGAACGGAGGAAGCGCGGCGGGATGGACGCGGCGCGAGCCGTGCCGGTATCCTTCGCAGTTTTCTTTTGCATGGTAATAGGCTGAGATGCCGGCGATGACTCCGGCCGATCGCGCGCTCTACGAATCCAAGCACCTCGCGAGCGCGGCACTCACGGCGCGGCTCGACGGCGTCGAGTCACTGGCGACCGGGCTCATCACCGGACAGGCGCGCGCCGTCTTACGGGCGCTCGGCCGGCGCGATCCGGCGCGACCGCTCACGCTCTACGTCGGCCTGCTCGTCGAGCCCTACGCGTGCCTCCGCGATCCCGGCGTCCGCGTCGTCAGCGGATTCTTCGGACCGATCGAGCGCATGGCGCGCCAGGCGGGGTTCCCGGTCGAGTTCCTGCCGTCGGACTTTCACGGCTTCGAGCGGCTCACCTATGGGTTCCGGCCGGGCGCGGTCGCGGCGCCGGTCTCGCCACCCGACGCGGACGGCTTCTGCTCCTTCGGTCTCCACGGCGGCGCCGTCTTCGGACCGTTCCGCGAGGCGGCGCGCGATCCGGCGCGACTCGCGATCGCCGAGGTGAACCCGCACGTGCCGCGCGTCGAGGGTCTGCCGGAGTTCGGCGGCCACCGTGTGCACGTGTCCGAGATCGACGTCGTCGTCGAGGACGAGACGCCGCTCGTCACCGTTCCCTACGTCGAACCGGTCGCGGAGGAGCGCGCCATCGCGGCCTTCGTCGGCGAGCTCGTCGAGGACGGCGCCACCCTGCAGTTCGGCATCGGCGGCATCCCGAACGCGGTCGCCGAGCTGCTCTCCGCGGCGCCGAAGGGCGATTTCGGCATCCACACCGAGATGTTCGTCGACGGCATCATGCGACTCCACGAAGCCGGGAAGGTGGTGAACCGCAAGGGTCTCCACGACGGCTACTCGATCGCCACCTTCGCCGGCGGCAGCGAGACGCTCTACCGTTGGCTCGACCGCAATCCGGTCGTGCGCATGCTGCCGGTCAGCGCCGTGAACGACCCGCCGCAGCTCGCGAAGATGCGCAAGTTCACCGGCATCAACGCCGCTCTCGCCGTCGACCTCCACGGCCAGATCGTCGCCGACGCCATCGGCGGCCGCCAGTACTCCGGCATCGGTGGCCACGAGACCTTCACCATGGGCGGCCGGCAAGCGCCGGGCGGCAAGTCGATCATCTGCCTGCGCTCGACGGTCAGGGTCGGCGGCGAGCGCCGCTCGACGATCGTCGCCGAGCTTCCCGCGGGCAGCGTCGTGACGACGCCGCGCCATCAGGTGCAGTACGTCGTCACCGAGTGGGGGATCGCGGATCTCGACGACCGCACCGACCGGGCGCGGGCGGCGGCGCTCGTCGCGATTGCGCACCCCGACTTTCGCGGCGAGCTGCGGCGGGGCTGGCACGAGTTGTAGCTTCAATCCAGGCGTTGCGGCCGACGCACCGTGGTCGACTCGGGGGCCGCTTTAGGAGGACGGATCATATGCCGTCATCAAGATGGCAACACGCGCACGCTGCGCCAGCCCACCACAGACATCCGCTGCCCGCATTGACACCGCGCGCTCCGCGCTGGTGCATGCTCTTGGTGTAGTGACCACACGCGTTCGACACCGTGATGCGACGAAGACCCCGGACGCGCGCTTGCGGACATTTTATCGAGCGTCCGTCCTCGAATCGGGTGGCGGGATTTCGAACTCGCTTATTGGGCGGATCCCACGGCGCGTTTGGTCGGCCGACCTGGTATAATAACGAAGTTCAAGGTTTCGGGATCGGCAGTAGTCGCGTGATCGCAAACGTATCGTTCAGCGTGACAGCGAGCGCGCTGTGGACACACGTCATAACAATGATAGTCATACTTAGAAGAACTCACCGCATGCGATCTCCTTCATTCTACGACGCTAACGTCACGCAGTTCCAAGATGTCTGGCGGTATGGAAGACTGCGTCCAGGTTGTACCGCCGTCGTGCGTAGCAAATGCGACCGGAACGAGATCCAATATGTTGCTTTCATCGATGCCAACTGTCGCGCCGATGGTCGCCGTCGCGAATGAGATCGCCAATAGCCCGCTCCCATCCATGCCGCCGGGCAGCGGTTGGTCGAGCCAGCTCCTCCCGCCGTCGGCGGTGTGCAGGACAAAGGGCCCAACTCCCGCGGCCCACCCGGTGGCCGGATCAACGAAAGTGACGCCAAACAGTTCCCCCGCGTGACCGCTGGGCACGTTGCTTGTTTGATCCGTCCACGTCGTCCCTGCGTCTGCGGAATGCGCGATGCGCGCTGGTCCGCCACCGACGATCCACAGATCAGACGGCCCACTACACGCAACGCTTCGAGGCTGATCAGCGAGGCGCGCGCCGATCTGCTCTGTGATGTCAGACCACGTCGCACCGCTGTCGGTGCTCAACAACGCGAGGTTTCCAGATACGCCGAACCCAACCGCGAGTCCGATGCCGGCGCCGGTAAGGCAGACGCCGTGAAGCACGCCTCTCTGAAGAGCCGGCCTCTGTCCAGCAGCGATGGTCGGGCTAGTCCAGTGCTCCCCGCCGTCAGTGGTCAGAAGGATCAAGGGGGGACCGAACTCTTGGCCGGCAATATTAAGCGAGCCGACCGCGAGTCCCCGGCGGTCAGTCACGAAGGTTACATCACTCAGCAAGGGCGTTCCATTGCTTGCAGGTACATTCCCAATCTGGCTAACCCAAGAATCGCCACCATCATTTGTGTGCAGAATCTCATTCGTACCGACTGCCCATCCAGCACTGCGGTTGAGGAACTGTACCCCCTCGAGAGACGCATCCGGCGTGAGGAGCACTAACCAGCTTGCACCCCCGTCTTCTGATCGCGCGACGACCCCCCGGCCATGCTCAAAGCCCACCGCCCATGTGCGCGCCGTGTTCGATGGCGCAGTCGGTTGCGGTGCCGTGGCGGTTGGGTGAGGGGTCGCGGCGGGCGAAGGCGTGTGCTCGTCCGCGTTGTCACCGCCGCCACCACCACCGCACCCAAGCGCGACAAGCAGGAGCCCGAAGAGCGCGGCTCGGCTCGCAACTCTTGTTAGGCTACTCATTAGCTTGGATTGGCGCCAGACCGCACACAAGCGCGGTCGCCTCGTAGTTGGTCGCGGTCCGTCGCTCCACTAGTCACACTCACGACGCGACAGAAGAAGCAGTTCTTTCAACCGCATTCGTGCTGTCCGGGTACGTTTGACCGAATAGCTGCATGCACAAAGGGATCTGAGCAAGTCGGCGCGAAGTGTGCCGTTGCGGGGCACGTTTCCGCCCGTATGCACCGCGATAACGCTACTGCGAGAGATAGGAAGCGCAACTCGATGGTCTTGACAGCGACACTGCGGGTAGGAGAGACGAATCGGCGTGAATGACGCGCAAAGCGTAGCAATAGTGACCGGGGGCGCGGGGGGAATCGGCGGCGGAATAGCGAGGCGACTCGCCGCGAGCGGCTTCGCGATCGGCATTCTCGATCGCGATCTCGCCGGTGCCGAGGTGGCGTGTGCGGCGGTGCGGAAGCTTGGTGTCGATGCGGCGGCGGCGTGCGCCGACATCACCGACGACGCGCAGGTGCGAGGCGGGTTCGCGGCGCTGCGCGCGAAGCTCGGGGCGGCTTCCGTGCTCGTCAACAACGCGGGGTGGGACGCGTTCGTGCCGTTTCGCGACAGTACGCCGGAGCTCTGGGATCGGGTGATCGCGATCAACTTTCGCGGCATGCTCGCGTGCACGCACGCGGCGCTAGCGGATGTGTGCGCGGCGGGGGAGCGCGGGCGGGTGATCAGCATCGCCTCGGACGCGGCGCGTGTCGGTAGCTCCGGCGAGGCCGTGTACTCGGGGTGCAAGGCGGCGATCATCGGGTTTTCGAAGGCGCTGGCGCGTGAGCTGGCGCGCGACAAGGTGACGGTGAACGTCGTTTGCCCGGGGCCCGTCGACACCGCGCTCCTCAAGTCCGTCGGTGCGACCGAGGGCGGCGCCAAGGTGGTCGCCGGCATGGAGCGCGCGATTCCGTTTCGCCGTCTCGGCACGCCGGAGGACATCGCCGAGGCGGTGGCGTTCTTCGCGTCGCCCGAGGCGCGCTACGTGACCGGCCAGGTGCTGAGCGTGAGCGGCGGTCTCACGATGGCGGGCTGAGCGAAACCTCCGGCACCGGCGGCGCCGCGGCGCGCGCGCGGCGGCGCGCGCGCGCCACCAGCACGCCGACGGCGGCGCCGCAGAGCGCGCCGGCGACGGGACGCAAAAGGAGACGAGCCCTGTCCGCCCTCGTTCCGAGCCCGAGCCACGGCAGTACGCGCAGCAACGGCGGGGCGCCGTCGATGACGGCGCCGACGGCAGCGCCGAGGAGGGGCGGCGGCGCGTCCGTCCCGCCGACGATCCCGATCACGGCGCCGATCACCGCCCCGAGAACTAGGAGCGGCAGCGTGAACACCGCGAAGCGGTAGGAGACGTTC
>JBGOSW010000061.1:0-22578 GCA_041476145.1 Binatia bacterium
ACAAGATCTGCTAACAGAACAACTGACCCTGCTGGCTGGCGGCATGGCGGCGGGCGCCGCGCGTTTCACCGACCGCGCGGCGCCCGCCGTTTTTACGTATGGTAATTCGGCCGACGGGGACGGGGATCGACGACGTCGTCGCGCGGCACGGTGAGGGTCGCGGTCAAAGACCTGCCGGACTCCGGATGGGCTCGCGGCGACCGCTCGTCACCCCGGTGCTGTAGGGGCTTTCGCCGATCGAGCGATGCTGGTCGATCCAGGTCGCCACGTCGCCCGGGCTGCGCACGTCTCCTCCCAGAATCGCCAGTATGAGATCGTGGACGAGCACGGTGTTGAAGGTCGGATCGTAGGTGACCGCTTCACGTTGCCCGGCGAGCTTGAGAATGAACGGCACGCGGTGGTCGATTTCGCTCGCAAATTGCAACTCCTCCGCGGTGAGTTCCCCCTCCTGACGCCACAGCTCGTGACGCCACCAGTGATCCGACGTCACGAGCACCGTCGTCCGATCCCACGTGCCGGCGTCCTCCATCGTATGGCGGATGTCCGCCACGGCGTGATCCACCAGCAATAGATTGTCGATGTAACTGCTCTCGCCTTTCACCTCGAACGCATCCTTGGCGCGGCTGTAGATGCCGGGCGGATGCGGGACGGGCCAGTGCAGCAGTATGAGCCCGAGTGCCGGATCTTGGAGCGTTCGCCGTGCCGCCGCGAGCATGGCGTTGTAGTGGCCCACCCGCTCGCCGCGGTCGGAGCGCGTATCATGCCCGCCGTGCGCGAGACCGAGTTTGCGGCTGAAGGGAATCGTCTGAATCGCCCCGCGCGCCTGCTTGCCCATGCTCTCCCAGAGCGTCATCCCCCCCAAGTCTTCGTACGTACAGTCCGCAATGCTGTCGCCGATCACCCGGCAGTAGGGATTGAACCAGCCCACGACTGCCGAGTTCACCCCCAACCGGCGTGCGGCGGCGAAGACGTTTCCCTGCTGGCTCCATGGCACCGGCTCCTTCGAGTCGCCGTAGGTGATCAACAACTCGGAGGGGTTGACGACACGTACCCGCGCGATCAGCCGACCCGTGATCATCGCGGGGATCGACATCAGCGAGTAGTTGGCGGGTGGATACGCATGGGTGGTCTCGAGCGCCTCGCCCCGGAGCCGATCCAGTTCGCTCAACGCCAGGGATGCCGGTCGTTCCACGAAGGCAAGGCGATAGTCCAATTCGTCGAAAATCATCCACACCAGGTGCCGCGCCGTCGCGGCATCGGTGGCGAGCCGCGGCGCCGGTGGCTTGTCCTCGAACTGCGTGAGGTAGGCGGCCGTCTGCGCGAACGTGAACAGGGTGAAGGGAGAGAGCAGGAGGACGATCGCGGCCGCGGCGCGGGTCGCGCGCTGGTTCCAACGCCAGAACACGACCGCGCCCACGACCAGGAACACGCTCTCCACCAGCAAGCGTTGCGAGTGACGCACGAGGAGGAGTGGCGCCGTCGCCGCCACGGCCACGAGCACTCGGGTCGCCATGTGCCGGTCGCGCAACGCGACCAGGGCGGTAGCCGAGACGAGTGCCGCACTTGCCAACAGGACCGCCCGCGCGTCCACGTGCGCGAGCGCCGACGACATTGCCCGTGCGCTGTACTCGCTGTTGACGATCCCATTCAAGGGAACGATGAGCACCAGGACGAACGCCCAGCGCGCCATCGTCATCGCGAGTGCGCTCCTCGATCGGCGGGCGACGGTGATGCCCGCGAAGAAAATCGCCGCCAGGAGGAGATCGTTGACGAGGACCGCCCAACAGGTGCTGCGGCGCGGCCAGTTCGACGTGTTGTCGAGCAGGGCCCTCCATACGAGAATGTGGCACAGCGTCGACAGCGAGAGGGCGCGCGCCAGATCCCTCAGCACCGGAGCACCGGAGCGGCCGCGGGCCGCGTTCGCATCATGGCCGGTGAGCCATCTGGGCGGATGCGCGCCGAGAACGTCCAGTCCGGCTCGGATGGAGTCTGCGGGCGGGTCTACACGCGACTTGCGCGCCCGCAGCGAAGTCTATTGACGGGCCTCCGATGACTCGCGATCGCGGGGGCTCGTCAGGACGCCCGCTCCGTCCGGGGGCCGGCGTCTGCCTAGCAGCCCGCGCACCCAGCTCACCACACGGCGCGCGTAGAACATGACGCCGACGGAGGCGGCGATCAGCATCTGCCAGATGAGCGCTCCCGTCCCGGGATCGGTGTACGCGTGCGCCGGTGTCACGGAAACGACGAGGATCACCAGCATCGTGGCAAGCACCACAAACGATCTGTTGCGGCTCATGACGAATGTCCCTTCAGCACAATAACGATGTGCGCCCCGAAAAGAGCGCGGTCGGGCGGCACTGGGCTCAGAAGTTCGAAGGCAGTTTCGCTCTCTGTCAGCGTGAAGCGATCGAAGACAGGGTGGGGTCACCTCATCTCCGGAGGAGCCTAGTCTAAGTCGACACTCTCCGTCAACGCTGATTTCGCTCGCTGATTTCACTCGCGCGCGCGACCGCGCGACGGTCGCACCGCGCATGCGCCATGGCCGAACGGCGCACGGCTCCGACGATCACGGCGCAATCTCGCGGGCCGACCGGCGCTGCTCATCCCGCACGTGGTGCTCCCGCTGCCACCACGGCGAAAGCGCCTTGACGGCTCCTCATCCGCCTCATATTCTTCAACGTTCTCGGGGCGATTTTGGCACCGTCGGCGAGCAGTCCCGACGACCGGCGAACGTCTGGTGAGGGTGCGGCTCGCTCCACCCGCGGCGTTATAGAGCCCCGGGTAAGCTCGTACGTTAGAGGAGCATGCGCCTTTTCTCCGAATGGCAGGCGATGAGACGGTTCCAAGCTCTGCCGTCGGAGAGGCGAGAGATCGTCTTCTACGCCGAGACCAAAGCAGACTGGATCTATTTCGCGCCGATCATTCACGAGCTCACCGAAGTTCGCGCTCAGACGATCTGCTATCTAACCTCCGATCACGACGATTCGGTTCTAGAGGGCGCCCATCCCAGGATCTTGCCGTTTTGCATCGGCTCCGGAAGCATCTGCACGATTCTCTTCAGGGCGCTCCGGGCCAGCGTGATGGTGATCACGCTCACGGATCTCGACACGTACCACCTCAAGCGTTCGGCCGCGTATCCCGTTCACTATGTGTACGTGTTCCACTCGATGGTGAGCAGTCACATGGTATTTCGGCCCAAGGCTTACGACGCCTACGATACCATTCTGTGTGTCGGCCCGCATCACATGAGAGAGATCCGGCAGAACGAAACCATTCACGGTCTCAAACGGAAGCAGTTGATCGCCCACGGATACGGTCGCCTGGACGCGATCATCGAGGCTCGTCGGAACGGGCCCGCCTTCCGGCCCAGCCCGGGACCGGAGAAGAAAGTGTTGATCGCGCCCTCGTGGGGCCCGGACAGCATTACCGCGCTTTGCGCCGACGAATTGATCGCCGAACTCTTGGGCGCCGGCCATCACGTGACCTACAGGCCGCATCCCATGAGCGTGAAGCAGGAGAAGCCCGTACTCGACAGGATTCGCACGCAATTCGGCCAGAACCCCCGCTTTGCGCTCGAGCTCGACATACGGTCGTCGCAATCCCTTCACGAATCGGACCTCATGATCAGCGATTGGTCCGGGGCCGCACTGGAGTTCGCCCTGGGCCTCGAGCGCCCGGTCCTGTTCATCGACACCCCACGCAAGGTGTTCAACAAGAACTATGAAAAGCTCGAGTGTGAGCCTTTGGAGGTGTTGATCCGTAGTGAGGTCGGCGTCGTCGTGTCTCTGGACGACATCAAGCGGGTTCCAGCTCACGTCGCGACCCTCTGCGAACAACGAGAACTGTTTCTCGAGAAAATCCGCGCGGCACGCTCACACTGGATCTACAACGTCGGATCGAGTGGAACGGCAGGCGCCAACGCCATCCTCGACGTGCTGAAGACCGCCCGCGATGCTCCATCTCAACATTGATCAATATTTGGAGCTCGAGAAGCTCGCCATCGGCGCGTTCGCGCCGTTGACCGGATTCATGGACGAGGAAGACTTCGGGTCTTGCGTCAGGTCGGGACGACTGAAGGACGGGTCGGTCTTCACGATTCCCATAGTGCTGGATATCTCGGCGAAGGATCGCGCTCGGATCCGAGGGAAGACCTCGGTTGATTTGTTCTACGACGGCGTACTCGTTGGGAGGCTCCGGCCGAGCAGCGTCTTCAATCCCGATCGACGCGAAGCCGCCCGATTGATCTTCGGTACCGACGACCGTGAACATCCCGGCGTCTCACACTTCCATGCCTTGGCGGAGTATTTCGTCGGCGGCGAGGTCGAGCTTCTCGAGCGTGTCTCCCTTGCATTCACGGCATACGAAAGAACTCCCAGCCAGACAAAGCAATATTTTACTCAAATGGGATGGAAGACGATCGTGGGTTTCCAGACCAGAAATGCACCACATCGGGCGCACGAATATTTGCAAAAGGCGGCACTGGAGCTATGCGATGGAATTCTGATTCAACCCCTGGTGGGGCGCAAAAAACCGGGCGACTTCAATCCCGCCGCGGTCCTGACCGGATATGACGCGCTGATTCGGCACTACTATCCGGCGACCAGCGTGCTCTTGGCGGTGCTCTCTACCGTGATGCGATACGCGGGCCCACGCGAAGCAGTGTTCCACGCGATCGTGCGCCGGAACTACGGCTGCACGCATTTCATCGTCGGCCGTGACCATGCGGGTGTCGGCAGCTATTACGACAAATACGCCGCGCATCGGTATGTCGAGACCTTCGATCCCTCGGAGCTGGGCATAACCGTACTGCGAATGCGGGGGCCGTACCTGTGTCTCAAGTGCGATTCGATCACGACGGACAAGACCTGTCCGCACGGCGACTCGCATCCGCAGTATGCTCGGCAAATCAGCGGGACGTACATCAGGCGAATGCTCGCGGACGATGTCGCCATCGACGAGAGCGTGATCCGACCGGAGGTTGTCGAAGCCATTCGCCTCCTCCCGTCCCCGTTCATTACTTGATCGGTGCATCCGAAGGAGACGAGATGGTCCGCAAGACGAAGATCGTAGCGACACTCGGCCCCGTCACCTGCACCGAGCCGCAGATCCGCGGGTTGATCGCCGAGGGATTGGACATCGTACGGCTCAACGGCTCGCACAATACACTGGACTGGCATCGCACCGTGATTCGGCGAGTGCGGGCGATCTCTCCGCTCATCCCCATCCTGCTCGACATCCCGGGTCGGAAGGTTCGTACGGGCATCCTCGCCAAGGACGTCCCGTTGACGCTCGGCGATGTGCTCGTATTCACCACCGACGACAGCGACACGTCGGGCGAGAAGATTCCAGTGACCTATCGCGATCTGCATTTGGATCTGCGCGCCGGACACATCGTGCTCGCGGACGACGGAACGTTGAAGTTTCACGTCGTCGAGGTGCGTGGTCGCGACATCATCTGTCGAATCGAGAATGCCGGGATTCTGCGCAGCTCCAAGGGTCTGAACGTTCCGTACGTCAAGCTCAATGGTCCGGTGCTGGCGGATCGTGATCGACGGATGTTGGAGTTCGCGCGTGCCGAGGGCGTCGACTTCATCGGCGTGTCGTTCGTGGAAAGCGCGGCCCACGTGGCCGAAGTACGCAAGCTGTTGGAAGGGAGTTCGGTCGGAATCATCTCGAAGATAGAAAACAAGTATGGCCTCGACAATCTGCGGGAAATCATCATGGCGTCCGACGGCGTCATGATCGATCGCGGAGACCTGACCGCCGAGACGGAACTCGAAACTCTCGCGATCATGCAGAAGCGCATCTTGCGAGAGGCGCAGATGCACGGAAAACCCGTGATTGTCGCCACCGAGATGCTCCATACGATGATTCACAACCCTCAGCCTACGAAAGCGGAGGTGAACGACATCTCCACGGCCGTTCTCGACGGCGCATCGGCACTGATGCTGTCGGGAGAGACGGCCATCGGCGACTTTCCGGAGCTGGCGGTGTCGCTCATGAGTCGCGTGTCGTCGGTCGTGGAGAATGCCGATGCGCCGGAACTGGCGTCGGATTTGACCGAGAAGGACGAGATGATCCCCAGCGCCATCGGAGGCGCGATACTGGAGCTCTGTCGGAAACTACCCGTGACGAAAGTAATCTGCCTGACAGCGAGCGGCTTCGCGCCGAAAATGATCGCCAAGTACAGACTCAGACAACCGATACTGGCGGTGACCAACTCGATCGAGGTGGGTCGTAGGGTGAGCATGAGCTGGGGCGTGCAACCCATCGTTCTCGAGTTGAAGTTCAGCCGAGAGAGCGCGGATCACATCATTCGGACGCTGAAGGACTTGTACGAACGCTCGATCATTTCGTCGGAGGACCTGATCATCGTTACGGCCGTGAAACACCCCAGGGCCGGCAACAAGATGAACACCATCGAGATCTACTACGTGAAGGATCTCGTCGAGTCGCAGGGATGGCGCCGAGAGACGTCCGCAGGAGCGGCGTCGCTGTCTCTACCGCGCTGAGTTGTCGCGCGACGTCACCCGTTGGGCGCCGAGGAGCATGCGGACGGTCTCGAGGTTGGGACGCATCGAGCTCGCTCCCCGATTCGGCGCCTTGCCCCTGAGATAGAGCGGGAGCTTGCGCGGTAGAAGCCAGAGCCAGTAGCGAGCGATCGATCCGGGGTAGACCTGGAAGAACCATGCTTTGTTGGCGACTGCACCGCGCTCGGCAAAGAGCAGCGCGAGCGCGTGCTCTCGCTCGGAGACGACGAGCATTTCCCGGTAGGGCGCGAGCGCGCTCGCGAGCCGCGTCAGCGAGGACGCCGCGTCGAAGACACGGAGGACGAGATCGAGGACGTTCACCGCGATCGCGAGCGTGCCCTCCGGCCGGCGACGGCCGAAGAAGCGTGGCCAGTCGAAGCCCTCGTCGATGCTCGCGGCCAGGAGGTTGGCGTCGACGAGCTGCTTCAGCTTCGCCGAACCGAGGCCGACGTCCTGGAAGAGCGACAGCGCGAGCAAGACGAGCGCGTCCTCGTCGGAAGGCGTCCTGAAGGAAACCCCCGCGATGGCGTAGGGGATCCCGTCCCTCCAGATGCGTTCTTCGTCCAGGTGATAGACCGGCACGTTCCGAAAGCAGGAATGGAGATCGATGTGGGCGGCGTCACGTTTCCACGTCACCGAGTGCAGATCGCGCCAGCGCTCGACGTAGCCGAGGACGCGGAGCGTGCGCGACGCCTTTCTGAAGTCGCTGCGGCGGACGACGAGATCGACGTCGTACTGCGCCCGCCGGTTGAGGTCGCCGTAGAGGCGGTGCGCGAAGTACGCGCCCTTCAGCAACATGCAGTCGACCCCGTCGCGTCGGAAGGCCGCTTGCACTTCGGCGAACGTGTGGAGGTTCTGCTCCGGGGACGATCGCGGCCGACGGAGCCAATCGTGCAGCGTCGCGAACGCCTCCGGCGGGAGTCGGGCGCGAAGGTCATCCTCGGCGATCGTCGTCCAGAGGAGCGAGATCAGATGATGGCGGCGGATGGTGTCGACGAGCGCCGGGTCCCCGGCGACGCGCGACAGCGCCGCGAGCGCGCCGGCGCGGTCGTTCGCGCCCAGGCAGCGCGCGAGGAGCGGATAGTCGGCGAGGGACACGCGGGCATTCTTATGCGACCCGTGCGGGCTCTGCCACACTCGCTTGCCGGTGTGGCACCCGGGCACTAGGATCCCGCGTCCCGGTGGCACTGCCTCATGCTCGCAGCGGCGATCACCCATGAGATCGAGGACGCGCTCGATCGACAGGCAATCCGCTTTCGCCGGCTGGTCGTGATCTCGCCGCCCACCGCCCGAAAGCGTGGCCGCTGCATGTGCCGGGTGGATCTCGAGAACGGACGGACGATGAAGGCGCGGCGGTTCGAGAGCGAAGAAGCGGCGCGCCGTCTGTTCGCGCTTCGTGCCGGGATCGAACCGGCGTTCGCGCCTGCGATCGCCCAGCACGGTGCGGTGCTCCTCGAGACGTGGATCGAGGGCATCCTTCTCACCGAGCTCGATTCGGAGGCACGCGCCGCGGAGGCCGGCGCTCTACTCGGGCGGCTGCACGCGACCGAGCTCGAGGAGCCGCCGACGACGGTCGGCACCCGCGCGTGGCGCGAACGCGCCGCGGTGGAACTCGCGAGCATCGCCGACGCCGGAGGGCTCGCGCCCGCCGAAGTCGCGCGACTCGCCGCAGAGCTGCGTCGATGCGATCCGGGAAGCGCGCGTACCGCGTTGGTGCATCGAGACTTCTGCGCCGAGAACATGTTGATCGATGGTGACGGCCGCTTGCGTGTGATCGACAACGAGTGGTTTGCGGTCGCACCGTCGGGACTCGACCTCGGCCGCACCTTCTGCCGCTGGCCCATGTCGGAAGGAACGTGGAGGCGATTTCTCGCCGCCTATCGCTCAGCCACTCCGGCCGACCCCGGGCCGTTGGCGTTCTGGAAGATCGTGGGCGCGCTCGCGAGCGCGCACATCCGCTTGCAGCAAGACCCTGAACGGCTCGAGGTCCCGCTCGGGGTGCTGCGCCGGTTTTGACCGTGGGAGCTTCGCCGATCGTCGTCGTGTGCATGCCCGAGCGCGGTCACCTGCAGCGTCTGTTGCCCCTGATCGAAGGTCTGAGCGCGCGCGGTCGGACGGTGCACGTCATGACCGATGCCCGTTTCGGCGCCGACGTCGCCCGGGCGGGCGGGCTCCCGTTCGATCTGTTCGCGCGTCATCCGCTCGACGCGGCGGATGCGACCTCCATCCCGGTACCCAGCCGCTACGTGAGTTTCGCCGCGACGTACGCCGAGGCCGTGAGCAGGCAGGTCGCCGCGCTCGCGCCGGCGTTGATCCTCTACGACACCTTCGCCGTGATCGCGCCGTTGATCGGACGTCGCCTCGGTGTTCCCTACGTCAACGTGTGCGCGGGACACGCCGCCGTGCCCTCCCGCGCCGTCGCGGCGCTTCGCAACGATCCCAGAGTCGCGACGTCGGCCGAATGCTGGGCCGCCGTGCGGCGGCTCCGCGACGCCTACGGGATGTCCGGCGCCGGTCCCTTCTCGTACGTCGAGGGCCTGAGTCCGTTCCTCAACGTCTATTGCGAGCCGCCGCAGTTTCTCGACGAGAGTGATCGCGCGACGTTCGAGCCGCTGGTGTTCTTCGGTTCACTCGCGCCGCAGCAGCGGGAGGCGCGCGCGAGCGAGCGACCGTTCCGTCGAGCCCGGCCGGGCCTCAAGGTTTACGTGTCGTTCGGGACGGTGGTCTGGCGCTACTTCGAGGCGATCGCGTACGCAGCACTGGGCACGTTGGCGGACGTCTTCTCGGACCTCGACGCCGAGGTGGTGATGAGCCTCGGAAACCACGAGCTCGGCGAGGCGCGCCGGGCTCGCCTCGCACGCGCCACCGTGCGCGTCGAGCGCTCCGTCGATCAATGGGCGGTGCTGAAGGACGCAGACCTCTTCGTCACCCACCACGGACTCAACTCGACCCACGAGTCGATCTTCCACCAGGTACCGATGGTGTCCTACCCGTTCTTCGACGATCAACCCGCGCTCGCGCGCCATTGCCAGGAGCTCGGTCTCGCCGTGGCCCTGGCCGCTGCGCCGCGAGCACCGGTCGAGCGCGACGCCGTCGTGCGCGCGCTGCATCGACTCGCCGACGAGCGCAGTGTGTTCGCGGCGAGGCTCGCCGAGGCGCGATCCTGGGAGCTTGCAGTGATCGACGATCGAGACGCGGTCTTCGAGCGCATCCTCGCACTCACCTGAGTCGAGGGAGCGCTCGCGGGAGAAGGCCGCCGACGCGCGCGACGAGGCCGACGAGGCCGGGCGGCTCGGGGAGCGTGTCGTCCGCGCCGAAGCGCGTCGCCTCGGAACGGGAAACGACGAGGACGCTCCGCGCCTCGAGCAGCACCAGCCAGACGGTCGGCACGCCCGCGTCGAGGTACCCGTTCGCCTTCTCACGGAGCCCCCCCTCGTCGTCGGCGGCGATCTCGACGGCGAGCACGGGCGGAACGCGTCGGAGCCGTCCGACGTAGGAGTCCAGATCGCGCCGCCGCCAGATCGCGACGTCGGGCGCGCGCGGCGCGGCGTCGAGCCACGTCGAGGATGCGGCGGCGCCGAGCACGAACTCGGGGTGAGCCCTGACCCAACCGCCGAGCGTGATCGCGGCGCCGAGGAGCGCGTCCTCGCGCGCGTTGCCGGTGGGCGGCATGAAGAGTACCGGCGTCGTCGGTCGACTCCGACGCGTCACGTCCTCTTCGGACGCGTGATTGATCCAGGGAAACGTCAGGACCTCGGGCACATCGCCCTTGAGAGCGACGAGCGTGAAGCGATCCTCTCCTTGGAATGGTTGGAGCGGTACGTGGCACTGCAAGATCGTCGGAAAGCCCACGTGTCGAAGGAGTGCGAGCAGCGATTGCGGCGTCAGCCACAGACTCGAGTCGTTCGACAACGAAGCGAGAAGTCGCGCCCGGCGGACGTCCGACGCGTCGTCCGGACGGTGCTCGCGATAGGTCCAACCGTGATACACCTCGCCGTCGTGCTCCACGACCTCTGCCGCGAAGCGCGCGAAGTGCGTGTCGACGATCAACGCTCTGGTCGTCGAGTTCGCGGTGCGCCGGGTGATCTCGAAGAGCGCCGGAGCGTCGAGGTGGTACATCAGGCCGAGGAAAAGTACGACGTCGAACGGACCGTGATTCTCGAATGCGTACGATCGGACGTCGGCGCGGATGAACTCGACGTTGTTCAGTTGAAGCTCCGCGGCGAGGGCGCGGCCGGCCGCCATCCGCTCGTCTCTGCCGTCGATCGCGGTGACGTGCGCGCCGTGCAGCGCCGCCTCCAAGGCGAAGAGCCCCTCGCCGCACCCGAGGTCGAGTACGCGAAGGCCGCGCCAGTCCTTCGAGGTCGCATGAACCGCGGCGATGAGACCGACGATCCTCCGCACCCTGGCGGCATTCTCGGGTCCTTTCGCCTCGAAAAGCGCGTAGGCCCGCTCGGGCAGATTTGTCGGGCGCACCGCAGGCAAGCTACCCTGTCGACTCGGGTCGGGAAATGACTGCGCGATACGGGGACACGAGCATGGAGAGCGGCGCCGAATCGGCGGTCGGAGCCTGAGTGCGCGCCGTGCTGCTACATGCCGAGTGGGACCCGCGTCCCGACTACCGGCCCACGCCTCGAGAGGTCGAGACGCGCAAGGCCACGACGGCCTCGCGGGTCTGGCGTCATCCCCGATTCGTCGCGGCGGACGTGCCCGACCCCACTCCCGCGCGGGACGACGTGCTCCTCAGGGTCCGGGCGTGCGGGATCTGCGGGAGCGATACCCACTGCTATGAGCAAGACGCCGACGGCTACGTCCTGTTCTCGGGTCCCGTGCGGGCGCCGTGCATCGGTGGGCACGAGTACACCGCCGAGGTCGTGGAGGTGGGTCCCGACGTTCGAAACCTGCGCCGCGGCGACCTGGTCGTCGCCGAGGGAATGCTCTACTGCGGCGTTTGCGAGGCGTGCCGGCGCGGGCGGCCGAATCAGTGCCGAGAGCTCGACATGGTGGGTTTCTCGGCGCCCGGCGCCTTTGCCACCTGGATCACCGCCAAAGAGCGCTTCCTCTGGAACCTCGGCCCGCTCGCCGACACCGTCGGCGACGCGGACCGAGCCCTCGAGATCGCTGCGCTCGTGGAGCCGATCGCCGCTTCCTACAATGGGATGTTCGTATCGGCGCGCGGCTTCGACCCGGGCGCCCACGTCGCCGTGTTCGGCTGCGGCGCAGTCGGCCTCGGTGCCATCGCGCTCGCGCGCGCCGCCGGCGCCGCCACAGTCCTCGCCTTCGAGCCCATCCCCGAACGCCGAAGCGTCGCCGTAGCCCTCGGGGCGGACGAGGTCTGGGACCCGCGCACCGTTTCCGCCGCGGAAGCGATCCTCTCCACGACGCGCGGCTGGGGCGCGGACATGGTGGTCGAGGCCGCCGGCGCGGCGCTCGAGACCATGCCCGAGATCGAGCGCGCCTTGGCCCCCGGAGCGAAGCTCGTCTATCTCGGTCGAACCGGTCTCTACGCGCCCGTACGGCTCGACACGCTCGTCACCCAGGCCGCGCACATCTCCGGCGCACGCGGTCACGCCGGCGGCGGTTGCTTCCCCAACATCCTCCGCCTACTCGAGCGCCGCCTGCTCCATATCGAACCAATGATCACGCAGCGCTTCCCCTTCGAAGAGGCCACGGCGGCGATGCGCAAGAGCTGTGATCGCGCCGACGGGAAGATCCTGCTGCGATACGCTTGAGGTGTCGCATGAGGTGTCGCAACACTCCGGCACGACACCGGGATCGCTCGAAACTTGCCCCACGTGGTTCAGACGAGTATGGACTTTATCTCAACGCTGAAATTGGGGGTCCAATATGGTCCGCGCGCTCGTCGTCACGATCGTCCTGATCGGAATGGTTTCGTCGGCTGCGCATGCGCAGGTTGCTACACCGACACCACGTCCGGGGCTCTTCGGAGCCGCCGCGAAGGCGGCGGTCAAGTGCGCGAAGGGTCTGGAGCAGGCCGCGAACACCTTCGTCACCAAGAAGCAGGCGAGCCTCAAGAAGTGCGTCGACGCGGTCCTAAACTGCGTGCAGCTCAAGCCCGCCGACGCCAAGTGTCTTCCGAAGGCGACTACCACCTGTGACAAGGAGTTCGCGAAAATCAGCGCCGCCGAAGACAAGCTCATCGCCACGATCGGCTCCAAGTGCACGTCGCCCGACCTGAGCGCGATCGATCTCTTCAGCGAGCCGGGGCTGGGATTCATCCTGCCGGATTTCACCGCGAGTTGTGCGCAGGTCGGTGTGACGGTCGTCGACGTGCCGGACGTCGCGGACTGCATCGTGAAACACCACGAGTGCCAAGTGGAGGATCTGCTCGCCGTCCAGACTCCGCTCGCGAACTATCTTCTGGGCTTGGTGGGACGTCAGTCGCGAAGCGCGTTCTGCCCGGCCGTCCCGACGCCGACTCCCGGGACACCGACCCCCACGGCGACGCCCGCCGAGACAGCGACGGTAACCCCATCGGCGGCAGCGACGCCTACACCTAGCGCGACGGCGACGGTGGCCGCAACGCCAACCGTCACCGTGACGGTGACGCCCACCGACACGCCGATCCCCACAGTGACGGCGACACCCACCGACACACCGATCCCCACAGTGACGGCGACGCCCACCGAGACGCCCACGGAGACGCCGACTCCCACGCCGACGATGACTCCGTAGGAGAAAGAGACGCCTTAGCCGAGGAACCCTCTCGCCCGGGCGGTCCGCGCGGAGTCCACCCGGGGCCCCGCTCAGGCGGCCGCGAGGGGTTCTCAGCGCGGCAACCGATACCTACCGTGGGTCAACTATCGCGGCTTGGCCGGGCGCCCGTAGGTCACGCCCGCGATGGGCTCTTCCTGGATGGCTTGCCGCAAGGCGGCCAAAGCGTCCTGGCACATGCTCATCACCTTGCGCTTGCGGTCCAGGGAGATGGTCAAGGATCGGACGTTGGTGTTCTCGCGCGAGAGCTTGAGGATTTGCGCCTTGATCTCGCCGAACCGCATCCAGCGCGACCTAGCCGTCTGAAGGTCTGGGTTCGCGCTCGAGGTTTGGAGCGCGGCCAAGCCTTCTAGATCGGCGCCGACTTCCTGCTCTTCCTTCGCCATCCGCGCTTCCATCTCGTCCATCTTCTGGTCGCTTTCCTCCGCAATGTGCGGCGGGAGCATGGTCTGCACGCGCAGCGCGCCGACCCTGGCGCCGACGGCGAGCATCGTCACCTTCGCGGCGTCGGGGGAGGTGGCGCCCTCCGCCACGAGGTGGGAGAGCGCCGCGTCCATTTCTTTCAGCGCCTCTGCGGCGGGACCGAACGCCAGGCTGGAAGCCTTGAGATTCGTGTTCTTGACCGCCAGGCTCAATACGTCGTCGTCGATGCGCTGGAACTCGGCGAAGACCTGGGAGAACTGGCCGAGAAGCGCCTTCTCACCCTGGGGGGCGCCCGTTTGCAGGAGCAACTCTTTCCGCCCTCGCTCCACCGCCGCGCTGGCCGCACGCGCTTGATCCGCGAAGGTCTGCGAGTCCTCGTCGGTGATGGCCATGACGGCGCTCTTCTCAGCCTCGGACGCCGAGGCCAGGTCCAGGCGCATCCGATCCACCAATTCGATCTTCCTCGCCTTGAAGGCGAGCTGCTCGGTCGGGTTCTGCGCTTGGTGAAGATACTGCACCGCCAGCACGAGCACGAGCAGCATTGCCGCGCCGGCGGCCATCCAGAGTAAGTCGTTGAGGCCCGGCTTGATCGTCATGATGTCTTCTGAGCGCGCCCCGCGAGCGAACCGTTCCTACTCCGCTGGTGAAAGCCTCACAAGTCGATGCGGCGACCGCGTCAATTTGCTGACGGCCTTCGCGGAACGGCTCAGATTTCCGGCACCTGCCGCGGCCTGCGTGCGCGGCGCCGGTTGCCGCGCTGCTTTCGCAAGTCGCGGTCGTGGCATCCGTCTTGCTCCCCGCTGATGCGAACAGCGGAGGGGAGGGGGCATGACGACGTCTTCAGGAACTTCACGCGACTCTCGCTACTGGCCAGCCGCGGAACGCGGCGTTCAGCGAACGCCGGCACCGAGGGAAACATCCGCCGGTGAAGCCGCGTCTGCCGCCCGGATGGATAGCATACGCACCTTCGATCCCCGCGTGCTGCTCGGTGATCGTCTCGGCCTCTCGCTCTATTGCCGGTTTGCCCAGGATCACCTGGAAGGCCGCGAATCCCAGGCCTCCCGGATGTACGAAAGGTTCATCCACCATTTCAACGAGCAAAAGGAGCACTCCGCCCCGACATTCAAAGCCTTGATAGACGGCATCCGCGAGAACGGATTCGATCGTTCCCGAGCGGTCTACGCGAATCCCCAGGAGCACACGCTCAAGAACGGCATCCACAGGGTGGCGGCTTCCATCGCCTTGGGATTGGAGCGCATCCCGTACGCCCTCAGCTTCGAAGAGAACCGCAGTTCGGACGACGTCTTCCGAAAACTCTTCAATGGAGAGGAACTCTCCAGCCTTTCGGCCTGGCAGGAAGAGCTGATCGCTCGTTGCGACGGCTTGACGGCATTGCAGTGCAGAGTCCGCCGCCTCATGCGCGCACAGCCGCAATCGTTCAGTGCGCCCTTCTCGTCCAAGACCAAGATACCGGTGGTACGCCTCTACCAAGGATACGGCAGGGTGGGCCTACTGGGAAAACGCCCCACCGAAAAACGATTCGCGGCCTACGGCTTGGGACAATTCATCGGTGAGACCACGAGCGTCTTGGAAATGGGATGCAACAACGGATTCCTCTCCCTCGAAATGTCGGAACGCGTCCGCGACGTCACCGCCTTCGACGTCGATGCGGCGTACGTGGCGATCGGGCAAATGGTCGGGACGTATCTCGGCAGGACGAACTGCGATTTCCGTATCAGCTCCGCCGAGACCTTCTCCGAAGATCGGGCCTACGACTGCGTGGTCGCCTGTGCCGTGCACGGGTGGGTGTCCCTCAGCTTCCAACAATTCGTCGCCAAGATCCTGCGGCTCCTGCGGCCCGGGGGCGTTCTTCTCCTGGAAAGCCACGAGTTGGACTGCCATCCGGAGTGGGCGGAACAAAAGCGGTTCCTGCTCGGCCATTTCGATTTGTTGCGGTCGGGTCTGATCGATGACGTGGACGAAGGAATGTACGCCTCTGAAATGCGAGAGTACCTGGTGCTCAGACGCAAGAGCGCCATCAAGCCTTGATCTGCGGCTGACGGGGAGAAGGAGGCGCGGTGCTGCAAGGAGCGGTGCGGTGGATTCGGCGACACGCGATCGCCGGAGGCGGAATCGTCGTCTCTTCCAAGCAACGCGTTTCGTACCCCGAGGTCACCGGGTACTTCATTCCGACGCTTCTCGGCGTCGGCGAGCGCGAGTTGGCGCGGCAGTTCGCCGCGTGGCTGGTCTCGGTGCAGCGTCCGGACGGCGCGTTCACCGCTCCCGGCGGCGACCACGCCTTTGCGTTCGACACCGGCCAGGTGGTGCGCGGCTGGGCCGCGCTGCTGCCGACGCATCCGGCGCTCGAAACGCCGCTGCGCCGCGCCTGCGACTGGCTCGTCGCCACCGGAAACCCACACAGCGGCCGGCTGCCGGTGCCGCCGCCCGGCGGCGCCTGGAGCCTCGGACCGCGCGGGGAGGTGAGCGAAGCGATTCATCTCTACGTGCTGGCCCCGCTGCGCGCCGCCGGCGAGCTCCTCCACGAGCCGCGCTATCGCCGATTCGTGGAGAAGAGTCGCGATTACTACCTGGGCATCGTGCGCGACATGCGCTTCGACGCGCCCAATCTTCTGACGCACTTCTACGCGTACATCCAGGAAGCGCTGTGGGAGCTCGGCTGCGGCGAGGAGGCGCGACGAGGCATGGCCGACGTGGCGCGCTTCCAGCAGGAGAACGGCGCGGTGCCGGCCTACAGCGACGTCCCGTGGGTGTGCGCCACCGGCGTCGCCCAGTTGGCGCAGGTTTGGTTCCGTCTCGGTGAGAGCGCACGCGCCGAGCGCGCGCTCGCGTTCCTCACGACGCTGCAGAATCCGAGCGGCGGCTTCTTCGGCTCGTACGGGGTCGGCGCCGCCTACTTCCCGACCGAGGAGCCTGCCTGGGGCGTGAAGTACGCGGTCGAGGCCGAGCAGTGCCGGATCGCGAGCCATTTCGATCGCACCGCGACCGACTATCGCACGGATATCGCCGACCACGACGGCCGCGCCCGCGCCGTTCTCGAACGACTCGGCCCGCTGAACGGCAAGCGTGTCCTCGACGCCGGCGCAGGCAAGGGTCGCTATGCCGCCCTGCTGCAGCGTCGCTGGCCCGACGCCGCCATTACCGCGCTCGACGTCTCGGCGGAGATGCTGCGGCACGTCCCGGCCGGCATCGCCAGGGTACAGAACAGCTTGCTCGACATGCCCTTCCCAGACGGCCACTTCGACGCCGTGCTCTGCATCGAGGCGCTGGAGCATGCGGTCCAGATTCCCGAAGCGGTGCGCGAGTTGGTGCGCGTCCTCGCGCCCGGCGGGACGATCGTGATCATCGACAAGAACAAGCAGAAGCTCGGCGCGCTCGCGATGCCGAGCTGGGAGCGCTGGTTCGACGCCCACGAGCTCACCGCCATGCTCACCTCGCTGGGGCTGGCGGTGGAGGCCGACTACGTGGGCTACGACGAGCAGCGGCAGCCCGACGGGCTGTTCATTTGCTGGATGGGGCGCAATCCCCCGCGGTCCGCGGCGACGGCGACCTCCGACGCCGCGGCGACCGCCGCCCTCTGAGGAGATCGCGCATGCAGTTCAATCCCATCGCGCTCGAGAACAAGCAGCGACATCTGGACGCGATCCTCGCCGATCCCGCCCGTTTGACGCGCGTGGTCCGCGCGCTCGTCGCCGACGTCGCGTGCGAGCTCACGCCGCTGGCGCGACCGTGGGAGCCCGGGGGCGGCGCCACGCTCTTCAAGGTGACCACGCCGTCCGCGACCTACTTTCTGAAGGTGAAGCACCTGGCGGTCACGGTCGAGAGCAAGCTCGAGACCGAGCCGGCGTTCTCGTCCGAGCCGTCGTTGCGGAACGAGTATCGTTTTCTGCTGCGCCTGGCGGGCTTGTCGTTCGTTCCGGCCGTGCACGGGTACGTCGAGGACGGCGATCACGCGTTCTTGCTCCTCGAGTGGCTGACGCCGTTCGACGCGGTGGTGCCGGGGCTCGGGCCGGCCGCCCTCACGGAGGTGTTCACGCACGTCGAAGCGGCGGTCCACGCGCTCTACGAGCGCGGCATCGTTCACACCGACCTGCACGAAAAAAACATCCTCTTCCGCGGCGAGACACCGGTGCTCGCCGACTTCGAGGAGGCGCGCGACCTCCGACAGGCGGAGCCCTTCGCGCAATCGCTCGATGCAGTCGGGAAGACGGCCTGCGGCGACGTCGGCGAGATGCCCGCCGGCGAGAACCGCGTCGGCGGGCTCACCTGCCTGGCGCGCCTGCGCGCGGTCGTCGTCGACCTCGTGAGAGCGCGCCTCGAGCCCTTGATCAAGTCCTGCAACTTCGATTCGTCCTGCCCCTTCCTGACGGCGCTCGATCACGGCAAGGACGAACGCGTCTACCAATCGATTCAAATCCCGGGTCTCGCGATCGCGGGACAACGGCCGGTCGACGACCCGCGCATTCCCGTCATCACCCGCGTCGCCGCCCGTCTGTTCGATCGCCCGTACACGCACCTCGACATCGGCAGCAACGTCGGCATGTTCAACGTCGCGATGGCGCGGCAGCCACGCGTACGGCGTTCGATCGGCGTCGAGGCCTTCGACAAGTACGTCGAACTCTCGAAGGCGCTGGCGTTCCTCGCCGGCATCGAGAACGTCGCCTTTCATTGCGCCGTCTGCGGTGACGATTCGCTGGCAGCACGGCTTGCCGGCGAGCACGTGGACTTCGTCACCATCTACTCGATGTACCATCACATCCGGAGCAAGGAGCGGTTTCTCGCCGATCTCGCCGCCCTCGCGCCCAGCTATGTGATGCTCGAGATGGCGAGCCAGCCGGAGTGCTACGACGGTCGCTCGTGGCAGGCCGAGATCGAGGCCATCAGTCAGGGCCTCGGCATGCCGTTCGGGCAGGTGCTCGGCCAGAGCGCCGACTATCAGCGTCCCATCGTGCTGCTCTCGAAGGTGCCGATCGCCGATGACCTGCTCGCCACCCGCAGTTCTCCCGCACCGCGGGTCTCAGTCGTCCTGCCGGTCTACAATCATCGCCGCTTCCTGCCGCACGCGATCGGAAGCCTGCTCGCACAGACCTACACGGACTTCGAGTTGATCGTCGTCGACGACGGGTCGACCGACGGGACGCGCGAGTATCTCGATGCGCTCACCGATCCGCGCGTCGTGGTGATCCACCAAGAAAACCAGCGCCTCCCCGCGGCGCTGAACGCGGGCTTCGCGCGCGCCCGGGGCGAGCTGCTGACCTGGGTGTCGGCCGACAACTCCTGCGCGCCGATGTTTCTCGAAGCGCTGGTGGCCGCGCTCGACCATCACCGCGATGCCGGCTTCGCGTATTCTGCGTTCGCCTGGATCGACGACGCGGGCCGGATCACCGGCATTCATCGCGATCAGGACGTGAGCGTGCGCTCGTTGCTCAAGCAGAATCCCGGGATCGCGGCCTTCATGTATCGCCGCTCCTGCCAGGAGGCGGCGGGGCCGTACGATTCCTCCCTCGAAGGCGCCGAGGACTGGGACATGTGGCTCCGCCTCGTCGAGCGCCATCCCGCGGTCTACGTCCCGGAGATCCTCTATTACTACCGGCTGCACGACGACAGCATGACCGCGACGAAGCGCGAGCGCATCGCGCAGGCGAGCCGGGGCGTGGTCGCGGGCGCGCTCGCGCGCCGCGGCGGCAGGCTCGACATGCACGAGCTCTTCCCGACATTGCCCGCCTGCGGCGACCGCGCCGAGGCCGAATTCTACGCCTGCTTGGACTTCGGGACCGCGCTGCTGCAGTCGCCCTGGGCGCCGGTGGACCTGGCGGTATCGTTCCTGGAAGCGGCCTGCTCGATACGGCCCGAGCCGATCGCGCTCGCGCACTTCGCCATCGCCTGCGGACGGGCCGGTCGTTGGGAGGAGGTGCGGCGCTGCCTGGAAGCGTTGCGAAGCACGCCCCACGCCGACCTCCGCCGGTTGGTGCTCGCGCTCGAAGCGGCCGCGGCGCACGGGCGAACCGATGCGGCCGCGGCGATCGTCCCGTCCACGATCAACTGGAACGGCGTCGAGCTGTTCGAGCGTGAGCGCGGCCTCCGACGCGTGTTCTCGTTCAGCGACGCAACGGCATCGACGCCGCCCGTGGGCGCGAGCCTGCCGAGCGCACCGCCGGTGCGCACCCCGTCACCGTCCGCGGCACCGCCGCGATCGCCCTCGCCGCGCACGGCGGCACCACCGCCGGCAAACCCCAAGCCGCCGCGAGCGACGCCGATGGTCTCGGTCATCGTCCCGACGCACGATCGGCCGGACACGCTGCGCCACGCGCTCGAGAGCGTGCTCCAGCAGACCCATCGCGACTTCGAGATCATCGTCGTGAACGACGCCGGGGCCGACGTGAATGACGTCGTCCGCGCGCTCGACCCCGACGGGCGCATCACGTACGTCCGGCACGCCACCAATCGCGGGCTCGCGGCGGCACGGAACTCGGGCGTCGGTGTGGCGCGCGGCAAGTACCTTGCCTACCTCGACGACGACGATCGCTATTACCCGGAGCACCTGGAGACGCTGGTCGCGGCGCTCGAGGGTGGCGAGCATCGCGTCGCCTATACCGACGCCCTCCGCGTCACGCAGGTGAAGCGAGACGACCGCTACGTCACGGTAGCGCGCGATCGGCCCTACTCCCACGACTTCGACCGCGATCGGCTGCTCGTCCTCAACTGCTTCCCCGTGCTGTGCGTCATGCACGACCGCGCCTGCCTCGAGGCGGTGGGAGGGTTCGACGAGTCGCTGACGTCGCACGAGGACTGGGACCTGTGGGTGCGGATGTCGGCGCGCTTCCCGTTTCGGCATCTCCCGACCATCACGGCGGAGTTCACCCACCGCCTCGACGGCTCCTCGATGACCAGCAGCATGCAGGCGGACTTCCTGCGCACCGCCGAGATCGTCTACCAGAAGAGCGCGTCGGACGTGGTCGGACGGCCGAATCTCGTCCAGGCTCGCGAGCAGTTCCTCTGCGGCTTGCGAGAGCAGGCGGCGAGCCAGAGTACGCACGTGGCAAGCCGATCGGCCGGGTTCGACTGCTCGATCATCATGCCGCTGTTCAACCGCGCCGAGCTCACCGAGCAATGCCTGGTGAACCTGGCCGAGGTCACGCAGGGTGTGACCTACGAGGTGATCCTCGTCGACAACGCGTCGAGCGACGGCACCGCCGCGCTCCTCGAGTCGCTGGGCGGCGACGTCCAGGTGCTCCGCAATGCCGAGAACCGCGGCTTCGCGGCCGCGTGCAACCAGGGAGCGCGTGCGGCGCGCGGCCGCCATCTGGTCTTCCTCAACAACGATACCATTCCGTTGCCGGGCTGGCTCCGACACCTTCTCGCCGAGCTCGACGCTGATCCCACCGTCGCGGTCGTCGGCAGCAAGTTACTTTTCGCCGACGACACCATTCAGCACGCGGGGGTGATCTTCGGGCGTGAGCTTCCGATCCCGTACCATGCTTTCTACCGCGCCGCCGCGACCGCGCCGGCGGTGAACACGCGGCGCGAGCTCCAGTGCGTCACGGGCGCCTGCATGGCGGTCCGCCGGACGGTCTTCGAGTCGATCGGCGGCTTCGACGAGGGCTTCGTGAACGGCTACGAAGACGTCGACTTCTGTCTGAAGGTCCGCCAGCGCGGTGACAAGGTCATCTACCAACCGCAGAGCGCGCTCTACCACCTCGAGAGCCAGACGCCGGGACGCAAGGACCACGACCAAGCGAACGGCCTGCGGCTGCTGGAGCGCTGGGGACGGCTGTGGTGGCGGATCGGCGACGAGGACACCGTCTTCGTCCCCGCGGGGCTCGCCGCGCGCACCCCCGACGGCGGCGATTCCAAAGTCGTCGCCCCGCTCACCGACGCCGCGGAGCGCCGCCGGTGGGAAGCCGTCGACCGCGCGCAACGCGCCCTCCTCGCCGACGACGCGACGGGCGTGCGCGAGCTTCTCGCCAACTGGCGAGACTGGCCCGACGACGCCGGCGTGCAGCGCTGGCTCGAACGGCTTCGCCGCCACGTGGGGCTCACGTCGGGCAACGACGCCGTCGCGGCCGCCTGACGGAGCAGCCTCGCGGCGTTGGGGCCCCGAGTCGCCACCGGCTCAGGGAACCGCGGGCGGAACGGTGCGCTCCTCCGAATAGATCATGAGCCAGGTCCGGTCCTCCGCGCCGCCCGTCGGCGCATGCTCGTAGGTGAGCCGCAGCATCACCTGCGCAGTGGCCTCGGGCGAGATCGGGAAGCGGAGGGTTTCCACGCGTTGCTCGTCGGGCCCGATCCGCGTATCGCTCGCGAGGCTCACGCCGGGCGCGAAGCACTGGCCGTCGCGCTCGACCGGCTTCCCCGCCGCATCGCGGAACACGCGGGCATAGGTCCGCGTCTCGCTGGCGCTCTTGCCGTCGCTCGTCCGCACGTCCACGGCGAGGATCACCCGGCGTCCCGGCATGCCGGTGGGAACCGCGTGCCCGGCCCCCTTGTTCGCGATCTGGATCTCGAGCACGAGGTCGTTCCCGTCGCGGCTCGGCCGCATGGTGACCGCGAGCGCCTTGTGGAGCTGCTCGAGCGAGTGGCCGCCCGGAACCTCGTGCAGGTTCACCCGCGACATCGCCAGGCGCTTCACCTTCGGGTCGACTACGTTCGCTCGCGTGAGCCCCATATGGCACGTCTGGCAGGTGCGGCCGTCCTTCGCGGCCGCGCTCTGCTCCCACTCCGAGTAGGTGGTGATGATCGGGACGCCGTCGCGGTTGCGGAACTCGTGGCAGCCGGCGCAGACGAGCGCTTTCGTGTGCAGCTCCGAGTAGGCGACGTCGTGCGCCATCGACACCGCGTCGCGGATCGGACCTCGCTTCACGGGACCGGGGTC
>JBGOSW010000062.1:0-22317 GCA_041476145.1 Binatia bacterium
ATCACCGGCGAGAGCGGCACCGGCAAGGAGCTCGTTGCGCGTGCGTTGCACGACTTGAGCCCGCTCAAGGAGCGCCCACTCGTCATCTGCAACTGCACGACGCTCGCGCCGACGTTGCTCGAGAGCGAGCTCTTCGGCCACGTGCGCGGCGCTTTCACCGGCGCCGATCGTGACCGCAAGGGCCTTTTCGAGTCGGCGCACGGCGGCAGCATCTTTCTCGACGAAATCGGCGAGCTTTCGCCGGCGGTGCAGGCGAAGTTGCTACGCGTGATCGAGAATCGCGAAATCAAGCGCGTCGGCTCGCCCGAGGCGATTCGCATCGACATTCGCATCATCGCCGCCACCAATCGCAACCTCGCCGCCATGGTGGAAACGGGTGAGTTCCGCGAGGACCTCTACTATCGCCTCAACGTCGGCGGGATCACCCTGCCGCCACTGCGACGGCGGATCGAGGACGTCGATCTCTTGTGCGATCACTTTCTCGCCCGGCTGTCGCGTCGGCTGCAGAAGGACGTCAGCGAGATCTCCGAGCCCGTCCTGCAGGTGTTCCGCACCTATTCGTGGCCGGGAAACATCCGCGAGCTGCTGAACGTGATCGAGCGCGCGCTGATCGTGGTGCACGGACCGGTGATCCTGCCCGAGCATCTGCCGGTGCAGTTTTTCAGCGCCGCGCCCGAAGCTGCGGCGCTCGCCGCCATGCCCGCGCCGCTGGCGCTCGCGCCCGAGTTCGACCTCACGATCCAGGCGGCGGAGCGCGACCAGATCCGCAAGGCGCTCGAGGCCGCGGGGGGGAAGCGCATGGAGGCCGCGCGCCTCCTCGGGCTGAGCCGGCGCACCCTCTATCGCAAGCTCGAGAAGTACGGGATCTCGTGATGGACCGATCGCACACACTCGCGACCGGACGCCGGCGCAGGGGTCGACTGCACGCGCTCGTTCGCGGAACGCGCGCCGAGGCGGTGACCGAGTACGCGATCGTCCTCGCCGTCATCGTACTCGGCATCGCCGCCGCACTGCTGCTGATGCGAGGTGCCATCGGCGACGACCTCACCACGCTGATCGGCGGAAAAGCGCCATGACGAGCGGCGCCGGACGACGCCAACGAGCATCGGTGAGACGTTCAACCACACGAGGCGAATCATGGAAGCGAAAAGACAGATGAAGGCAGGCCACGATCACGGCACGCGGGTCCTCATCGTCGAGGACCATCCAATGATCGCCGAGTTAGTGGAGACGAGACTGCGCGTCGAGGGGATGCGCCCGACGAAATGCCTGGGAGGCAGGGAGGCGATCCAGTTCCTCGGCGATTCGGACGTCGATCTCGTGATCCTCGACATCATGATGCCCGAGGTCGACGGCTACGAAGTCTTCAAATTCATGAAGAGCCAGGAGCGTACACGGCACGTCCCAGTGATCTTCCTGACCGCGAAGTCGACCCAGGACGACGTCGAGAGAGGGCTCGCAATGGGCGCCGAGTACTACATCACCAAGCCCTTCAGCGGTGCCGATCTGGTTCGGAAGATCAAGATTCTGCTCGAGCAGCACCGACTCAGTGCCGCGGCCGGTGTCTGAACGCCGAGCGCGCCGCTGGCTCGGCGCGTTCGGGATCGGCGCCGTCCTCGTCCTCGGTCCTTCGGCAAGCGCACAGTTCCGTTGGCGTGACGAGCGGCCCGTGGAGGACGTGGCACGAGTGGCCCCGCCGCCCGATCGCAGTCCGACCCGTGTCCCGACCGGGGCCCCGTCCCGTCATCACATCCCGCTCTCAGGGGGCGCGACTCACCTCATCGTCGATGGCACGTTGAACGACGCACTCCGTGGACCGATGCTGATCGACACCGGTTCCTCCTATTGCGTGTTGACGCGCAAGACGGCGCAACGCCTCGGGGTCACGCCGGTCGTCGGTGCAACCGTCGCGGTCGCCACCGCCAATGGTGAGGTCGAGGCCGACTTGGTCCGGCTCGATTCGATTCAAATCGAGGATGCGCGCCTCGGCGGCGTCGAGGCGGTCGTGATGGACGCGGTCGAGCCGCCGCTCGTCGGCATCATCGGTTTGAGCTTCCTCAATCAATTCCGCCGCTACTCCGTCGATCACGCGCGCGGAACGATTCAGCTCGAACGCTGATCACGCCCGCCGCACGGGACGCTCCACCGCGGGCGGTCGCGTGCGGCACCCGCAACGCGAGTGCATGTCGCCTCGCGAGCGTCGCACAGACGGTCTGCGATACCCGCGTGCGACATAGCGAACGACCGTACGGCGGCGTCTACGGCGGCACACTTGTCTCGCGATACCGCCACCGCTACATTCGCATGTAGCTCCCGCGTTCGGGTCGCGTGCCCGCCGGAAGCGGTGTGAGGAGGTCTCGATGAACGCCAATCTGCGACTCCAAGACCTGTACGGACGAGAACGGGAAAGTGAAACCAAACTGCTCGCGCTCTACGTCCCGAAGGAGCTGACGAGCAGAATCGATCGGTTGGCGAAGGACTTGAAGGCGAAGAAGCGCGAGGTGATCTTGGCGCTGCTGAACGAAGGACTCGATCGCTACCACCGCTCCCACGGCCGACGGCGAAAGAAGTGACGCCGCACGCCATCCCCCTGCATCGGAGGCCGTCGCGCGCCCGCGGCGCGCGCAATGCGCAATCAAACGCGACCGATGTACGCCCAGGTGAGCGCGACGCGAGTCATCGACGCGGATGCGAGCGCACCACTGCGGTGCCGCCCACGAGCTCGGCCGGCGTGCGCACACTCACCTGAACCCCGTCGGCGGCGAGTCGACGCAGCCACGCCGACAGTTGCAACGTCATGACGTCGTCGGCTCCCCCACGATCGAGGCTCAGCTCCAACCGGACGTCGCTCGCCTTCGCGGTCTGAAAGTCGCGAATGTGCGTGCGCAAGTTCTCGAGGTCGTACGGCGTAGCCTCGGCCGCGAAGTAGAGTGAGCCGCGCGTCGAAACGATCCGCGCTTGCAACATGTGGAACCCTCACGGATCAGGTGGGAGTGTCGGAGCGAGGCGACTGTACGACCGTCGCACGGCGGGGGTCAATCACCATTTGAGGTGATACTTGCGATACGTCTTCGACGGAGCGCGTACGCAACGCGACGAGTCATCGCGGGCGCGTTCGAGGAAACGCGCACCGGTCGCACGCAGAAGACCCCGACGGCCGAATGCCACCGTCAGGCGTCGGCACGATTGCCGCGCGGCGGTGCGTGATAGAGACGATCGCGCAAACCGACCAGCAGTGTGCGCGGATCCGCTCGCACGACGCGACCGTCGGGCTCGACGAAAAATGCGGCGACGAAATCGTACCGCAGCCAGTAGATGATGCGGTCGTGCGCGGCCTCCGTCCCGTGCTCGGGCACGCGATACACCCACTTTTCGTTGAACGTGACGCCGTTCTCCGAGCGCTCGCGCGGCTCGTTCAGGCTCCCGATCGTCACCTGCGGCGTGCCCCAGCGCTGCACGATCAAGTTGCGACGGATGGCAGGCTCGCTCGCGCTCATACCTCGAAGCTCTCCGGGAACGGACATCGTCGTTCGTGAACGTGCGCCTCGAACTCGGGGCGGAAGCGTCGCAAGAATCCCGTCGCCGCCCAGGCCGCGGCGTCGGACAAGGCACAGATCGTCTGCCCCTCCATGTAGCCGCCGACCGATTCGATCGTCGTTAGGTCGGCGTCGCATCCTTCCCCCGCCTCGATGCGACGCAGCAGCTGGTACAGCCAGGCGGTGCCCTCGCGGCATTGCGTACACTGGCCGCAGGTTTCGTGGCGGAAGAAGCGGCCGATGACGATCGCCGCGCGTACCATGCACGCGGTCTCGTCCATGACCACGATACCGCCGGTTCCCAAGAGCGTGCCGACCTGCTTCAGCGACTCGTGATCCATCGCAACGTCCACCTGCTCCGCAGACAGCACCGGCATGGAGACGCCGCCCGGTATGATCGCCTTGAGCGCGCGGCCGCCGCGCACCCCTCCGGCGTGCGTCTCGATGATCTCCCGCAACCTTGTACCGAGAGGCAGCTCGTAGACACCGGGTCGGTTGACGTGTCCGCTCACGCCGAAGAGCGTGTTCCCGGTGCTCGTCGGCGTACCGATCGACTTGAACCAGGCGGCACCGCGCATGATGATCGCCGGCACGTGCGATACCGTCTCGACGTTGTTGACGGTCGTTGGACACCCCCAGAGACCGTACACCGCCGGAAACGGAGGACGCTTGCGCGGCTGTCCCTTCCGTCCCTCCGCGGACTCGATCATTCCGGTCTCTTCGCCGCAGATGTACGCCCCGGCGCCGCGCATCAGATGGACGTCGTATTCGCGGTCGGTCCCGAAGAGCCCCTTGCCGAGCAGGCCGGCGTCGCGTGCCTCGCCGAGTGCCTTGGAAAGGATGCGAAACGCGGTGACATACTCGCCACGGATGTAGACGTAGGCCGCCCGCGCGTGGATCGCGTACCCGGCGATGATCAGCCCCTCGAGAAAGAGGTGCGGGTTGCGCTCCATGATTTGGCGGTCCTTGAAGGTCCCGGGCTCACTCTCGTCGGCGTTGCAGGCGAGATAGCTGGGTTTCGGGCCGCCGGGCTTCGGCATGAAGCTCCACTTCTGGCCGGTAGTGAAACCGGCACCGCCACGGCCGCGCAACCCCGATGCCTTCACCTCCTCGACGACCGCCTCGGGTGTCATCTCCCGCAGCGCCCGCGCCGCGGCTGCGTACCCTCCGGCCTGACGGTACGCGGCGAGCGGTCGCTGGTCGCTTCCCTCGGGCGGCAACAGGTAGCGCTCGACCGCCACTAGCAGACCCTCTTGAGGAGATCGGCGATCCCGTCCGGCCGCACACCCTCGATGTACGGCTCGTTGTTCACTTGCACGCACACCGCCGTCCCGCACGAACCCAGGCACTGCACCTCCTCGAGTGAGTACGCACCATCGCTCGTGCGTTCGCCGACGGCGACGCCGAGCCGTTCCTCGAGCGTACGCACCACCTGGCGGGCGCCCGCGAGCGCGCAGGCGATGTTGACGCAGACCTGGATGTTCCGCCGCCCGACGGGATGCTCGTGGTACATCGGGTAGAACGTGACCACCTCGCGCACCTCGATCGGCCGGATGCCGAGGAGGCCGGCAACCTCACGCTGCGCCTCGAGCGGTACGTAGCCGAGCTCGTCCTGCACCAGGTGGAGCGCGATGAGGAGCGCCGAACGCGGTTGCGGGTACTTGCCCACCTCCGCCCGAATGGCGTCCCTCACCGCGTCGGAAAGCACAGCGGCACCGCCGACGGCCGCGCTCATCGATCGCACTCGCCGCCGATCATGTTCACCATGTCAAAGGTCGGAATCACGTCGGCGAGAAGCGCGCCCTGTATCATGTCGCGCAGCGCCTGGGTGTTGCTGAAGCTCGGGGCGCGACAACGGCACTTCCATGGTTTTCCGGTGCCGTTGCTGACGAGATAGAAGCCGAGCTCCCCGTTCGCGCCTTCGACGGCCTGGTAGACTTCACCCGCGGGCGGTCGCATGCCCTCGGTGACGAGCTTGAACTGATCGATCAGCTCCTCCATGCGATTGAAGACCTTGCCCTTCGCAGGCCAGCGAAACCGCGGATCTTCGACGTCGACCGGCCCGTCCGGAAGATCGCGTAGCGCCTGCTCGATGATGCGTGCGCTCTGGCGCAACTCCGCGAATCGAACGAGGTAGCGGTCGTAGTTGTCGCCGCTGGCACCGACGGGCACGTCGAAGTCGAGCCGATCGTAGACCAAGTACGGCTCGGCTCGGCGCACGTCGTAGGGCACGCCGGCGGCGCGCAGCAGCGGTCCGGTCACGCCGTATGCGAGCAGCGTCTCCGCCGGCAAGGCACCCGTACCTTCCATGCGATCGCGGAAGATCGGGTTCTTCGTCAGCAGCTCGTCGACGTCGCCGAAGAGCCGCAAGGCGGAGGCGACCTTGGCGCGGCAGAGCTCCGCGAATCCGGGCTGCAGATCGCTCTGCAGGCCGCCGATGCGCACGTAATTGGTGGTCACGCGCGCGCCGCACAACGACTCGTGCAAATCCCAGATCTGCTCACGCGCCTGGACGCAGTAGAGAAACGGCGTCAACGCCGCGAGCTCGAGCGCGGCGGCGCCGATGCACGTGAAATGATCGCTCATGCGCGACAGCTCGCAGGCGATCGTGCGCAGGTACTGCGCGCGGCTCGGCGCCGTGATCCCGAAGAGCTTTTCGGCGGCGAGGCAGTAGCCGACGTTGTTGATCAACGGGCTCGCGTAGTTGAGGCGGTCGGTGTAGGGGATCGCCTGGTAGTACTCGCCGCTCTCGCACTCCTTCTCGAAGCCGCGGTGCAGGTACCCGACCTCGACCTGCGAATCGAGGATGCGCTCGCCGTCGAGCTTGAGGGTGATCTTGACCGTCCCGTGCGTCGACGGGTGCGACGGACCCATCTGGATCTCCATCGGCTGCGTATGGAGATCGTCGCGGAGCGGCGCCTTATTGCCAGCGTCCATATCGCTCTCGATCGCGCGCTTCGCTGCGCGCCGCTTGCGGTGCCGCGACATCGCGTGCGGTCACGAGCGGCTGGCGCTTTTCCTTGGGATAGTCCTTGCGCAGCGGATGTCCCTGGAACTCCTCGTACAGATAGATGCGACGCAGGTCCGGGTGTCCTTCGAAGTGAATGCCGTACATGTCGAAGGTCTCGCGCTCGAGCCAGTTCGCGCCCCGCCAGATCGACGTCACGGAGGCGATGCACGGGCTCTCCTCCGGCACACGTGCCTTCAGTCGTACGCGATGATTCCGCGGTAGCGAGTAGAGATGGTAGACGACCTCGAAGCGAGGCACGCTGCCGATGTAGTCGACGGCGGTGACGTCGACGAGAAAGTCGAAGGCAAGCGCCGGATCGTCGCGTAGGAACCTGCACACCTCGAGCAGCGATGCCGGCGTGACCTCCGCCGTCGCATCGCCGCGGTAGGCATGCGTCGCGAGGACCGCCTCGGGGAAGCGCTCCCGCAAGCGCGCCAACACCGGTGGGTCGGGCCGGGACTCCTCGATCGGCTGCTGCTTGCCGTCACTCATCGCTTCTCGAGCCGCTCGGCGACGGGCGTAGCCGTCGGGACCGCGGGACGCTCGTAGTCACGTCGGATGTGGTCGAGCCGAGTACCGAGCTCGCGCACGGGCACGAGGAGGTCGCACTTTTCCCACAGGCTTCCGCGCCATTCGGTGGTCGCGATCGCGACCCGTTGGCTCATCACGATCGCCTCCTCCGGACACGCCTCCTCGCAAAAGCCGCAGAACATGCAGCGCGACATGTCGATGGTGAAGATCTCGGGATAGCGCTCGACCTCGTCGCTCGTCTCGGCGGGATAAATGGTGATGCAATCGACCGGGCACGCCCACTCACACAGGCCGCAGGCGACGCAGCGCTCCTTGCCGTTCTCCATCTGTACGAGGACCGGCATGCCCCGCATCGCCGGCGACCACTGTTGGGCCTCCTCCGGATAGAGGATCGTCGCGATCGTCGGCCGGCGGCGCAGGAACCCGAGGAGATTTCGAACGAAGTGCCGGGCCGTGACGAGCAGCCCGCGGACGATGAGCCACGGACCCATCGTGTCCATGGCCCGCGTTCGCGGGCGCCGCTCGACGGGGACGACCCTGCTCGCCACTACGCCTCCGCGGTCGGGACGCCGCCGCTTCCGATCACGTCCCAAACGACGGCGCGGTAACGCGGCACCGTCTGCGCGATCTCGCGGAGCACCGCCGCAGGTTCGAACGGTCCGGGCGGAAGTTCCATGCCGAGTCGGCGGCCGAGGGCGAGAAAGATGTCACCATCGCTCGGCTGCTCGGCGGGATCGAGCGCGCGCCGCACGCGCTGCACGCGTCCCGCGTGGTTTGTGAACGTGCCGTCCTTCTCCGCGAACGTCAACCCGGGAAGTACGACGTCGGCGAGCGCCAGCAGCGGGTGCTCGTTGGCGGCGACGACGACGAGCGTCTCGAGGCGCGTGAACAGCTCGCTGTGCTCACCCCAGAGCTCCCAGACGTCGGTGCCGGTGACCAGGAGTCCACGGATCGTGCCCGCCTCGATACCGGCGCGAATGCCGGCGAGATCGAGTTCGCCCGCTGCCGCGACCAAGCCGAGATCGCGGGCACCTTGGCCGTTCGCCGCCTTCTCCGCCTTGATGAGAAAGTCATCGGCGGGGCCGAGCGGTATGGCGACGTCGCGTTGCGCCGTTCGCAAACCGCCGGCGACGACGCGACGGAGGACGAAGAGCTCCTCGTTGGTGAGGTGCGCCGAGACGATCGCGGCGAGCGCGCTACCGCCGTCGGCGCGCGCGAGGACGCCGAGGCGTCGCGCCGCCTCGTCGAGGGCATCGTCCCATGCCGTCGCGACCGCCGTGCTCCCGCGCCCCAACGACGGCACGCGCACGCGTCCGTCGTTGACGAACGCGTAGCGCAGGCGGCCATGGTCACACATCCAGGTCTCGTTCACGGCGTCGTTGCGACGCGGGAGGAGGCGTTGAATCCGCCGCCGCGCCGTGCCGATCTTGATGTTGCAGCCGTTAGCGCAGCTCGAGCAGACGCTCTCCGTCTCGTCGAGGAACCACACGCGCATCTTGTGGTGGAAGTCCTTGCTGAGGAGCGCGCCCACGGGACAAATGTCGGCGGTGCAGATCGAGTAGTCGTTGGTGAGCGGCTCACCGGGAAACGTATCGATGACGGAGCGGTCGCCCATGTTGAAGACCGCGAGTTCCGCCGTCTCGGTGATCTCGCGACAGAAGCGCACACAGCGGCGGCAGAGGATGCAGCGCTCCTGATCGAGGACGACGCGCGAGCCGATGTCGACGCGCTTCAAGAGCTTGCGCCGCGGCTCCAGCGTGCGCGCCTCGCGCGTGCCGTACTCGAACGCGTAGTCTTGGAGATAGCACTCACCCGCCTGGTCGCAGATCGGGCAATCGAGCGGATGGTTGACGAGCAGCAGCTCGAGGACACCCTGGCGCGCCTTCGCAACCTCCGCGCCGCGGGTGTCGACGACCATGCCGTCACGCACCGGCGTGTTGCAGGAGATGGTGAGCTTCGGCATGCCCTCCACCTTCACGAGGCACATGCGGCAGCTCCCGTCGATCGAAAGCTTCGGATGAAAACAATAGTGCGGGATCTGCACGCCGTGATCGAGGAGCGCCGGCAGCAGCATGCCGCCGTCGGGCACCTCGACGACCGTTCCGTCGACGGTGAGCTTCGCCATCGGCGCGTTCAGGTCTGCAGGGGTCGACCGCTCCCATGGCGGCCGTGATAGGGGACGCCGGGTCGCTCGTGTTGAACGCGCTCTTGCAGCTTCAGGAGACCGTCGATGACCGCTTGCGGATGCGGCGGACAGCCCGGCACGTAGATGTCGACGGGAATGATCGTGTCGATACCTTGCACGACGGCGTAGTTGTTGTACGGACCGCCCGAACTCGTACACGCGCCGAAGGACATCACCCATTTCGGCTCCGCCATCTGCTGGTAGATGCGCAGCAGGATCGGTGCCTGGCGATGGGTGATCGTGCCGACGACCATCAGGAGATCGGCCTGGCGCGGAGTGAAGCGAGGCAACGATAAGCCGAAGCGATCGAGGTCGAAGCGCGCACCGGATACCGCCATGAACTCCATACCGCAGCACGCGGTCACGAACGGGTAGCTGAAGAAGGAGTACTTGCGCGCCCAGGCGATCGCGTCCGCGAGACGCGTAGCCGCGAAGTTGTCTCCGAGCGCACGCGCGACCGCCGACGTTTCGTCCTCCTCGGGAAGGCGTCCGGCGACGAGAAACTGCTCGCGCGTCATGTGGTCACCCTTACAGCGGATAGGCAGCGCACGCAAAGCCCGTCGTGACGCGGCGTTACTGCCGCGTCTCGCGCTGCGGCGCCGGACGGTCGCGCGTCTCGGGCAAGCTCACGTCCGGTGGATGCGCCGCATCTCGCGCCGTGCGCGCACACGCTGGAACCTCGCAGGCGGTCCACGTGGCGCATCCGCGGCAACAGTACACGACGCCGTGACGCCGGATGCCACGATCGACCGCGATCGGACAACCGCACCATGGACACAGGATGTTCGCCATCCGCGTCCTCTACCGGCGGCTCGCGAGGGCGTCAACGTCACCACACGGGATCGCGCCGCCGCTGCGAATACCGACTTGCGCGCCGCGCGTCACCGCGCCACACTTTGGTTCGATGGACCCGTCGCTCTTGCTCGCCAGCGCCGCCGGTCTCGCCGGCTACGGCTATCTGCGACCGACCGAGGTCTTTCGGCACGCGGTCGCGACGCGTCTCCGCCTCGCCGGCTTGCGCTCACGACGCATCCGACTGCCGCGCGCGCAGATCCGCGTTTGGAGCGGCGGTCACGGCGAGCCGGTCGTCTTCGTCCACGGTTTCGGCACCGAGGCGAGCGTCAACTGGTACGCGCAATTGCCTGCCGTCCGCCGCCATTTCACCGTGGTCGCTCCCGACCTCCCCGGTTTCGGCGCCTCGGAGCGGGTCGCCGACGAGCGCACAATCGCGTTTCAGGTCGCCTGCCTGCACGACTTGATCGCCCACCTCCGCTGCGAGCCCGTGCACTTGGTCGGCCACTCGATGGGCGGCTGGATCGCCCTCGCGTTCGCAGCGACGCACCCCGATCTCGTCGCGCGCCTGGTAGTCGTCGATGCCGCCGGGCTGCGGTTCGATCCCGATCTCTCGCTACAGCGGGTCCTGCTACCAGAGACGCCCGACGACGTCCGCGATCTGCTGGCAGCCAACTTCCACCGGCCGCTGCGGCTACCGCGCTTCGTCCTTCGCGACGTGCTCCGCACCTGTCGGCGCGAGCTGACCACGCGCACGGAAGTCCTCCGCCAACTCGCCTACGGCGCCGAGTTCCTCGACGAGCGGCTCGCGAGCATCGTCGCGCCGACCCTCATCGTCTGGGGTCGCGCCGATGTGATTACACCGCTCGCGCTCGGCCAGCGGCTTGCCGCTGGCATCGCCGACGCCGAGCTCGTCGTGTTCGACGATTGCGCACACAGCCCCAATCTCGAACGCGCGGCGCGCTTCAACCGACTGCTGCTTGCCTTCCTCGCCGGCGCACGCGCGGCACGGCTCCCACGGACGACACTTGCCGCGAGCGCCTGAGCGGCGTGTTCTTCGCACATCGCGCAACGCGCTCGAGCCCGTAGTTCGCGGCTTCCCGAGCCGTCCTCTGCTTGACAGCTTGCCGACGACTGCCTTAGGGTGCGCGTCGTTTTCACTAAACCACAAGGGGAGTGCACATGACGAAGACACAGTTGGTTGGGAAGTTGGCGGAGGACTCCGGCATCTCCCGCAAGCAGGCGGAAGCGGTAATCGGAGCGCTCGTCGACACCGTTCGCAAGGCGGTGAAGAAGGGCGACACGGTGAAGATCCCGGATCTCGGCGGATGGCGCCTGCGCTCGATGAAGGCGCGCATGGGTCGCAATCCTCAGACCGGCGAGGCGATCAAGATCCCCGCTCGCAAGAAAGTGGGCTTCACCGTCGCGAAGAGCTTCAAGCAGTCGGTGCTCGGCGCAAAGAAGTAGTCCGCCGACGACACGGCGCCGCCGGCCGACAAACGGTCCGCGGCAACGCGGGCCGGCGTCGCCACGGTGCGTTCAGCGCGCCGTCAGGACGACGCCGGCTTCGCTTTTTCGAGCGCCCGCACGTTGGCCGAGCGCACCACTTTTTGCAGTCCCTGCGCCGTCACGATGGTGAGCGCATCGCCTTTGATGTCGACGATCGTGAACGGACCGGGATGCGACATCGTTACTACCACGTCACCGATCTTCAGCATTCCATCCTCCGCATGATGGACCCCGTGGGCTCGAGCAGCCCACGAGTCGCCACGAATCTTCGCATCGATGGTGCGGAGCGGCAAGCCGGCGGGGCGTGATCGGCCGATCGATCGCCGGCGAGTTTCCGACGCCGTGGCGCGCCGCTTGCGCGTACGGCCTGCTCGGCGCCGTGCTGCTGCTGATCGTGGCGCTCCCGATCGCGACGTTCTGGCGGGGTGAGCCGCTCACCGTCGCGACGATCGATGCGCTCGAGCTTTTCGCAGGACAGGGCGTGCTCGCGGCGTTTCTGCTGCTGTGGTTTCTTCTTCGCGGCCGTCCCCCCCTCCGATCGTTCCTGTACCTGCCGCGAGGACGCTGGGCGGCGCGCGTCGCCGAGGGCATCGGTGTCGGCGTGTTCGGTTGGCTGGTCACGATGACGGCGATGATCGTGCTCGGCATCGTCGCGCACACGATAGGCATCGCGCCGCACGCGGGGTTCGTGGAGCTGATCGCCTGGATGGCGCGGCGTTCGCTCCCGCTGCGGCTGACGTTGATCGGCGTCGCCATGGTCGTCGAGGAGGCGTTCTTCCGCGGCTTTCTCCAGTCGCGCGTCGGACTTCCGATTGCCACGCTCGCGTTCGCGCTCAGCCACGTGAACTACGGATCGCCGATCATGGGCGGCGGAGTTCTGATGATCGGCTGGGTACTCGGCCGTGCGTTCCGTCGCACACGGGACCTCGCGGTATGCGCCGTCGCCCACGGCACGTTCGACGCGATTCAGCTTCTTTTCATACTGCCGCTGATCGCGTCGCGCATGTGAAATTCGCGTCGATCCGGCATTTTCAGGCGCGCCGGGTATTGCCTCCGCGTTCTCGTTCCCCGCCGGGCAAACTCCCGCCTAGCGACGCTCGAACACGAATGGTAACCGCCACTCCCACTTCTTCCGCTTCTGGTCACGCGTGCTCACGTAGAGTTCACCGCCCTCAGCCCGGAGCGGGGCATCGAGCGTCAGCAACCAGCGCACCGATCCCGTCTTGGTCGCGCCGTTCTCGAGCCGGAGCGTCCGCCATTCAGCCGGCACTTCGAGCGGAATGCGTCGGGAACCGGCGATGACGATCATCTCGACATCGCCAAGCTCGGCGTCGCTGCCATCGTTGCGTAGCACGAGCTCGCCTACGAGCTCGATCGAGCGCGCGAACTCGTCGCTGATCGCATGCGTGGCCGTGAAGCGCGCCTCGAGCTTAGGACGTTGAAACCAGCCAAGCATGCGTCCCTCCTCCGCAAACGGTGCAGGCGGCGTCTGTAGAGCGCGCCCTCGCCTGCGTCAAGCGCGCCCCGCATGCCGCAGGTAGCGACCTTGGTCGCCGTGGTCGCCGATATCGGTGTTCCATATTGATGCAATATGTCGGGCAGGTTGAACCTTACGCGTCGGCGAGTAGGTCGCCGGCGGATCCCGGAATGTGACGGGATCCAGAGGTCAGCGTGCGCGGGGTGAGGTGGGTCGCGCTACCAGCGTCGGCCGCCACCGCCGCGATCACCGCGATCACCACCACCGCCACCCCCACCACCACCGGCACGGTTGTCGCGCGGCTTCGCCTCGTTCACTTTGAGGCCGCGGCCCTTCATCTGGAAGTCGTTGAACTGGTTGATCGCCTTTTGCGCAGCCTCGTCGCTCCCCATCTCGACGAAACCGAAGCCGCGCGACTGGCCGGAGAATCGGTCCGTAATGATGTTGGACGACACTACCTCGCCCGCTTGGGAAAACAGCTCTCCGAGCTCCTGCGAAGTCACTCCGAACGGCAAATTCCCCACGTACAACTTGGTACCCATCGTTCCTCCAACGCGAAAAACCCACCACGCCGCCCGCGGTTAGACCGCGATCGACCGTTGGGCAGGTGACGTCGGCCCCACATAGGATGCGGGTCGTCTGAATGTCAAACAAAAAACATGTTGTTTGACTACGGACTTCGCGAGGCGCATAGTACCCGCCGGTCACAGTACGACCGCGCCTCGACGAGACTCGCGTCGAGATCGCGCGATGCAGGACGTGGTCGCGGTTCGTTGAGGAGGCAGGACGTCATGGGTCGTAGCTCCATCCCCCCCTTTCCCCCCGCCCCCGAGGCGCGTCGGCCGTTGCAGAAGATGAGCGGCATCGAGCATCTGATGATCGCCGTCGTGAGCACCGCGTTTGACGACCTGCGCAGTGCCGACGTCCGGCAACGCGATACCGCCCTTCGCTACTTCTTCAGCGATCCGGAAACGCACGTGCTCAGTTTCCCGTCGGTGTGCCGGCAAATGGATTGGTCGGTCTCCGCGGTACGCCGCCGGCTCAAGCAGACGCTCAGCCCGTGGATCCTTCCGATCGAGGGCGTCGAGTTGGAATCGCAGAGCCGGCTCTGAATCGGGACGCGGCGCGTACTCAGCCCCGCATATGAACTTATCGAGATGGCGGAACTGAAAATCGACCTGCGCAAAGAGATTCTCGGCAGTGTGAAGCGCGAATTCATCGAGGCCCTCGACCGCGACGAGCAAGCCGCCGTCGAGGCGGCGACGGGCGAGATGGGCAACAAACCCGATGCCGTGAAGCTCGGCTGGCTGCGGATGCGGACGAAGGAAAGCTGGACGAAACAGCGCTATACCGTCACCGTCGGGCGTGCGTTCGAGAAGTTGCGCCGGATGGTGCAGGATCACGAAACCGGCAGCGTCCAGCAACGCTAGCTGCCGGCGCGCGTTCGGGATCAGCGCGCGGCGTTCAAGATCGCGCGCTCCTCGGCGGTCATCTTCTCGCGAATGCGCGATCCCTTTCCGAGCTCGCGGTACGAGCCGCCCTCGGAGAAGTACTCTTCATACGGACGTGCCGGCAGATACTCCTCCGGCTTTTTGTCGCCGATCTTCACGCCGAGCGCGTCCTCGACGAGGTTCACGTCGTACATCCGCACCGCATCGTAGTCGGTAAGGAGGGCGCACACTTCGACACAGATGTAGCACCCGATGCATTCCTGAAAGCGGTCTTGTACCGGCTGCACACCGCGATTCAGTACCGAGCCCGGCGCCAAATATTCGATGCATTGCACCGGGCAGAACTCGGGACATTTGCCGCACGGGAAGCAGAGGTTCACGTCCATGAACGCAACTTCCCGCGGACGCTTCTTCTTCTCGCTGATGTCGTCGGGATCGGGCGCGTCCGGGACGCGATCCTCCTTCAACCGGCGCTTGATGATCTCGATGGCATCCATGGTCGTACCCGCTTCCGTGATCTCGGCGGGAGCGCCGGGGCGTGGGGAAATCGCGGCGCCGGCAAGCGCCCCGCGACGTTCAGCTGCCGCGATAGACGATGAAACCGTGCGACAGGTCGTACGGAGAGACGGCGACCGTCACCCGATCACCTGGGACGACTTTGATGTGGAACCGGCGGAGCCGTCCACTGATACGGGCGAGAAACGAATGCCCTTGATCTCCTTGCACGCGGAAATGCCCACCGGCGAGGGCCTCGACCACTCGCCCCTGGATTTGAATCAGATCATCTCGTGCCACGAGGCTCCTTTCCGTGTCGTTCGCGCGCACCGACCGTCGAAACCATGCGTTGAACCGGCACCGCGGAGGGACACTACACTCATATTTATACCATACGATGTACGTGCTTGTCGACGGTCAGGGCTGTTCGTGCAAGCGTGGGGTGTATTCCTTGACGCGCGGAACGCTCCCGCATACGGTTGCGACCATTCGACATTGCTGGGAGGGGTCATGGGATCGATCGTCGAGTTCAGCTGCCGGAGCTGCGGATTCACCACCGAAAATCTGCGCGTCGGATGGGGAAAAGAGGGCCGAACGCGTTTCTGGGGCGGACTCGGCCTGTGTCCAGCGTGCAAGCGTCTGTCGGTCGTCGACCTCTCCGCGAAGCTCGACATGCATCGTTGCAAGGACTGCCAGGGTCAGCTCACGCTCCTCGAGGGCCTGGCACAGGACATTCCCTGTCCGGAATGCAGTAAGACGCTGCGCTCGACGAACCTCGGCGTGTGGAACTGACCGGAGGTCGCGCCACCTCACCAACAGCCAGCGCGGCGCGCCGCCGTGTCGATCTCCTCGAGCGCCACGCTGAGTTCGTCGACGAGATCCGTGCTTTCGGCGCCGAGTTCGTGTGTCTGGGCGATGTGGGCCTCGACGACCCAAGGCGGCAGCGGCACGCGCTCCTCCTGCGCATAGGCGCTCATCGTGAGCGTCGCCCGCTGCGCGACGATTACGTCCCCGGCCGTCGGCAGCACGACGATCGCGCCCCGTCCGCCGGCCGTATAGTCGCGTGCCGCGACCTCGACGAACCGTTCGGCGACCTCGCGGAACGAGCGCGCCACGCCCTGATCGCGGCTCACCGCCACCCCGACCTCGGCGAACGCCCGTCGGTAGTCGTCGCAGAGACGCCGCGACGATGTGTGTCGCGTCGACGCGACCGCATAACGCTCGAGCGGCGGGCGCACCGGGCACCGTGATCCCTCGGGATATGCGATCGCCGCCTGCGCGGTCGGCGCCGTCTCACGTGCGTCCGCGTCGGGACCCTTCACGGTGATACGCGTATCGGAGGAGTCGTAGGCGACCGGGATGCCACCTACGATCAACGTCAGCCCGTCCAATTGACGACCGCCGAGGCGCGACGCGATCGCGTCTGCGACGCCGCGTCCATCGGCGACACCGCACGCGACGCTTGCGCTCGGGCGCAGCGCCGGCGTACGTGGCGCGACCGCCGATCGCACTGCCACCGGGACCGCCGCCGCGCCTGCGCTCGGCGCACGTGCGGGAAGCGGCGGCAACACGACCTCCGTCGCGCCGTCAGGGGTGATCTCGGCGCGATTCGAGAAGTGCAACTGCCCTGCCGGGTCTCGCCAGCGGTAGATTGCGGAGGCACCGGCGACGTCGGCGAGCGTCACGATGCAGCAGAAGATGATCAGCGAAATGAGGCGGCACATGGGGGTCCTCCAGGAATGCCCGTGACGGAAACGTGACAGATGGCAGCAGCGTAACACCTGGTTCTTCGGAACGTCAACGCAGATCGCTCGATCAGACGGCATGACGCTTGCTGAGTACCGTCGCCATGCGCCGCGCATTCGCCATCGCCTTCGCCTGCGGCTTCCTCATGGGCGCCGCGTCCCCTGGGCTCTCCGCCCTCGACGATCTCGCAAGCGCGCCCTTCGCCGAGGAGACGGAGGACGCACGCGCCGGCCTGTGCGACGCGTTCGCCGGCCTCGCCTTCACGTTTTGCGTCGCGCTCTGCGAGGCACGGGACTGCGACACCCTCGACATCGACGACGCGCGCTGCACGCTCCTCCGCCGCGGCTTCGCCAGGGTGAGCGGAGGCGTGTCACCGCCGTGCGCCGACAACACTCCCGCTTGAGCGCGCTCGTCCCCTGAAGCGTCACGCCCGCCCGTCATCACCCTACTCAGACGGGGCGCGGCCAGGGTTCAGTCGCGGGTCAGTCGCTTGTAGCGGATGCGGTGCGGATGCTCCGCCTCGACCCCGAGGCGACGCCGCCGGTCGGCCTCGTAGTCGGCATAGTTGCCCTCGAACCAGACGACCTTGCTCTCGCCTTCGAACGCCAGCATGTGCGTCGCGATGCGATCGAGGAACCACCGATCATGGCTGATGACCACGGCACAGCCGGCGAACTGGAGGAGCGCATCCTCGAGCGCGCGCAAGGTGTCGACGTCGAGATCGTTCGTCGGCTCGTCGAGGAGGAGGAGATTGCCGCCGCGTTTCAGCAGTTTCGCGAGGTGCACACGGTTGCGTTCACCCCCCGAGAGCTCACCGACGCGCTTCTGCTGATCGCTTCCTTTGAAGTTGAATGACGCCACGTAGGCGCGGGACGCGATCTCGCGACGGCCGATCTTCAGCTGCTCGGCGCCGTCGCTGATCTCCTCCCATACCGTCTTCGTGGGCGCGAGCGCGTCGCGCGACTGATCGACGTAGGCGAGCTGCACCGTATCGCCCACTCGGAGCGTACCGGCATCCGGCTGCTCGGCGCCGGTGATCATGCGAAAGAGCGTCGTCTTCCCCGCGCCGTTGGGTCCGATGATACCGACGATGCCCCCCGGTGGCAGAGCAAATGACAGGTCGTCGATGAGGAGGCGGTCGCCGTACCCCTTGCGGAGCTCGCGCGCCTCGACCACCAGGTCACCGAGACGCGGACCGGTCGGAATCGCGATCTCGGCGGTCTCGCGTCGCTGTTCGCCCTCGACGCCGAGCAGCGCCTCGTAGGCGGAGAGGCGCGCCTTGCTCTTCGCCTGGCGTGCGCGCGGTGCCATCCGCACCCACTCGAGCTCGCGCGCCAACGTCCGGCGCCGCGCCGACTCCTGCTTCTCCTCGGAGGCGAGGCGCCGCTCTTTCTGCTCGAGCCAGGAGGAGTAGTTGCCTTCCCAGGGGATGCCGGCACCGCGATCGAGCTCGAGGATCCAACCGGCGACGTTGTCGAGGAAGTAGCGATCGTGCGTGATCGCGACCACCGTGCCGCGATACTCTTGAAGGTGACGCTCGAGCCACGCGACGGACTCGGCATCGAGGTGATTCGTCGGCTCGTCGAGCAGCAATAGGTCCGGCGCCCGCAGCAGGAGGCGGCAGAGCGCGACACGACGACGCTCGCCCCCCGAGAGGGTCTCCACCGGGGCGTCGCTCGGTGGCAAGCGCAACGCGTCCATCGCGATCTCGACGCTGCGCTCGAGTTCCCAGGCGTTGCTGGCGTCGATGCGATCCTGCAGCGTCGCCTGCTCGACGAGCAGCTTCTCCATGGCGTCGGCGTCCATCGGCTCGCCGAGCGCCGTACTCACCTCCTCGAAGCGTGCCAGCAACGCGCGTGTCTCCGCCACGCCTTCCATCACGTTGCCGAGCACGTCTTTCGCGGGATCGAGCTGCGGCTCCTGGGCGAGGTAGCCGATCGTCGTGCCGTCGGCGGGGAACGCCTCGCCGGAGTATTCCGTCTCGAGACCCGCCATGATCCGGAGCAGCGTGCTCTTGCCGGCGCCGTTCGCACCGAGGACGCCGATCTTCGCGCCCGGCAGGAACGAGAGCCAGATTCCACGCAGGACCTCACGGTCGGGCGGGTACACCTTCCGTAAGTCTTTCATGGTGAAGATGTACTGGTGCGCCATCGACCCCCGCTCCACCGCGGCCCGATCTCCGCCTCATCCCCGACGAGCGTCGAGGGACGGGACCGCATTCGCGTGTCGGCTGTGCTATACGAGCGAATCGTTTCGTTCAAACGCGAGGAAGCGATGCGCGACGCGCGGCGATGTTGGTGGGCGGAGTCCGATCCCCTCTACCATGCCTACCACGACGAGGAGTGGGGCCGACCGTTGATGGACGATCACCGGCTCTACGAGAAGCTCGTGCTCGAAGGCTTCCAAGCGGGGCTTTCCTGGCTCACCATTCTGCGCAAGCGGCCGCGCTTCCGCGCGGTCTTCGCGCAGTTCGATCCCGAGATCGTCGCCGGCTTCGGCGCGCGCGACGTACGCCGCCTCCTCGCCGATCGCGGCATCGTGCGCCATCGCGGCAAAATCGAAGCGGCGATCGAGAACGCGCGACGTGTGCTCGCCGTCCAGCGTGAGTTCGGGTCGTTCGCCGCCTACGTCTGGGGCTTCGCACCCGACGCGGGTATCGGGGCGGGTCCGGCGTCGCGCGCGCAGATTCCGAGCGCGACTGCGGCCTCGCGCGCCTTCGCGCGCGATCTCAAGGCGCGCGGCTTCCGCTTCGTCGGTCCGACGACCGTCTACGCCTTCATGCAGGCGATGGGTCTGGTGAACGACCACCTGCGCGGCTGTCCCGCTCGACGCGCAGCCGCTGCCGCACGTACACGGCTGCGGCCGTCGTCCCACGGCGGCACTTCCCACAGCCGCTCTCGGCCGCTATCGTCCCGGAATGGCTGAGATCACTGCGATCTACCACCGCACCAAGGAAGTGAACATCTATCCCCTCGGAGACGACCGCTTCCTCATCGAGGCATTCCTACTCGACGAGGTCCACGACGTGCGGGCGGAGGTCGAGATCGTTCACCCGTCGTTGCAGATCGTCGCCGCCCGCTCCGAGGTGCGCAACGGCCCGTTCACGAACGTCTGCAACCTCACGCACCCCAACATGCAGCAGCTGGTCGGCATGCACGTTGCCCGCGGCTTCACGCAAGCGGCGCGTGCCGCCGTGGGGGGCAGCAGCGGCTGTCACCGCGTCTCCGAGCTGGTGGTCGAGATCGCCCAGGCCGCGTATCAGCTCCACTTCGTGCGTTTCTTCGGCGGTCTACCGCGTGAGGTTCGCGAGGCCGAGGACGACCCGCCGGCGCGCCACGCCGCCGTGCTGCGGGCGGTGCCGGGTATGCGCAACACGTGCTTCTCCTACCACGACGATCGTCGTCAACTGATCGCCGAACGGGCGACGCCACTGCGCCGCCGCCCGCAAGAGATGCCCCACCGCGAGATCGTGCCAGCGGGCGAGCGGTCGTGAGCGGCACGCCTCGCGCCGTGCCGCCGATGCGTGAGATCACACCGGTGGAGCTGAAGCAGCGCCTCGACGCCGGTGCGCGACCGCTGCTCCTCGACGTCCGCGAATCCGAGGAGATCGTGATCTGCCGCCTCGCGTGCGCGTTGCACGTACCGATGGGCGACGTCCCGGCACGGCTCCACGAGCTCGATCCGGATCGCGAGATCGTCGTCTACTGCCATCACGGGCAGCGTAGTGCCGCGGTGGTCGCGTTCCTCGAGCGGCACGAGTTCGCGAACGTCGCGAACCTCGCGGGTGGCATCGAACGCTGGGCGCTCGACGTCGACCCGACGACGCCACGCTACTGAGCGGCACGATCGAGGCGAGACCCGGGACGACGTGCCGGGCCTCGCCGAGGATCGCAACGGATCACGCTCGCTGGCGACGTGCCACGACGTGAAGAGTTGCGGGGGGAGGATTTGAACCTCCGACCTTCGGGTTATGAGCCCGACGAGCTACCAGACTGCTCCACCCCGCGACAAGCGCGCATTCGGCGCGATGTCCGGCTACTTATCGGCTGCGGTAGGAGGTGTCAACGCGGCAGCAGCGTCGTGCGCTTGCGGCTGCGGGTGGCGTACAGGTGCACCGTCACACCGTGGCGCCGCAACCGCTTCATGCGGCGCGTGAACGCGCGCAGCTCGGGACTGTTCGTGGCGGTATTTCCGAGCTCGACCTCGACTCGTACGTCACCGCGATCGGGGCGCCGGAGCGTCGCGAATTGTTCGTAGAGGTTCTCGACGTCGTACGGATCGAGCGTTCCCGAGACGTACAAGGAACCGTTCTCGGTGAATGCGGTGGCAGTCAGTGACGCCGTGTCCTTGCCATCTCTCATCTCCCCACCTCCCACTCCCCGCTTTCTTGTAGGAAGACTGGCCATCGTTTGCAATTCCACCTCGTGTGAATTTTGCGCTACGCGGGAAGCGGCGCGTCATGGAGCGCATCGCAGGCGCTCGCCGTCCACCACGATCCGTGCCAGCGCGCGCGCGTGCGCAGATGATGGGGAATTCCGCTGGCGAATCATGGAAACCGGTTCAAACGTGGACGGCCGGACAGGAAACTGACGTCCGCACCGCGTCACGCGCGGCGCATGTGCCGCGACGCATGTGCCGAAGACCATGAGGCAATCGAGCGTCGCCGTCACTTCGGCGGCGTCACCGAAACCTTCGCAGCCACTCGGCGATCGTCGCTGCGAGTCGCATTCCGCGCCGACGTCATCGCCGTACCCGCAGCGCGCCGACGCCGCGGAACGGTGCCACGGGCACGCGGGCGCGCCACGGAACGTGGGAGGTCGACGGCGCGGTACAACGCCGAGACCTCCGCAGGCGCGAGCATGCGCGCTTCCCCGAGTTCGAGGCGGCCGAGGGTGAGCGGGCCGAGAGCGACTCGCTGCAGCTTCTCGGCGCCGTGCCCGATCGCATGGCAGAGCCGGCGCACGAGGTGGGTGCGTCCCTCGCGCACGACGATTCGCAACCAGGTCTTCGTCGGCAGCTCCTTCTCGACCGTCACCTCCACCGCACCCGTCGGGCCGCCGTCGAGTCGCACGCCGCGCCGCAAGCGCAGGAGCGCGCGCGCGTCCGGCCGCCCGCGAACCTTCACGCGGTACGTGCGTGGCACGTGATGGCGCGGGTGCATGAGGCGCGCCGCCAGCTCACCGTCGTTCGTCAGCAAGAGAAGACCGGTGGACTGTACGTCGAGACGACCGACGGGAAAGACGCGCGGCAGCTCGCGCGGCAGCAGCGCACGCACCGTCGGACGACCCTCGGGATCGCGCAGCGTCGTTACGATCCCCGCCGGCTTGTGGAGGAGGACGTACAGCGGCTCGCGCCGCGCGACCACCGGCTTGCCGTCGACCGCGATGCGATCATGCGGGGTCGCTCGGGTCCCGAGCTCGGTCACCGTCCGGCCGTTCAGCTTCACTCGCCCCTGCCGGATCAGCCCTTCCGCCGCCCGCCGCGAGCAGATGCCCGCGTCCGCCAGCCACTTCTGTAGTCGTATCCCCGTCGTGTTCGCTTCCGCTGTCATCGCCGCTCCACATGGCGTCGCTCGCCGCCGCGCC
>JBGOSW010000063.1:0-22254 GCA_041476145.1 Binatia bacterium
TGATTCGCGGCGCGACGACCCTCGGCGCGCGCAACGTCGTGCATCCCGGTGTGGTCCTCGGCGGCGAGCCTCAAGACCTGGCGTTTCGCGACGCGGAGACCTTCCTGACGATCGGCGACGACAACGTCTTCCGCGAGCACGCGCAGGCGCACCGCGGCACCCTCCCGGGCAGCGCGACCGTGATCGGCAACGGCAACTACTTCATGCAGAACGCGCACGTCGCCCACAATTGCCGGATCGGCGACCACACGATCGTCGCCGGCGGTGCGTTGCTCGCCGGACACGTCGAGCTCGCCGACCGCGCCTTCGTCTCCGGCAACTGCGTCGTCCATCAACACGTCCGCATCGGTACCTTGGCGCTCATGCGCGGGCTGTCGCGGACGAGCCGCGACGTGCCGCCCTACTGTCTCATCGACGGTACGCACACCGTGCGCGGCGTCAACGTGACCGGGCTTCGCCGCGCCGGGTTCTCCGTAGCGCGCATCGCCGCCATCCGCGGCGCCGTGACGGCGCTCTTCGGTCGGCCGGTGCATCTCGGCCGCGCGCTCGATCGGCTGGAAGCGGAGTCGATGACCGACGACGTCCGGCACCTGGTCGCGTTCATTCGCGGCTCGGCACGCGGTGTTTGCGTCGCGCCGCGCCGCGGCCGCGCGGCGATCGCCGAGGACACCGAGAGCTGACGCCCTGCGCGTTGGCGTGCGGCGTGTGAGTTGAAACCGCATCCACTGCCGAGTACAGTGACGCGAGTTCCCCACGTATGAACAAGAATCGCCGTTTCGCGATCGGCGCGTCCATCATCGTCGCGGCCGTCGCCTACCTCGTCTATACCGGCATCCGTGAGACGTCGGTCTACTACCTCACGATCGACGAGTTCCTGTCGCGCCGTGAGGCGGTCGCCGGTGAGGGGCTGCGGGTCGCCGGTCGCGTCGCCGCCGACAGCATGCGGTGGAATCCGAGCACGCTCGACCTCCGGTTTCGTCTCGCCAACTTCCAGGGCAGCGGCGGCGTCGACGTGACCTACAACGGGGTGCTCCCCGACATGTTCGCGGAGGGACGTGACGTGATCGTCGAAGGCACGTACGCGCACGACGGCGTGTTCCGCGCGCGCACGCTGCTGACGAGCTGTCCCTCGAAGTACGAGGCCGAGGTTCCGAAGTCGTGAGCAAGGCCTCGCGCCCATGATCGAGCTCGGCGTCCTCGCGCTCCGGCTGGCGCTGGTGGCGGCACTCTACGCCGCGATCGCCGCGACGGCCGGGGCACGCCTGCGTCGCAGCGACGTCGTCCGCTCGAGTCGCGCCGCCGCGTACGTGGTGCATGCGCTCGTCGTGCTCGCGGCCGCCGTGCTGCTGCGCGCACTCCTGCAGCACGACTTCTCGCTCGAATACGTGGCGGCGTACTCCTCGTCGACGCTGCCGACGCAGTACACGGTCGCCGCGCTCTGGGGCGGGCAGCAGGGGTCGCTGCTGTTCTGGGCGCTGATCCTCACCAGCATGTCGTCGCTCGTGCACCTGCAGAACCGCCGCCGCAACGAGGCGCTGATGCCGTACGTCACGACGACGCTCATGACGACGGCGGTCTTCTTCCTCGGCCTCTTGGTGTTCGTCACCGATCCGTTTCAGCGGTTGCCGGTCGCGGCGCGCGAGGGTGCCGATCTGAATCCTCTGCTGCAGAACTACTGGATGATGATCCACCCGCCGTCGCTCTACCTCGGCTACGTCGGCTGCTCGGTGCCGTTCGCGTTCGCGATCGCGGCGCTCGCGAGCGGTCGTCTCGGCGACGTGTGGATCCGGACGACGCGGCGGTGGACGCTCTTCGCGTGGTTCTTCCTCACCGTCGGCAACCTGCTCGGCGCGCGCTGGGCCTACGAAGTGCTCGGCTGGGGCGGTTACTGGGCGTGGGATCCGGTCGAGAACGCCGCCTTCATGCCCTGGCTCGCGTGCACCGCGTTCCTCCACTCGGTGATGATCCAAGAGAAGCGCGACATGCTGAAGATGTGGAACATGGTTCTCGTCCTCCTCACGTTCACGCTCACCATCTTCGGCACCTTCCTCACGCGCAGCGGCGTCGTCTCCTCGGTGCACTCGTTCACGCAATCGGGTCTCGGTCCCTTCTTCATCGGATTTCTCGTCACGGTGATCACCGTCTCGGTGACGCTTCTCGTCGTCCGCCGTCCGCTCTTGCGCAGCGACAACGAGATCGATTCGTTCCTGTCGCGCGAGGCCGCGTTTCTTTTCAACAATCTCCTCCTCGTCGGCATCGCATTCGCGACCTTCTGGGGCACCGTCTTTCCCGTGATCTCGGAAGCGGTGCGCGGCATCAAGATCACCGTCGGCCCGCCGTTCTTCAACAAGGTCAACGCGCCGCTCGGATTGGCGCTTCTCTTCATGACCGGCGTCGGTCCGGTGATCGCGTGGCGCCGCGCGAGCGCCCGCAACCTGCGTCGCAGCTTCACGACGCCGCTCGCGATGGGCTTCGCGACGGGCGTCGTCCTCTTTGCGCTCGGGGTTCGGCACTACTACGCGATCGTCTCCTTCTCGCTCGCGGGGTTCGTCCTCACGACGATCTTCCTCGAGTTCTATCGCGGCACGCGGGCGCGACAGGCGCTCATGGGAGAGCCGCCCGCGACCGCGCTCGCCCATCTCGTCAACAAGAACCGCCGCCGTTACGGTGGCTACGTCATCCACGTCGGTGTCGTCATGGCGTTCATCGGTGTCGCCGCGTCGTCGGCGTTCCGCATCGAGGAGCAACGCACGATGCGCGCCGGCGACTCGGTCGAGGTCGGTGGGTACACCCTCACGTACAAGGGCCTGCGTCACGCCGACACGCCGCACGTGGCGTCGATGCTCGCGGAGATGGAAGTCGCGCGCGGCGGCCGCGTGATCGCGACGATGTTTCCCGAGAAGCGCTTCTACAAGCGCCAGCAGCAGCCGACCACGGAAGTGGCGCTGCGCACGACGTGGCGCGAGGACCTCTATCTCGTTCTCGGCAGCTACGACGATCAGAGCGGACTGATGACGCTCCAAGTCTTCATCAATCCGCTCGTGGTGTGGATCTGGCTCGGCGGCATCCTGATGATCCTCGGGACCGTGATCGTGGTGTTGCCGACGGCGGCCGAGCAGCGCGCGCTCGCGGCGGCGCTCGCCGTCGAGGAGCGAGGGCTCGCCGCGTGGAGCCAGTGATCGGCGGCGCAGGTCGACGCGGGTGAACGCGACCCAGACCGACCTCGAGGAGTCCCTCACGTGCCAGTGCGGGTGCGGGCTCACGGTTCATGCGTGCAATCACCTCCAGTGTCCGTCGGGTATTCCGTTGAAGGAGGAGATCGCCTCGCAGCTGGCGCTCGGCAAGACGCAGCCCGAGGTGCTGAGCTACTTCGCCGGCAAGTACGGCGAGAAGATCCTCTCGTCGCCGACGACGACGGGATTCAACATCGTCGCCTGGGTGACGCCGTTCGCGGTCATGCTGATCGCGGCGGCGCTGATCGTCGTGCTGACGCGCCGCTGGCGGCGTCCGGCGCCGAAGGGCGGTACCGCGTCGGCCCCCGTCGAGCCCGCCTGGCGTGCTCGTCTCGACGCTGATCTCGACGACTTCGATGCCTGAGATGAGCACGCTCGCATACGCTGCCGGCCTGGCGATCGTCGCCGCCGTCGCCTGGGCGATCGCGGCGCCGCTGTTGCGCAGCGTCGTGGTGGCATCCGGCGCCGGTCCGGTCGATCGCGAGCGCTATCGGCTCGAGAAGGAGCGCGACCTCGCGTACGCCGCCATCAAGGAGGCGGACTTCGACTTCCAGATGGGCAAACTCTCGGACGAGGACTACGCCGCCCTTCGGCGCACGTACGAGGGCCGTGCCGTGACGGCGCTCACGGCGCTCGATCGCCGCCGATGAGGGGTCGCGGCTTCCCTTTCCGAATCTCGTTCGCTATTCCCCAAGCATGACCGTCGTCGAGGCCGAAGCGATCGGCAAGTCGTTCGGCCGCGTTCGGGTGTTGCGCGACCTCACGTTGCGCGTCGGGGCCGGCGAGACGATCGCGCTCTTCGGGCCGAACGGCGCCGGCAAGAGCACGCTCCTCCGCCTCTGTGCGACGCTCTACGAGCCGACCGCAGGCGTCCTCACGCTCTTCGGCTCCCGCGGGCGAGAGGCGGCGATCCGTCGACGCATTGGCCTCTTGAGCCATCAAAGCTTCCTCTATCCGGATCTGAGCGCGCGCGAGAATCTCGTCTTTTATGCGCGTCTCTACGGGATCGCACGGCCGGAGCACGCGGCGAACACCTGGCTCGAGCGTGTCGGCTTGATGGCGAGCGCGACGCGTCCGGTGCGCGTCTTCTCGCGCGGTATGGAGCAACGTCTGGCGCTCGCCCGCACCCTGCTCCACGGTCCGGAGCTGTTGCTGCTCGACGAGCCGTGGAGCGCCCTCGATGCCGCGGCGGCGGACCTGCTGAGTGATCTGCTCGACGAGCTCCGCACCGAGGGCCGGACGATCCTGGTCGCGACCCACGACTTCGCGCGCGCGCTCGCGCTCGCCGAGCGCGCCGTGATCCTGCACGGCGGCCGCGTCGTCTGGGAGGCGTCGCGACCCGACGCGATGGCGTCCGTCGCGGCCGTCTATCGCCAGGTGACCGGCGCGGTGGCGGCCTGACGCCGTGTGGTCGATCCTTCGCAAGGACCTGCTGCTCGAGTTTCGGACCCGCGAAGCGGTCTCGGCGCTCGTCGTGCTGGTGGTGCTCATCCTGCTCACGTTCACCTTCGCCTTGGATCCCGAGGGCGCGCGTGCCGCGGCGCCGGCCGTGCTCTGGGTCACGCTCATCTTCGCCGGGCTGCTCGCGGTGCAGCGGGCGTTCCTCGTCGAGCGCGAGAGCGGTGCCTGGTACGGTCTCCTGCTCGGGCCGGTCGATCGCGGGGCGATCTTCGTCGCCAAGATGATCGCCAACCTCGTGGTGCTGGCGATCGCGGACGTGGTGTTGACGTTGCTCCTCGTGCTCGTACTCGGGGTCGGCGTACCCGCGGCGCCGCTCGAGCTCGCACTCGTCAATACGCTCGGCCTCGTCGGCTTCTCGGCGCTCGCGACGCTCTTCGCGGCGATCTCGGTCCGGCTGCGCGCGCGCGAGCTGCTGTTGCCGCTCCTCGTGCTGCCGCTTCTCGTCCCCGTCGTCATCTGCGCCGTCGAGGCGAGCCGGATCGTGCTCGCGGGCGGTGGCGCTTCCGCGGCCGGCGTCTGGCTGCGGGTCCTCGCGGTCTTCGACGTCATCGTGACCGTCGCGGGCTGGATGCTCTTCGAGCAGCTGGTGCTCGAGTGAAGGCGCGATCGTGACCGTGCGCGCGCGCATCGCGCCGCTCGCCGATACGGTGCTGCCGTGGCTCGCGTTCGCCACGATGGTGACGGCGCTCGCGTGTGTGTTCCTCTACGTGCCGAACGAGCGCATGCAGGGTCCGGTGCAGCGCATCTTCTACTTTCACGTGAACTCCGCCTGGTCGGCATTCATGGGCTTCGGGGTCGCCGCGGCGGCGAGTGCGTTGTTTCTCTGGCGCGGCGACCCGGCATACGATCGCCTGGCACGCGCGGCCGTCGAGGTCGGGATGCTTTTCTGCACGATGGTGCTCGTGACCGGCCCGATCTGGGCTCGGCCCATCTGGGGCACTTGGTGGACGTGGGATCCACGGCTCACGATGACCGTGATCCTCTGGACCGTCTACGCCGTCTATCTGGTGCTGCGCTCGATGGGACAGGACGATCCGCAGATCGCCCGCTACGCCGCCGTGCTCGCCATCGTCGGCATGCTCGACGTGCCGCTCATCATGATCTCGGTGCGGCTGTGGCGCGGCATGCATCCGTCGGTGATCTCCGCGCCGGCCGGGACGGGCGGCATCCAGGATCCGCGGATGATCGTGACACTCGTCGTCGCGTTGGTCGCGTTCGTGCTGCTCTTCCTCTGGCTGTTGTGGCGGCGCGCGGAGGCGCTCCGTCTCGAGGACGAGCTGCGCGCGCTCGCGGACGACGCCGACGCGGTCGACGGCCAGGCTGCCGTCGGGAGAACGACGCCATGACCGTACCGGATCGTTTTTGGTTTCTCTTCAGCGCCTATGGCGCCATCTGGACCCTGCTCGCGCTCTACCTCATCCGCCTCGGGCGCCGCCATCGCGCCCTCGAGCGCGAGCTCGAGGACCTTCGGACACGAATCGGCCGCGACCGTTCATCCTGAGATCCGCGCTGGAGCCTGCGTCACCTGAGTGACGCTGGTGACACGGGGACAATCTTGCGCGCGATCCGATGCTCGGCGTCCATCGCATGCCGGCGATTCGCGCGCAGCCGTATGGGGGCGGTACCCTGAGAGTCATGGCATAGGCTTTGCATTTACGACGGCGTGCCTCACGATCGCACCGCGGCGCCCGCGATCGCCGCTGCTGCCCGCCGCGACGGGCAAGGAATCGCCGCCCTCGAGCAGTCGGACGTCGTCGCGATCAACACGTGGCTGGCGGTCACGCGCATCCGGACGACGGTGGCCGTCACGGTCGGCGTCCCGCTCATCAGTCTCGTCGGCGGCATCAACCTGCCGTGGCTGCCCATCGTCTTGATCTGCGCCGTGACCGCGGCGCTCAACCCGCTCTACTACCGCGCCTTGGCGCGTGGCTCCGATCCGCGGCGACTCGTCTACGCGCAGCTCGTCGTCGATACGCTCGCGATCGCCGCCGGCTTGGCGCTGCTCGGGCCCCATCGCATCCTCTTCCGCCATTTCTTCCTGATGACGATCGTGCCCGCGACCATGGTCTCGGGCGTCTGCGGTATCGCGATCACGACCCTCAGCAGCCTGTGCTACGCGTACCTGTTGTCACTGAGCGAGCTCGACGTCCTGGCGCAGGCGGGCTCGTGGGCGCTCTTCTCCGCGTCGATCTTTCTCTTCGGCCTCGTCGCCAACCAGAGTTTCTTCTACAAGCGCCATCTGCGCGACAAGAACCGTCACCTCGCGGCGACGAGCGACCGGCTCGCCGACGCCAACGCCGAGCTCAGCGTCACCGCCGAGACGGCGCTCGGGCTCCTCGAGGTGAGTCGCGCGCTCGGTACGTCGCTCGACCTCGGCGTCGTCATCGACCGCCTGCACACCGTCGCGATCGAGCGCCTGCGGACGGATTGGTGCGCCACCATTCTCGTCGACGCCAGCGCGCCCTCCGGCTATCGTCTGATGGCGAGCCGCGGCCTCGGCGCGCCCCTCGACAACCCGATCGGCCATGGGTTCTGGGACTTCGGTGCGTTGGTCGCGGCCGAGGGCCTCGTCGAGATGACCGACGTGACGTGCGGTCCGGGCGTGCGCGCGCTGCACGACTGGAAGATCGGCTCCGGTCTCTTCGCGGCGATGCGTTGCGGGAACCGCACTCTCGGTCTCTTCGCCGCCGGCTACCACGCCACTACGGAGGCCTTCGCGCCCTTTCAGCGGAAGCTCGCGGTCGGGATCGCGACCCAAGCGGCGGTCGCGATCGAGAATGCCCGCTTGCACGCGGCGCAGCGCGAGGAGGCGGAGATCTCCGCCGCGCTCCTGCAAGCGGCCGAGCTACTCGACGCCAACCTCGACGCCGAAGACCGCCTCGACCGCCTGACGGCGCTCACCTGCGCGCTCGTCGACTGCGACTTCGTCAACGTCGGCCTCTATGACGCCTCGCAGAAGACCTTTCGCATCACCGCGGGTACGGACGTGCGCCGCGCCGACATGCTCGAGGAGATCCGCGACCTCGAGTTCGAATTGCGGGAGTTCCCGATCCTCGTCGAGGCTGCGCGAACGGGGTTCGCCGAGTGTCTGGACGGCAGCGGCGTCCCGTCCGTGCCGACGTACTGGTGGCGGCACTGGGGGCTGCGCTCGCTGATCGCGGTGCCGCTGACGCGCCGAGGCGAGGTCATCGGCGCCCTCATCGCCGGCTCGCACGAACGCACGGCGGCGTATCCGGCGAAGGTGCGCCGCCTCCTCACCGGCGTCGCCTATCAGACCGTCGCTGCCATCGAGAACGGTCGCCTGGTGCGCAACTTGCGCGCGGCGAACAGCCTCAAGTCGGAGTTCATCGGCACCATGTCGCACGAGCTGCGGACGCCGCTCAACGCGATCATGGGCTACAGCGAGCTCCTGCGTGACGGCGACTTCGGGGCGATCACCGACCCGCAGCGCGACATCTGCCTCAAGGTGCTCGACTACTCGCGCCAGCTCCTCGAGCTGATCCAGGCGACGCTCGACGTGAGCCGCATGGAATCGGGCGCGCTGCCGGTCACGCTCGGACCCGTCGACGTCGCCGGGCTCCTCGACGAGCTCGCGACGCAGATCCCGGCGTCGTGGGTGAAGCCGGGTGTGTCGCTCACGTTCGACGCCGAGGGTGACCTGCCCGAGGTGCAGAGCGACCACGCGAAGCTCAAAATGATCGTACGGAACCTGATTCACAACGCCCTCAAGTTCACCGAGAGTGGATCGGTCGACGTGCGCGCGGGCATTGCGGAGGACGGTGCCAGCCTGCAGGTCACCGTCGCCGATACCGGCATGGGCATCACGTCCGAGGACCAAGCGATCATCTTCGAAATGTTCCGCCAGATCGACGGCAGCGATCGGCGTCGCCACGACGGCGTCGGGCTCGGGCTCTACATCGTACGTCGGCTCACCACGATCCTCGGCGGCACGATCGCCGTCGAGAGCGAGCCCGGCCGCGGCTCGTGCTTCACGCTCCGCTTCCCGTTGGCGGGCGGGGCCGAGCGTCGCGGCCGCGCCGTCGCCGCGCTCTCCGCCTGAGCGCGCGTCCCGCGTCGATGCGCGGCGGTTGCGCGTCGACGTCCACCTGCGGTAGAGCGCCTACCGTGCTGGTGCGCACGTAGCCTTTGATCACACGCGCGGTGGGGCGCGCGGAGGAGGTTCCATGTTGATGGGCAGCACGCGGCGTGGGCTCGGAATCGCGGCGGCATCGCTGGTCTTCTTGGGATGCGCGACCGTCGCCTCGGCGACTCAGAAGTTCGGGCCGCTCGAGATCTCCGGCAACTTGCAGTCGCAGCAGCTGATCCGCCATCCCGATCCCAGCACGTACCAATTCATCCAGCAGCGAAACACCGCGCGCGTGCGTATCGACTGGGAGTGGATCCAGCGCAACGGCAAATGGCTCGACCGCTTCGACTTCTCGGATCTGATCGAAAGCTCCCATCTCTTCCTCCTCTATCGAGGCGTGTACGACAGCGTCTACGACTACACGCCCAATACGCAGCAGAAGCGTGAGTTCACCGGCGAGAGGACGGATCGTCGGTTCGACAGTCTGAACGATTACGACAAGGGCGCGCGCGACGCGTTGAAGTTCGAGAACGTGCTGCGCGAGGCGTACGTCGACATCAAGTTCCGCCACAACTTCAGCGTGCGCGCCGGCCGGCAGCAGATCATCTGGGGCGAGTCGGACGGATTCCGCCTTCTCGATCGCGCCAACAGCCTCGACCTCTCTTGGCACTTCCAGCAAGAACTGCCGCCCCCGGCGTTCGGCTTCGACGATCTGCGGATGCCGTTCTGGATGATCAAGGGTCTCTACGACGCCGGCAGCATCGGGTCGTGGAGCAACGTCTTCGCGGAGGCGTATTGGAATCCCGGAGATTGGTCTCCCACCAAGGTGACCTTTCTTCCCAATCCGTGGGGCGTGCGACTCGGCAACCCACTCGAAAACCCGCGCAACGGCGCCTTCTTCCGGCCGTTTCGCGCCCGCCGTCTGATGAACGGTACCTCGCTCTTCCGGCAAGGGAACTACGACCGCAATCCCATCGACAACAGCCAGTTCGGCATCCGCTTCAACGGCGTGACCGGCGTCGATACACCCGTTCTGCCGCAGGGGATGCAGCTGCAGATCGGCTATCTCTATCAGCGGTTCACCGGCAGTGGTGGTGCGAGCACCGAGGCGGCGGTGGCGCGCGGCATCAAGCCGACGCAGGCGGGCATCGAGCACACCAACGACTTGATCGCGAAAGGTACGTTGCCGGTCGAGTTCTACGCGCCGTACATCCATACCGTCGGCATCGCTGGCAACTACTTCGACGAGTATACGAAGATCGTGTGGCGATCGGAGCAAGCGTACGACTTCGGCCTACCCTTCTATTCGTGCGGCCACAGCCCGAGCGCGATCGCGAAGCAGGGGCGATGCACGCGCGAGAGCACGTATGCGCCGTTCCTCCCCGGTATTCGCAATCAGGACGTCTGGTCGGGTCTGATCGCCTTCGATCGTCCGACCTGGATCCGACCGCTCAACAAGAAGACCACCTTCTTCCTGACCGGTCAGTTTTTCTGGACCTACATGGTCCAGAAGTCGAAGAGCACGATCGGCGGCCTCGACCTGCCGACGGTGACGCGCCCGCTGAATCAGGATCCTCCCCTCTCGTATCGCGACGACGTCCATCGCTGGGAGATGCTGACGACGTTCGCGATCCTCGGCTTCTACCGCGGCGGTAGCCTCGTGCCGTCGATGGTGTACCTCCTCGATCCGATCAACAGCTACAGCCAAGAGGTCGTCTGGGGCGTCGACTACTTCGTGACGCCGAACGTCGGGGTGAACATCGCGCAGCGCTTCATCATCGACCCCACGAGGAAGATCAATTTCGAGCCCTGGGGACTCGGTGGCTTGAATCGCGGACGCTCGGAGACGGGCGTGCGCCTGACGTATCAGTTCTGATCGCGGTACGGCGGTAGCGGCGATGCGCAACAAGGCGGCGGAGATCCGCTCGCGTTTGCGAGCGGGCCGTCCGCTCGTGATGCCCGGGGTGTACGATGCGCTCTCGGCGCGCATCGCCGCGCGCGCCGGCTTCGAGGTGATCTTCATCTCCGGCTATGGCGTGAGCGCCACCTACCTCGCCGAGCCCGACTTCGGCGTGCTCACCCAAACGGAGATCGTCGGTGCCGCGCAGCGGGTGTGCCGCGCCGTCGATTGCCCGGTGCTGGTCGACGTCGACACCGGCTACGGCAATGCCGTGAACGTCATCCGCACGATCGAGGAAGTCCGCCGCGCCGGCGCCGCGGGCGTCTTCCTCGAGGACCAGGTGTGGCCGAAGCGCTGCGGGCACATGCGCGGCAAGCGCGTGATCGCCGTCGGCGAGCAGGTGCAGAAGCTCCGCGCCGCCGTCCGCGCCCGCGGCGACGGTGACTGTCTGATCGTGGCGCGCACCGACGCGCGACAAGCGGTAGGGCTCGACGACGCGATCGCGCGCGCGCTCGCTTACCACGCCGCCGGTGCCGACGTCCTCTTCGTCGAAGCTCCGCAGTCCGTCGACGAGCTGCGCGAGATCGGTCGGCGCCTGCCCCCGCCGCTCGTCGCCAACATGGTCGAGGAGGGCGCGACCCCGCAGCTCTCGGTCGACGAGCTCGCCGCGATGGGCTTTCAGATGATCGTCTATCCGCTGACGGGCCTCTTCGCGGCGGCGCGCGCCATGGAAGACGCGTACGGCATCTTGCGCCGCGACGGCAGCAGCCAAGCCGTGCGCGCCAAACTGCTCGGCTTCGACGCCTTCAACCGGCTGATCGGCCTCGACGAGAAGTACGCGCTCGACGCCGAGTTCCGCGACGACTGACGAACGCCGGATCCGGCCGGCGGAGCGTCAGGTACTCCTGCCGACGAACTCCGGCGTCTCGCTGCCGGCAGACGCTCCGGGTCCCATCACTGGGCGAGACGGCGATGCTCTTCGCGATCAACCCCGTCATCGCCGTCTTGCTCGGCTCTGGCCTTCGCGGTGACCTATCAAACGTGGCGACAATGAGTTGGACGGGATGCCCCACGACTGTTCGCTGTCGCGTCGTGCGGGTGCGATCGGGAGGTGAAGGAGGACGGGCCGGCCCCGCCCCCTCGCCTGCGATCGGAGAGATCGCCCGGCTCAGCGAAGGTCGAGCCTCCCGAGACCGAGATTGATGATCCTTAAGCTGGGGGATGGTGAGCCACAGGCGTTTGAAAGCGCGAGGACGTCCGAGCTTATCACGGCCACGATCGACGAGCCCGAGCCCGTGCCGGCGTCAAAGCCGGTGAACGCGCCTGTCACGCCGCTCCACCCGATCGATAGCTGAAAGTAATGCCCCGGCCCCGGGAACCCGAATCCTGGGAGGTAGTCGCTGCCGGTGGAAGACGTCACTGCCAGTATAGATGTCGTCGGCGTGATTCCCGGCGCCGCGGCCTTCCACTTCACAACGAGGTTGCCGGTCAGGGGCAAGGGCGCTGAATAGGGCGGAACCAAATTCAAGAACACACTGCAATCGTTCGCGGGACCCGCGAGCTTGGCCGAGAACTTCGATGGCAGAATCGTGAGGGTGAGGTCGTCTTGGTCGGCGCAGCCGTCGAGGGTACCCCTGACACTGACCGCGACCGGCGACATCCCTCCGAATCTGAGCCCCGGATTGCTCTTCATCGTCCCGTACAACGTGTCGCATTTGATGTGGTGGTTTGCCACGTTGGTCTGCGCCATCGCGCTGTTCGCCGCCGCGAACACACTCAACGACACCATCGCGGCGGCTCCCAGCACGACAGGCTTGCTGCGGATCATGTCCCTTCTCCCCTTTTCAAGATCAGGTCATCTCACGGTCGGCAAATGAGCTTGAGTTTGTCGCCGTCGGTCCGGCCCGTATTCTTGGTCACCCTGGAGGTCAGTCGTAGTACGCTGTTCGTCTTCACGACGATGTCCTGCCCGGGGGTGCAGTTGCTGAGCTGCCCGCCGCCCGCGTCGGCGGGGTCGAGAGGCGGGAAAAAGACGACGCTTGCGCCGAGGTCGCAAACGCCGTCGTTGCTCCCGAGTAACTTGTCGCACTGATGATTGTTGGGAATCACGCAGGTCAGGCCGCGTGCGCCGGCGCGACAGTGGTCGGGAACGGTCGCCGCGCCTGGGGCGAGAGCCGCGACGGCTTGGGTGATCGTCGCGAGAGCCGCGGCATCCGGCGGCCGCTTGAGCCGCAAGCCACCGACGTCGAACGTCCGAATCTTGCCACGCTCGCAGCCCGGTATGCCCGGCCGGTTCAGGCAGACTCCGACGCGGAACGTGCACTGACCGGGGATGGAATCGAAATCGCACGGCGCGCCATCGGTGCAGCTCTGGGTGCGCTGACCCAGGTTTCCCGGTGGGGAGTCGAGCGTCCACGCGTTGAGGCACTCGCGAATCCCGGACTCGTTCTTGCCCACGACGTTGCGCGTACAGGTGGCGGTGCAGCCACTACCGGGAACGCCATTTGACGCGGCTCCGAAGTCGCATTCCTCGTCGCACTCGAGCTCGCCGTTGCCGCAGCTGGCCACCCTGCAGGCGTTGGAGCACTCGGACGGGCCGGGAATGCAGAAGTTGGCGACACCGGGATCGCAGGCTTCCGCGACGCACACTCCATCGCCGGCGCCGGACATGGTGTCGCAGTCGTCATTGCTGTTGCACGCCGCGCCGACGGTCCCTTCCGAGCAGCCGCCGTCGATCACGCCGTTGCCGCACTCGCGCAGGCAGGTGGCGCTGCAGCCGTCACCGGGCGTCGTGTTACCGTCGTCGCACTCCTCGAAGGGGGGCGTCCCTTTGTTGTGGATGAAGTTGTCGCCGCAGGTCGGCAGCTGGCACGTATTCAAGCAATCGTCCTGATTCGAGCTGTTGCCGTCGTCGCACGCCTCGCCGGGATCGACGACGCGGTCGCCGCAGCGCGGGGGATGGATCGTGTGACAGGTGGCGTCGCAGGTGGCGGTGTTCGGCGGTTCGCATTCCTCGACGCCGCGCTCCAGGAAGCCATCGCCGCAGAAGGCGTTCTTGCAGCCGAGCACGCAGGCATCGTCGTTCCGAGTGTTGCCGTCGTCGCACTCCTCGCCGGGCTGCACGACGCCGTCGCCGCAGAATGGCAGGAAGTGGCAGGTGGCGTCGCAGTTGGCGCTGTTCGGCGGCTCGCACTGCTCGAAGGGAGGGGTGCCCCTGGTGTGGACGAAGCCGTCGCCGCAGCTCTCAGGCTGGCACGTATTCAGGCAATCATCGTCGTTGCGGGTGTTGCCGTCGTCACACGCCTCGCCCCCGACGACCAGGCCGTCGCCGCAGTGGGGTGTGCACACGGAAAGGGTACCGATGGTGTTGGAGCAATCCCATCCGGCCTCGACTTCGCACGTCGCCGAGCACCCGTCTATGCCGGTGGTGTTGCCGTCATCGCAACGCGTACTCATCCCTGGGGGCGGACCATTCTCCTGGAAATCGTTGATGCCGTTGCCACAGAGCGTGGTGTCGACGATGTGGTTCAGTCCGGCGTCGACGCAGACCGTGTCCGGAGATCCCTTGCCGACGGCGACTTGCTGCGCGTCGTCGCCCGCAGCCGTGGTCTGCGCGATGCCGTCCGTGCCCGTCGAGACGAACGGCACGGCGACGTCCGCAGGGTCCACCGTCGTCTCGAGAACGCCGTTGGCGCCGGGGATGATGCATGCGCCACCGGCGCAGAGCTGGCACAGCCGGATCGCGCTCGTCGCGATCAGGTCGTCGCCGCTCGGGATGCTTTGTAGAATGTTGTCGCCGCCCGGACAGATGACGGCGCTCAGCGTATCGTCGCTGGCCGGAACCGAATCGATGACGCCGTTGCCGCCAGCGCGAATCTCCGGTTGGTAGGGATCGCTCTTCCCCGGGGGCACTAGTAGAACATCGTCGCCGCCGAGCAGGGCCGGCGTGATGTCGTCGCAGATGCCGTTGTCCAACAGCCCCCCTTGCGGCCCCGCGAGGATGGCGATGTTCGAGGGGGGGGCCATGGCGCCCGTGGCGCGGAACTGAAAGTCCTGAGCCCACGTCGGGAACGCGGTGCCAACGATCAGGACGGCGAGCACGAGGACGTGCGTGACGCAGGTGAGTGGCCGCGCGGTCATCGGGGCGCGGCTAGAATGGGCGATCATCATCGGATCCTCCCGTGGCAATGCGGAGTGTGGGCGCGCCTAGCGTGTGAGCGCCACGGTTACCGCCGTGGGAAGCGACCTGTCAACGAGAAAATGAGCGCCGGCAATTGCCCGATGGTCGTATTGTGGCAACGGTGACGACGAAGCCAAATATGCGCCAAAATGTAGCAATAATGTGTGTTCCATAACGTAGCAATATTTCGCGAGTGCGTCAGAGCCGGCACGCTTCGATCGAGGCGATTTTTCTTGACACGCACCGTCCTACGGAACCAATGTTACGCGCAGTTCTACCGCCATAACTGCCGTTGCCGACGCCCCGTGCGCCGACAGAGGAGGAACCATGAGGCCGCTACAGGATAACCCCTCGGTCCGTCTCGTCGTCCTCGTGCTCGCGTTTGCCGCCGTGCCGCTGTTGCGCGCGGTGCCGGCCGAGGCGAAAGGGAAGCTGAATTGCCGAAACCTGGTCTTCCATGGTGATGCGGGTGAGTGCGCAATTCCGGACCAGGTCCAGATCCGCATGGTCGACGTTCAGGGTGGCCCGCTCCACAGCTCCTGCAATCTCTTCGTCCATCCCCATGAGTCGGCGTCCAGTTTCGGCAGCCGCGTGCCGAACGACCTCGGCGCGTTCGGAGACTGCCCCCCGGCTGTCGGGCCGACCCCGCTGCCCGTCAAGAAGTGCTGGAACGGCAGCAGTGGTGGCTCCTGCAAGTACACGTGGAAAGCGAAAAAACAGCTTCTCAACGTGTGTTGCTGGGAAACCCCAGACTGCACGGGGCGCCGGGTCGGCAATTATTGCAATGGCGGATCGAATTCATTCGCGAAGTGCACGAATAACAGCCAGTGTCCTGGCGGGTTCTGCAACATGCGGGTCGGCACTCAGGGCATCTCCGCGCAGAAAAAACTCCAGACCGATATCGACTGGCTCCCGACACCCGTGCCGGTCGCATTCGTCTCGACGCTGGTACAACTCGATCCCATCGGCATGACACAGTTGCCGTTCCCGTCGCTCGGATCCTGCCGTGCCCTCATCGCCAAAAGCATGCAAGCTCTCGCCCTCACGACGGCCCGCCGTCTGGTCGAATGCCACCGCCGGCAGATGCTCGGCGAGCCGATCGCTGACTGTAACTCGGTGAACCCCGAGTCCGATCCGGCGGAAGCGATCTCAAACGCCGAGGGCGCGGTCGCCGCCGCGGCCGGCGCGTGCGTGCCTGGCGGATCGCCCCGTGCGCTCGGCTACGGCACGTGCCCGGCGCCGTGCGCGGTGTCGATCAATACCTGCGCGGCGCCGCCGGCGCAGGTCGGCGCGTCCTGCAGTACGGATGCGGACTGTGACTCGCTACCCGGCGCGCTCGACGGCAAGTGCGGGCGCCCAGAGGATTGGGCCGCCGCGGCCGCCTGCTTGACCTGTCAGGCCGAGGACGCCGTCGTGACGGCGATCACGGACAAGTACGGTGATGCCGGCCCCGGTATGCAGCCGGAGGACGTGAAGTGTCAGGATGTGATCGGCCGGACATTCACCGGCCTCCTGCAGACGCATCTCGCCGTCACCGCCAAGTGCCAAAAGGGCCTCGACGGCGGCAAGGTCCTGCTGGCGTTCTGCCAGAACGGCCTGTGCGTCGGGCCCCCGAACAGCATCGACGCCCCCTGCATGACCAACGACGATTGTACCCCCGGACAGCCGGACATTCAGCTTTGCAAGTATGCCGATCAGGGCAAGACGCGGGCCTTGGCAGAGAACAAGGCACGCCTCGTGCTCGACAAGGTGTGCCAGAACACCGACTTCTTGCTCCTCGATACCTGCGACATCGATCTGCCGGGAGTCGAGGATTGCGTCATCGGCAACGGTCGTACGACAGAGGCCGCGATAGCCGACGCGATGTTTCCGGAAGGCTACGGCCACGACGCGAATTGATCCCGGGGTAGCTCAGTCGGGTCACCGTTCCGAGTCGGAGGCGCGGGCGTAGCGCGCCAGCAGCGCCATGAGAAGCAGGAAGGGGGCGGCGGTGAGCGCCGTCTCGAGCGCCGATCCCTCGGCGGGCGCGCGCACGGCGACGGCGGTTGCGAGGCCGCTCACGACGAGCCCCGCGATACCGATCCCCATGAGCGCGTCGCCGGCGATCAGGCCCGACGCGAAGAGCGTCGCACGATCGCCGGCGGGCTCGGCCGACGCCGAGCGTCGGAAGAGCGCGCGCAGGATGCCCCCGAAGATGAGCGGCGTGGACGTGGTGATCGGCAGGTAGAGACCGATCGCGAACGCCAGGGTGACGACGCCCGCGGCCTCGGCGGCGAGCGCGAGCGCGGCGCCGAGCAGCATGAGCGCCCACGGGAGATGCCCCGCCATCACCCCGCTCGCCAGCGTCGCCATCAGCTTCGCCTGCGGCGCCGGTAATGCCGGCGACCCGAGCGTGTAGGCGGCGTCGAGAAGGAAGAGCACCGACCCGGCGCGCAAGGCGGCTGCGACCACGCCGATCATCTGGCCCACCTGGAGACTGCGCGGCGTAGCGCCGAGGAGGGCGCCGGTCTTCAAGTCTTGGGCGAGGTCGCCGGCGAGCGCGATCGCGATGGCGACGATCGCGCCGACGGTGATGCTCGCGGCGAGGCCGGCGGGACCGCGCTCGCCGGCGGCCGCGAGGCAGAGGCTGGTGGCGAGGAGCGCCGTGATCGTCATTCCCGAGACCGGCTGCGACGTCGTACCGACGAGGCCGACGATGCGACCGGAGACGACGACGAAGAAGAAGGCGAAGAGCATAGCGAGCGCGGCGGGCAGCGCGCTCAGGTGCAAGGGCGGAAGCAGCCAGAGCGCCAGCGCCAGGGCGCCGAGCCCGCCGAGCACCACCCGCGGCGCGAGATCGCGCTCGGTACGGGGCACCGCGGCACCGGACGCCGCGCTCGGGCGCAGGCGTCGCAGCGCCGTCGCCATGATCGGCATCGCCCGTACGACCGCGGAGATGCCGCCGGCGGTGACGGCGCCGGCGCCGACATAGCGGACGTAACGGCTCCAAATCTCCGTCGGCGTGAGCGCATCGAGAGCGGGAACGCCGAGCAGGGCGCCGAGCGTGCCGCCGCCGGCGAGGTCGAAGAACGGAATCAGGATGCTCCAGCCGATCACGCCGCCGGTCAGGATCGTGAGTGCGATCCGCGGACCGATCAGATACCCGACGCCGAGAAAAATCGGTGACAGCTCGGCGCCGATCGTGGCCTTGTGCCAGCGCGCAACGCTGACGACGACGGTCTCCCGCCAGAGCACGAGGCCGCGCATGGCGAACTCATAGAGGGCGCCGATGCCGATGCCGGCGAAGACCGGCCGCGCGTTCGCGCTGCCGCGGTCGCCCGCGATCAACACCTGGGCGCAGGCGGTGCCTTCGGGAAACGGCAGCGTCGCGTGCTCTTCGATCGTGAGCGCGTGCCGCAACGGGATCATCAAGAGGATGCCGAGCACGCCCGCCGCGGCGCCGATCAGAAAGATCTGCAGACCCGAGGGATGTAGCTCGAGGAAGATCAACGCCGGGACGGTGAAGATGACGCCCGCGGCGAGCGACTCGCCGGTCGACGCGATCGCGTGGACGATGTTGTTCTCGAGCACGGTGCCGCGGCGCAAGAGCCCGCGCAGCACCGTCATCGACAGCACCGCCGACGGGATCGACGCCGAGACGGTGATCCCGACTTTGAGGCCGAGGTAGGCGTTCACCATGCCGAACGTCAACGACAATACGATACCGAGCCCGATCGCGAGCGGCGTGAGCTCACGCGGACTCGCGGTCGCCGGCACGTAGGGACGAAGCGGCGGCGCCAGCGACGCGCTCATATGCTCGGACGGCGCGCGAAGAAGTGCACGACGCGATACCCGGGGCCGGCGACGATGGCGTCGACGCGACGGAGGGCGGCCGCCGCCCTGTGCCACGGGTCCTCCGCCGGTAGCCGGGTCGCGAGCAGGCGCTCGAGCCGCCCCCGCGCCGACATCACCACCGACGACGTCTCCGGACGCTCCGCGGTCACGTCCTCGTGCACGACCTGGTGGAACCCCGCGGCGTCGAGCGCATCCAGGTACTCGTCGATAGTCCCGTGACGCCACGGTGCGCCGAGCGGCGGCACGGCGGCCGAGCGGCGCACGATTTCCTGGAGCGCGAGCGTACAGCCCGGCCGCAGCACCCGGAAGAGCTCGGCGAGCGCGCGTCGGCGGTCGAGCGCGTGGTGCAAGGCCTCGACGCTCCAGACCTGGGTGAAGACGCCGTCGCCCGCCGGCACCGCCTCGAAGGAGGCGGCGACGCCGCGCACGCGGGTCGTCAATCGCGCGCGACGCGAGAGTCGCGCGCCGACGGCGACGACGCGGGGGCAGGCGTCGAGCGCCACCACTCGGCATCCGTAGCGCAGCGCCAACCAGCGTGCCGCGCCCCCCAAGCCGGCGCCGGCGTCGAGAACGACCACGTACTTGCGGAAGTCGCCGTGCCGCGTCAGGCGATCAAGCAGGCGGAGGCTCGGGCCGCCGATGCGGTCGAGGCCGTAGAACGGATCACGCGCGGGCGCAGGCGTCGCCAGGGCGAGTTCGCGGATCAGTGACAGCATCGCCTCCTCGACGGGGGGCGAGATCGCAGCGTAGAGCGCGTCGACCGTCGGCTCGGCGCCGCCGCACCCCGCAGCCCCGACATCCCCGACATCGCTCGGCGACATTACAAGCGCGCGATGCTACGGGCCGCGAGGGGCGAAGGCAACGCCGAGGGTGCGCCGCGCGCTGCGCGTTTCGCGCCTAGCCAGCGGACCCGGCGAGCAGCTATGCTCGGTGTATGGCGAGCAAGCACCCCGCATATCACATGGCCGGTATCCCGCGACTCTCGCCGTCGTCGGCGAGCCCGTCTCCCGAGATCGCGCGCCGATTGCGCGCCGCGTTCCCGGAGATCTGGGCACGCTACGAATGGTTGTGCGCCGCGCGCGCGGTGGCGCGGCGGATGCACAAGAGTTCCTGAGCGCCGAGCGCGGCTCAGCTCTCGTCGTCGGCGCTCTTCCCGAGCGCCACTTTCTTCTCGACGATCGTCATCGGGCCGCGATGCGAGAACACCACGACGTCGTCGGGCACCTGGGTGCCTTGCAGCTTGAGGATGACGCGCATGCGCTCCTCGGCCTCACGCGTGACCACGTCGCTCTTGCGGACCCCGAGCTTGTCGGTGTCTTGGCGGACCGTGTACTCGCGCGTCTCCTTCTGGAACTCCGCGTCCGAGAGTCGGTAGGTCTTGTCGTTGGTGCGGATGGCGATGCGGTTCTCGAGCATCGCCCGCTTGCTCGGATCGACCTCGCTCAAGACCAGGGAGCCGGGCTCGCGACGGAGCTTCTGCGCGACCTCCTGGAGGAGGTCCTCATCCTCGGTGAGCGCACGCTGGTGCGCCTGCGCCAGCATCAGCGCGGTGAGCGGCAGGACGAGCGTGGCGAAGCTCACGACCGTACCAACGCCGAGCCGGCTGTTGACGCGCAGATGGCGCCCCAGGTCGGAGAGCACGAGATCAAATCCGATCGGCAACGCCACCGCGACTACCGACACGGCAAGGACCATGGTTCCGTCGAGACCGCCGCGCAGGTGATGCGAGAGCACGATGAACCCCGACACCAGCAGCGCGGCGTACAAGGCCAGTACCCAGCGCTTCGGGGACTCATCGTAGATCATCGCCAACGCCGCTGCGGCGCCGACGAGCGCCAGCACCGAGCCGACGTTGCCCTCGGTGTAGATCGTGCCTCCCGCGAGCGCGAGCGACACGGCCGTCACGGCTCCGAATACGAGGCCGACGGCGAAGGTTCCGAGGTGTGGTCGATGCATGGGGCGATCCTCCGAGTCGTGTGCAGTATACCGGAGCACGTTCGGCGGTCACAATGGCGTAGTGCGGACCCGCCGCTACGTACCCGGCTCACGCGCTGGCGGCGCTGCGGCCGGCCTCGCGCTCGTCGGGCTCGCGCCGCGGCAGACGTAGGGTGAACCGGCTGCCGACGCGCAGCGTCGAGGTGACCTCGATCCGGCCGTCGAAGCAGTCGCTGACGATGTCGCGTGAGATCGAGAGGCCGAGCCCGGTGCCTTTGCCCGGGGGCTTGGTGGTGAAGAGCTCTTCGAAGATGCGGTCGAGGTGCTCGGGTGCGATGCCGCAGCCGGTGTCTTGAACCGCGATCGCGACTTCCTCAAGCGTTGCCTCCACCTCGACGACGATGCGTCCGTCGGCGCTGCCGTGGTGCTCGTAGGCGTCGATGGCGTTGGTGATGAGGTTGGTGAGGACCTGCCCGAGCTTCCCGGGATCGCCGTAGAGCATCAAGCTTTGCGGGCAGTCGACGGTCACCGAGCACGACGACAGCCGCAGCCGGTGCGAGAGCAGAAGGCGCGTGTCCTCGATCAGCCGCGGCAGGTCGAAGGGACGCTCCTCGACCGCGTCGAGATTGCGTGTGTGCGCCTTGATGCTGCGGATATACCCGGCCGCCTTCGCCGTCCACTTCGCGACGTTCTCGACCGACTCGTACAGCTCCGCGGCGAGCTCGCGGTGATCGTCCTCGGTGACCGTCGCATCGCCGATCGACACGCGGTACTCGTCCACCAGGTCCCCGATCATCTTGAGCGCGTTCAACGAAGCGCCGAGCGGCGTGTTCACCTCGTGCGCGATGCCGGCGGTGAGGCGCCCGAGCGCCGCCATCTTCTCGGCGTGCACGAGGTTCTCCTGGCTGCGCTGGAGCTCGTGATAGGCGCGCTCGAGCTCGCCGAGCGAGCGCGCGAGCTCACGGTTCGTGGTCGCGAGCTCCTGCGTCCGTTGCGTGACCTTGTGCTCGAGGCCGACGTTCAACTCCTCGATCTTCCGATAGGAGAGCGCGTTGACGATCGCGACCGACGCTTGATTCGCGAACGTGTGCAGGAAATCGAGGTCGTCGAGCGTGAAGAGCGTCTCCGATTTCTTCGCGCCGAGTACGATGAATCCGCTCAGCTCGCCGCGGACGCGCAACGGCAACACGAGGTCCGCGCCGAGCCGCCCGAGCAGCGCGCGGCATGCGCGCTCCGGCGCTCCGAGACTGAGGTCATCCGCGAAATCGTACACACTCACCGCCCGCACGGTGCGTTGCAGCCGCACGACGAGCGCATGCTCCGGCGGAATCGGTGCGGGGAACTCCTCGAGGAGCGCGCGACCTCGGGCGAGCGCGAAGCTGCCGCCGGTGCCGCGCAGCCAGACGGCGGCGCGTTCGATCAAGAGCGCCTCGCAGATCGTCTGCAGCGTGAGCGCGTGGATCTCCTCGACGTTGAGCATCGTGACGAGCGCGCCGCTCGCCCGCTCGAGGGTCTTCTGGGCGTTATGGCTCGTCCGGTAGTAGAGGCGGTCGACGGTACGCTGCACCGCCTCGCGCATTGGCGTCAGCAGCCCGATCATCAGCAGGCTGAAGATCAGCGGAAA
>JBGOSW010000064.1:0-22248 GCA_041476145.1 Binatia bacterium
CCTCGGCAGGGTGCGGGGCTGACGAGTATGGGTGCGCGGCTACGATGAACCTCTTTCGCGATTTCCGCTGGCAAGACGTCGTCGACATGCTGATCATCGCATTCGTCGTCTATCAGCTCGGGCTCCTGATCCGCGGCACGCGCGCCGTGCAGATGATCATGGGGCTCGTCGTCCTCGCGGCGGTGTACCAAGGCGCGCAATACTTCGAGCTCTACACCGTCAACTGGGTGCTCGACTCGATCGGCAACGTCCTCCTCATCATCGTCGTCGTCGTCTTCCAGCACGACATCCGCCGCATGCTGACGCAGGTGGGGACGGGGCCGCTCTTCAGCGGCCTGCCGCGCGTCGCGCACGGTCAAGTGATCGAGGAGCTGACGCGCGCCGCGGTGACCCTCGCCGGCCGGCGCATCGGCGCCCTCATCGTGATCGCGCGTGAGGTCGGATTGAACGAGTACATGGAGGGCGGCACCCGCCTCGACGCGCAGGTCACGAAGGAGCTGATCCAGAGCATCTTCATTCCCTCGTCGCCGCTGCACGACGGCGCACTCGTCGTGCAGCACGGACGGATCGTCGCGGCGGGGTGTTTCCTGCCGCTCACCACCAACCCGAACGTGTCGAAGACGCTCGGTACCCGTCATCGCGCCGCGATCGGGCTCACCGAGGAGACCGATGCGGTCGTGATCGTCGTCTCCGAGGAGGAAGGGAAGATTTCACTCGTCCGCGAGGGGCGCATCACCCGCGACCTCGACGCCGGCATCCTGCGCAGCACGTTGCAGCAGTTGCTCACGTGAGCGTTCCGGCTCGAGACTGGCAGCGCTACACCGCGCCGTTGCGTCGCAACGCGCTCGGCAAGCTCGCGGCACTCGCCGTAGCCTTCGTCCTCTGGCTCTTCGTCAACGCCGGCAAGCGCGAGACCGAGATCCTGCAGTTTCCGATCGAGTTCCGCAACACACCCGAGCACTCCGTCCTCGTCACCCGCGAGCCGGTCGACACGGTCGCGGTGAAAGTCAATGGACCAGGCGCGCTGCTCGCGTCGCTCGACGGCCGCCGCGCCCCGATCAGCATCGATCTGGCCACCGTCGACGTCGGGCCCGAGATGCGTCTCAAGATCCGTGACGACATGATCCGCGTGCCGCGCGGGGTGCGCATCCTCGACATCGAGCCGGCGCGCATTTCCGTCCACCTCGAGGAGATCCGCCACGCGACGGTCCCGGTACGGCTCACCCGTACCGGCGAGCCTGCCGACGGCTACAAGATCGACACCGTCCGCCTGGTGCCATCCAGCGTCGTCGTCACCGGGCCGGCAAGCACGGTCGAGAGCCTGCAAATCGTCGAGACCGAGCCGCTCGACCTGACCGGGGTGACCGCGGCGCTGCAACGGCCGGTCGCGCTCGCGCGCGGCGAGCATCTGCTCTCGGTCACGCCCGAGCGGGTGATGGCGCAGATCGCGGTCGAGCCGATCCGCATCACCCGCGAGCTGAAGCGCGTCCCGATCGACGTCCGCAACGCCGATCACCCCTTTCAGCTGCGGCCGCCGCATGTCAATCTCACGGTGCGAGGTCCGGCGCGTGGGGTGCAGAGTCTCGAGCTCGGTCCGGGGAGTGTCTACGTCGATGCGGCCCAGCTCGGGGTCGGAGAGCACTTGGTGGAGCCGGCGGTGGTCCTTCCCACCGGCATCGAGCTCGTGAAGCGCGAGCCGGCCTCCGTCAGCCTCGAGATTCTCGGCAAGAAAGGCGGAGCGCGCAAATGACCACCACCCCTCCCGCGACGAACGGCACCGGCAACGGCCGCACCCGCCAGCTCTTCGGGACGGACGGCGTCCGTGGGGTCGCGAACATCGAGCCGATGACCTCGGAGACGGCGCTGCGGCTCGGGCGCGCCGTCGCCTACGTCTTCCGCCGCGCCGCGGGGCGCCGTCACAAGATCATCATCGGCAAGGACACGCGCGTCTCCGGCTACATGCTCGAGACCGCCATGGCGTCGGGCATCTGCTCCATGGGCGTCGACGTGCTCCTCGTCGGACCGCTGCCGACGCCGGGGATCGCATTCCTCACACGCAGTCTGCGCGCCGACGCCGGCGCGGTGATCTCGGCATCTCACAACCCGTTCCAGGACAACGGCATCAAGTTCTTCTCGAGTCAGGGCTTCAAGCTGCCCGACGACGTCGAGCTGGAGATCGAGCGCCTCGTCCTCGACACCGAGATCGACCATCTGCGTCCGACCGCCGGAGAGATCGGCAAGGCCTTCCGCGTCGACGACGCCCTCGGCCGCTACAATGTCTTCGTGAAGAACACCTTTCCGCGCGACCTCACGCTCGACGGCCTGCGCGTCGTCGTCGACTGCGCCAACGGCGCCGCCTACCGGGTGGCACCGGAGGTGCTCGCCGAGCTCGGCGCCTCGGTCACGACCATCGGAACCGAGCCCGACGGCGAGAACATCAACCGCGACTGCGGCGCCACCGCGCCGGCGGCGTTGCAGGCCGCCGTCCTCGAACAGCGCGCGCACGTCGGCGTCGCACTCGACGGCGACGGCGACCGCTGCCTCTTCGTCGACGAGTGCGGCCAACTGATCGACGGTGACGCGGTGCTGGCGATCGCGGCGCGCGAGCTGGCGGAGCAGGGGCGCCTCGCCGGCAGCACGCTCGTCACCACCCACATGAGCAACTTCGGCCTCGAGCTCGCCATGCGGGACCTCGGCATCGTGATCGTGAAGACGCAGGTCGGCGATCGCTACGTGCTCGAGGAAATGCTGCGCGGCAACTTCAACCTCGGCGGCGAGCAGTCGGGCCACGTCCTCTTCCTCGATCACACCACCACCGGCGACGGTCTGATCACCGCTCTCGTGGTCCTCGGCATCATGCGCGCGCGCGGCGTACCGCTCTCGGCGCTCGCCCGCGTCATGCAGAAGTTCCCGCAGGTGCTGGTGAACGTGCCGGTGCGCGAGAAGCGCGACCTCACCGAGGTGCCGGCGGTGCGAACGGCGGTCGAGTCGGTCGAGCGCGCGCTCGCCGGTCGCGGCCGCGTCTACATCCGCTACTCGGGGACCGAAGCGCTGGCGCGCGTGATGGTCGAGGGCGAGGACTTGGCGCAAGTCGAGGCGCACGCCGCCGACATCGCCGACGCAGTGAAGACGGCGCTCGGCACGAGTCGCAACGCCGAGCACGTCGCCACCAAGAGCGGGTGACCTTGGCGCGGCTCGGCGTCAACATCGACCACGTCGCGACCCTGCGACAGGTGCGCCGCGTCGCCTATCCCGAGCCGCTCGCCGCGGCGCGGGCGGCCGAGGCGGGCGGCGCCGACGCCATCACCGTCCACCTCCGCGAGGACCGCCGCCACATCCAGGATGCCGACGTCGATGCCTTGCGCGCGGCGCTGCACGTTCCGATGAACCTCGAGATGGCGGCGACGCCGGAGATGGTCGCGATCGCGCTCCGGGTGCGCCCGGCCGACGTCTGTCTCGTCCCGGAGCGGCGCCAGGAAGTGACGACCGAGGGCGGCCTCGACGCCGCCGCTCACGAGGCGGCGTTGCACGAGGCCGTCGCCCGCCTCAAACGCGGCGGCATCCGCGTCTCGCTCTTCGTCGATCCCGAGCCCGTTCAGCTCGAAGCGAGCGCCCGCATCGGCACCGACGCCGTCGAGCTCCACACCGGCCGCTACGCCGCGTGCACCGATACCCGCGGGGCGGCGGCCGAGCTCGCGAGCCTGGCGGCCGCCACCGCCCGCGGCCGCGCCCTCGGTCTCGTCGTCAATGCCGGGCACGGCCTGCGCTACGACAACACCCGCGCGCTCGCCACCATCGCGGGCATCGACACCTTGAACATCGGCCACAGCATCGTCGCGCGCGCGCTGATCGTCGGCATGGAGCACGCCGTGCGCGAGATGCGCGCGCTGGTCGCGGCATGAGCCCGCGCTCGTGATCGTCACCACCGCCGCCGAGATGCGGCGCATCGACGCGTTCACCATCGAGCACTGCGGCGTGCCGTCGGCGGTCTTGATGGAGCGCGCCGGGAACGGCGCCGCCGCGGCACTGCTGGCGCGCTTTCCGCACGTGCGCAAAACGGGCGTGGTCGTGCTCGCCGGCAAGGGCAACAACGGCGGCGACGGCTTCGTCGTCGCGCGCGTGCTGAAGCGCCGCAAGATCCGCTGCGAGGTGATCCTCGCCGCCGCCCGCGGCGACGTGCGCGAGCCGGCGCGCGGCAAGCTGCGCGCTTGGGAGCGCGCCGGCGGCAAGACGACGACGATCACCGGGCGCGACCTCGGCCCGCTGCAGCGCGCGCTGGCGCGGAACGGATGCGTCGTCGACGCCCTTTTCGGAACCGGCCTGACGGGCGAGCTGACCGGTCTTGCCGCCGAGGCGATCATGCTGGCGAACGCGAGCGGGCTCCCGACCGTCGCGCTCGACATCCCGTCGGGTCTCGACGCCGACCGCGGCGTTCCACTCGGGGTCGCGATCGAGGCCGAGCTCACCGTCGCCTTCGCGGCGCCGAAGATCGGCACGGTGATCTATCCCGGCGCCCGTTACGCCGGCGAGCTCGCCGTCGTCGACATCGGGATCCCGGACGCGGCGCTGGAGGCGGTCGCGCCGACGACCGAGGCCGTGCTCGCGGTCGACGCCGCGGCCCTCCTTCGCGGGCGCGATCCCGAGTCGCACAAGGGCACCAACGGCCACGTCCTCCTCGTCGCCGGCGGGCGCGGGAAGACCGGCGCCGTCGTCCTCGCGAGCCGCGCCGCGGCGCGCGCCGGCGCCGGCCTCGTCACCGCCGGCATCCCCGCCGGCGAGCAGCAGGCGGTCGCGGCCCGCCTCCTCGAGGAGATGACGGCGCCGCTTCCCGACGACGGCGAGGGCGGCTTCGCCTTTCCCTCGTCGGCCGCGTACGCCGCGCTGCTCGACGGTAAGAGCGCACTCGTCATCGGTCCCGGCATCGGCGTGTCCGAGGCGCGCCGGGCGCTGGTCGCCTGGCTCGTCACGCACGCGCCGCTGCCGATGGTCGTCGACGCCGACGCCCTCAACTGCCTGGCGACGGCGCCGCCCGACGGCGCCTGGGGCGCTCCCGGGCGCCCGCGCATCGTCACGCCGCACCCGGGCGAGATGGCGCGCCTCAGCGGCCTCGCGACCTCCGAGGTGCAGGCGGACCGCATCGCAGCGGCACGGCGCCTCGCCGCCGCGCGCGGCGTGATCGTCGTCCTCAAAGGCGCCCGCACCGTCGTCGCCGAGCCGGACGGCCGGGTCGCGATCAACTGCTCGGGCAACGCCGGCCTCGGCAGCGGCGGCACCGGCGACGTCCTCGCGGGCGTGATCGGCGGCCTCCTCGCGCAGGGCTATCCGCCGGCGGACGCGGCGCGCCTCGGCGTCTTTCTTCACGGCTACGCGGCCGATCGCGTCGCCGCACGGCGCGGGATGATCGGGCTTCTCGCCTCGGACGTGATCGAGGAGCTCCCCGCCGCGACCGCCGCGCTCGCGGACCTGCCGACCTCCGCCTGATGGGGCCGGTCGTCGTCGACAGCGCCTCGGTCGAGGAGACCGAAGCAGTCGCCCGGCGTATCGGCGTAGCCGCGCTCGCGGGCGACGTGATCGCGCTCGTGGGCGAGCTCGGCGCCGGCAAGACGGCGTTCGTCCGCGGCCTCGCGGCGGGACTCGGCGTCGCGTCCGAGGAGGTGGCGAGCCCGACCTTCATGATGGTCGCCGAGTACCGCGGCCGCCTGCCGCTGGTGCACCTCGATCTCTATCGCCTCACGCCCGGGGAGGCGGACGTCGGCGCGCTCCGTGAGTATGCCTCGGAGACCGCCGTCACCGCCGTCGAGTGGTTCGACCGCCTCGCCGTGGGCGTGCTGGATGCAAGCCTTCGGGTTCGGATAGACTACGCAGAGCCGGGGCGCCGCCTCACGTTCGAGGGGCGGGACGAGCGAGCCGCGCGGCTCCTCGCGGCGCTTCCCGGCCACGCGTAGGATGAGCCTAATCGTTCAGAAATACGGCGGAACTTCCGTCGGCGACGTCGTCCGCATCCGCAACGTCGCGATCCGCGTGGCGGCCTGCCGCGCCGCGGGCGACGACGTCGTGGTCGTGGTGTCGGCGATGGCCGGGGAGACCAACCGCCTTCTCGGACTCGCCCACGACCTCAGCCCCGACGCCGACGAGCGCGAGAAGGACGTCCTGATCGCGACCGGCGAGCAGGTGACGGTCGCGCTGCTCGCGATCGCCCTCAACGTCGCCGGCTGCCCGGCGCTTTCGTTCCTCGGCCACCAGGTCCGGATCGCGACCGACAGCGCCTTTGGTAAGGCGCGCATCAAGAGCATCGACGCGTCCCGCATCGCCGCCGCCCTCGCCGACGGCAAGGTGGTGGTGGTGGCGGGGTTCCAAGGTGTCGACGTCGAGGACAACATCACGACCCTCGGTCGCGGCGGATCGGACACCAGCGCGGTCGCGCTCGCGGCGGTGCTCCGCGCCGACCGCTGCGAGATCTACACCGACGTCGAGGGCGTCTTCACCAGCGATCCCCGCCTCTGTCCGAACGCGCGCAAGCTGGCACGCATCTCGTACGACGAGATGCTCGAGCTCGCGAGCCTCGGGACGAAGGTGCTGCAAATCCGCTCGGTCGAGTTCGCCAAGCGCTACGGCGTGCCCCTGCACGTGCGCTCGAGCTTCACCGAGACCGAGGGGACCTGGGTCGTCGAGGAGGAAGCGAGCATGGAGGACATCCTGGTCTCCGGGGTCACCTACGACCGCGACGAGGCGAAGATCACGCTGCTGCGCGTGCCCGACCAGCCGGGCCTCGCGGCGCGCGTCTTCGGACCGATCGCGGACGCGAACGTCAGCGTCGACATGATCATCCAGAACGCCAGCGCCGACGGCACGACCGATCTCACGTTCACCGTGCCGAAAGCGGACTTCCGCCGCGCGCGCGCCCTCGTCGAGGCGCATGCCCGCGAGCTCGGCGCCGCCGGGGTGCGCACCGACACCGACGTCGCCAAGGTGTCGATCGTCGGTCTCGGCATGCGCAGCCACGCCGGCGTCGCCGCCAAGATGTTCCGCACGCTCGCCGAGGTCGGCATCAACATCGAGATGATCTCGACCTCGGAGATCAAGACCTCGGTCGTGATCGCCGCCAAGTACGTCGAGCTCGCCGTGCGCGTGCTGCACGACGCGTTTCTCGGCGGCGCCGAGGAGCCCGCGTGAGCGAGACCCGCACCACCTCCGGCCGCCCGGACCGCGGCGGCACGACGCGCGTCGTGCAGCTCTACGACACCACCTTGCGTGACGGCTGCCAGGGCGAAGACGTCGCGTTCACGCTCGAGGACAAGCTGCGCATCGCCGAGCGGCTCGACGCCTTCGGGATGCACTACCTCGAGGGCGGCTGGCCGGGCTCGAACCCGCGCGACGCCGCCTTCTTCACGGCGGTGCGCCAGCGGCGCTTGGGTCGCACCCGCGTCGCGGCGTTCGGCGCCACACGCCGGCCGGGCGTCACTTGCGCCGCCGACCGCAACGTCCGCATGCTCCTCGAGGCCGAGACTCCGGTCGTGACCATCGTCGGCCGCACCTGGGACCTGCCGGTGACGCGTGACCTCCGCATTTCGCTCGAGGAAAACCTCGAGCTGATCGGCGACACCGTCGGGTATCTGCGCTCCCGCGTCGACGAGGTGATCTTCGACGCCGAGCACTTCTTCGACGGGTATCGCGCTGCTCCCGAGTACGCGCTCGCCTGCATTCGCGCCGCCGAGGCGGCGGGGGCGACCCTCGTCTGCCTGTGCGACACGCGCGGCGGCAGCGTGCCGGCGCAGGTGACGGAGGCGACGGCGGCAGCGCGCGCCGCGATCGCGGCGCCGATCGGCATCCATTGTCACAACGACGCCGAGCTCGCGGTCGCCAACTCGCTCGCTGCGGTCGCCGCCGGCGCCGTACAGGTGCAGGGCACGATCAACGGCATCGGCGAGCGCTGCGGCAACGCCAACCTGTGCTCGATCGTCGCCACCCTGCAATTGAAACTCGGATACGACTGCGTGGCGCCGGCCGCGCTCGCCGAGCTCCAGGCGCTCGCGCACTTCATCGACGAGCTCGCCAATCACGAGCCGGCGAAGAACCAGCCGTACGTCGGCCAGTCGGCGTTCGCGCACAAAGGCGGCCTGCACGTCGCGGCGGTGCAGCGCGAGCGCGAGATCTACGAGCACGTCGACCCCGCGCTGGTCGGCAATCGCCAGCGCGTGCTGCTGTCGGACCTCTCCGGGCGCAGCAACCTGGTCTACAAGGCACGCGAGTTCGGCATCGACGTCGACGGCAAGGACCCGGAAGTGCGGGGCCTCCTCGACGAGCTGAAAGCGCTCGAGAGCCGCGGCTACCAGTTCGAGGGCGCGGAGGCGAGCTTCGAGCTGCTGATGCAGCGCGCGCTGCACGGCTACGCGCGTCGCTTCCGGCTGATCGGCTTCCGCGTCATCGACGAGAAGCGCATCGAGCACGAGCCCTCGGTCTCCGAAGCGACGATCATGCTCGCCGGCCCCGACGGCCAGATCGAGCACACCGCCGCGACCGGCAACGGGCCGGTGCAGGCGCTCGACCGCGCGCTGCGGAAGGCGTTGATCAAGTTCTTTCCCGAGGTCGACGAGGTCACGCTTCTCGACTTCAAGGTCCGCGTCCTCGGCTCCGACGGCGGCACCGGTGCCGTGGTGCGCGTCCTGATCGAGTCGGGCGACGCCCACGACCGTTGGGGAACGGTGGGGGTATCCTCGAATCTCGTCGAGGCGAGCTGGCAAGCGCTCGTCGATTCCCTCGACTACAAGCTCTACAAGGACGCCCGGGCGCGCGTCGCCGCCGCGCCGGGCGCGCCGGCGACGGTCGGGCCCGCGACGGCGCGCGTCGCCGGCGGGGGCGGCGAGAGCTGATGGCGAGCGCGCTCTGGCAACGTCTCAAGGAGGACGTCGAGGTCGTCTTCGCGCGCGACCCGGCGGCGCGCTCGCGCCTCGACGTGATCCTCACCTATCCCGGCGTGCACGCGCTCGTCGTCTACCGCGGCGCCCATTGGCTCTGGTGTCACGGCTTCAAGCTGCCGGCGCGGCTGATGAGCTACTTCGGCCGCTTCCTCACCGGCGTCGACATCCACCCCGGAGCGACGATCGGCCACCGCGTCTTCATCGACCACGGCATGGGCGTGGTGATCGGCGAGACCACCGAGATCGGCGACGACGTCACGCTCTACCAGGGCGTCACGCTCGGCGGCACGAGTCTCAGCAAGGGGAAGCGCCATCCGACGATCGAGGACTTCGTGGTCATCACCACCGGCGCGACCGTGCTCGGTCCGGTGACGGTCGGGCACGGCAGTCGCATCGGCGCCGGCTCGGTGGTGATTCATTCGGTGCCGCCCAACTCCACGGTGGTCGGCATTCCGGGGCGGGTGGTGCGCGGCGAAGCCGCGCATGGCGCCGGCCTCGAGCTCATCGATCTCGATCACGGCGACCTGCCGGATCCGGTGGCGCGCGCGATTTCGGTCCTGGTCTCGCACGTCGAGAAGATCGAGCGCAAGATCGACGACCTCACCGCGCGCCAGGGAACCGCGGAGGAGCGTCGCGTCGAGGAGGACGAGGATCTGCAGCGGGTGAAGGCGTTCCTGAGCGAAGGATGAGCGCGTCCGCATGAGGGGGATCTACGCCGACTACGCGGCGGGCGCGCCGCTCCGGCCCGCGGCGAGGCGCGTGCTCGACGACGCACTGGCAAGCGGCGCCGCCAACGCCTCGAGCGCCCATTGGGCGGGCGCACGCGCGCGCGCGCTCCTCGAATCGGCACGCGAGGAGGTCGCGGCGGCGATCGGCGCCCGCCCGCTCGAGATCGTCTTCACCAGCGGCGCAACCGAAGCGAACAACCTCGCGCTCGCCGGCGTCGCCGCCGCAGCGGGCCGGCGGTCGCGCCTCGCCGTCCCCGCAACCGAGCACGCGTCGGTGCTGCGCACGGCGGAGGCGCTGGCGCGCCGCGAGCACGACCTTTGCGTCCTGGCGGTGGGAGCGGACGGGCGTACCGATCCGGCGGCGGTCGCCGCCGCGGCGCCCGACCTGCTCTCGGTCGCGTTGGTCAACGCCGAAACCGGCGTCGTGCAGGCGTGCGCCGCCCTCGCGGCGGCGGCGCGGCGGAGCGGCGCCCGCGTCCACGTCGACGCCGCGCAGGCCGCCGCCGTCCTGCCCCTCGACGTGCGCGGGCTCGACTGTGATCTGATGACGCTTTCCGGGCACAAGCTCGGCGCACCCGCCGGCACCGGCGCGCTCTACGTGCGCGAGGGAACCCCGCTCGCGCCGCTGCAGCATGGCGGAACGCAGGAGCGGGGCTTGAGGCCGGGGACGGAGAACGTCGCCGCGCTCGCCGCCTTCGCCGCCGCCTTCGCCGCCGCGCGCGCCGCGCTGCCGGAGGAGGCCGCACGTCTCGCGACGCTCGTTGCGCACCTCCAGCTTGGAATCGCGGCGCTCGCACCGGGCGCTCGCGTCGCCGGCGAGGCCGCAGGTGCGACGTCGGTGGCCGGCGAGGCGGCGTCACCGGTGCGGCGCGCGCCCCACGTTCTCGACGTCGGTTTCGCCGACCTCGACGGCGAGAGCCTCGTCAGCGCCCTCGACCTCGAGGGCGTGGCGGTGTCGGCGGGCTCGGCCTGCGCCGCGGGCGCGACTGAGCCGTCGCACGTGCTGCAGGCGATGGGATGGAGCCGCGCCGCGGCGGCGAGCGCGGTGCGTTTCAGCTTCGGATGGGGGAGCACCACGGCCGACGTCGCGGCCATCCTCGAGGTGCTGCCACGGATTCTCGCGCGCGCGCGCGCGCGGCGGACGGAGAGCGCATGGCCGGCGCACGCGTCGTAGTCGCGATGAGCGGCGGCGTCGACAGCTCGGTCGCCGCCGCGCTCCTCCACGACGCCGGCTACCAGGTGGTCGGCGTCTCCATGCTGCTCGCCGCGCAGCCGGCGGCCAGCGTCCGGGCGGGGCAGGGGTGCTGCTCACTGGAAGACTTCCGCGATGCGCGCCGGGTCGCGGAACGTCTCGGCGTGCCGTACTACGTCTGGAATCTCGCCGAGACCTTCCGCGCCAAGGTGCAGGACGTCTTCGTCCGCGAGTACCTGCGCGGTCGCACACCGAACCCGTGCGTCCTCTGTAACCAGGACCTCAAGTTCGACGAGCTCTGGCGGCGCGCCGGCGCCCTCGGCGCCGACTTCGTCGCGACCGGTCATTACGCCCGCGCCGTCGCCGGGACCGACGGCCGCACGCGTTTGCTGCGCGCGCGCGACGCCGCCAAAGACCAATCGTACTTTCTCTTCGGCCTCTCGCCGGCACAGCTCGCGCGTACGCTCTTCCCGCTCGGCGAGCTCACCAAGGACGAGGTGCGCGCGCGGGCGCGCCGGCTCGACCTCGGCGTCGCCGACAAGCCCGAGAGCCAGGAGATCTGCTTCGTGCCCGATCGCGACTACGCCGGCTTCGTCGAACGACGCAGCGATGCGCGCCCGCGCGCGGGCGCCGTCGTCGACGACGCCGGGCGCGTGGTCGCGTCGCACGCGGGCGTGCATCGCTTCACGATCGGGCAGCGGCGCGGCCTCGGGGTTGCGGGGGGGCCGGCGCGCTACGTCACCGCCATCGATGCCGACACCGCGACCGTCCGCATCGGCGCGCGCGCGGCGCTCGCGGCCGTCGGCCTCGTCGCCGAGGGCGTCCGCTGGATGGCCGGACCGGTCGACGCGGCGTCGGTCCGCATCCGGCATCGCCACGTGCCGGTCGCGGCGCGCCTGCGCGTCCTCGACGGCGATCGCGTCGAGGCCCGCTTCCTGGCGCCGGTCTCGGCCGTCACGCCGGGACAGGCGGCGGTCTTCTACTGCGGCGACGAGGTCGTCGGCGGCGGCTGGATCGCTGCCGCGCTCGCGCCGGGAGCGGACGCCGCTGCGCTCGGGAGCGAGGTGGACGCCGTCGCACGCAGGGGCGACGCGTGAGTCACGTGATCGAGGAGCGGCTGGCGTATCAGTTCCGCAAGCCGGAGTTGCTCGAGACCGCGCTCACCCATCGCTCGCTGACGCCGACGGGCGGCACTCGCAACAACGAGAAGCTCGAATTCCTCGGCGACGCGGTCCTCGACCTGGTCGTCAGCGATCTCCTCATGCAGCAGTTCCCACGCCACCAAGAGGGCGACCTCTCGAAGCTCCGCGCCTCGTTGGTGAACGCCCGCGTCCTCGCCGAAAAGGCGCGCGTCCTCGGCCTCGGCCAGGAGCTGCGTCTCGGCAAGGGCGAGGAGAAGAGCGGCGGGCGCGAGAAGGAGTCGATCCTCGCCGCCGCGTACGAAGCGCTGCTCGGCGCGATTTATCTCGACCGCGGCTTCGTCGCCGCGCGGCGCGTCCTGGCACGCCAGTTCGCCGCCGACCTCAAGGCGCGCGCCAGTGGCGCCGTCGAGGACTGCAAGACGCGGCTGCAAGAGATCACGCAACGGATCTTCAAGACGACGCCCACGTACACGCTGGTGCGCGAAACCGGACCGGATCACGCCAAGCACTTCGTGAGTCAGATCTCGGTCGCTGGGCGGACGTTCGGGCGCGGCGAGGGCTTGAGCAAGAAGAGCGCGGAGCAGGCGGCGGCCATGGAAGCGCTGCACGCGCTCCAAGTCGAAGCGGCGGCCCTGGCCCCCAAGAAGGGGCCAGGCGGCGAGGCGAGCGTGCGGCCGGCGCGCAAGGGCGCCTCGGGAATGGGAGGCGAACGATGATCGGGGTTCCAGCCATGCGGGTGCGGCAGTTCGGTGTCGACTTCTACCAGGCGATCCTCACCGGCACCGACGTCGAGAGACTGGTGCGCTTCGAGGTACTCTCCTACGACGCCGGCGTCGTGCCGATGAGCGGCGGCACGGGGAAGAAGCGCAAGGCGAAAATCAACTGGGAGCTGCTGGAAAAGCGCATCGCGCGCAGCGCCGAGGCGTACCAGCGTCCGGTGATCCGTAAGAAGATCGTCGAGCTGATCGACTACTACAACCAGTGCGCCGAAGCGGCGAACCTGCCGGCGATCCCGGGCGCCGTCCTCCTGGTCGCCGACCGCCGCCTCGAGTTCGAACGAGCGGGTGGCAACCGCGCCCTCGGCATGTTGCAGCTGCCGACCGAGCAGGGCGTCCTGCGCGCGCTCGACGGGCAGCATCGCTTGCTGGCGCTGCACCAGCTCGCCGAGACCCGTCCGATCCAGGACGTACAGGTGCCGGCGATCATCTTCGACAGTCTCGCACCCGATCAGGCGGTCGAGCTCTTCGTGACGATCAACGCCAAGCACACCAAGCTCAATCCCTCGCACCTGATCAGCCTCGCCGGCCGGCGCCTCTATCCCGACAAGGTCCTCGCCGCCGGACACGACATCATCCGTGCACTCTCGGAGGACGCGTCGTCGCCGCTGCACGGCGACATCAAGCTGTTCGGCGTCGGCCGCGGCAAAGTCGCGCAGGCACCGCTCGCCGAGGAGCTGCGCAACATCTTCACCTCCGTCCAGGCGCTCGGCGGCCGCGACGCCGACCGCTTCCTCGACGGCGCCAAGCGCTTCTTCTTGAACTACTTCAAACAAATCGAGCGCATCTTCGAGACCGCATGGAAAGGGCGGAAGTACAGCATCCGGACCGGCATGGCGCTGCGCGCCTTCCTGCGCGTCGTGCCCGACGTCCTCGCCGCGATCAAAGCGAACCGCCGCGATCCCGCCGATGCGGCCGCGATCCGCGAGGTCATCGCGCCCTGGGCCGAGACGATCGGCGACAGCCGCTTCGAGACCGAGGGCGAATGGCGCCGGAAGCTCGCCGGCGGCACCAGCAGCACCGTCGACCAGCTCGCCCGCGAGCTCCGAACCGGGCTCCGCCGCTGAACGCTCTTGCCTATGTACACACCCATGGAGGGCGGGAAGCGTGCGGTGTTGGAGGCGCGCGGATTGACTCCGCGCGCCGCGCGCACGGGGGCGGTATTCAAAACCCAGTATTCGATCGCTCGCCAGCGGGATAGCTGGCAGCTAGCATGCTGGCGATGTCCTCGACGACCGCGACCCCTGACGACGAGCGTGCGCCGACCGCGATCCAAGGCTCCGATGCGCCGGCGACGCACCGTGCCGGCTTCGTGACCTTGGTCGGGCGCCCGAACGTCGGCAAGTCGACGCTGCTCAACCGGCTCGTCGGTACCAAGCTCGCGGCGGTCTCGACCAAACCGCAGACGACGCGCAACCGCATCGTCGGTATTCTCACCCGGTCCGAGGCGCAGATCGTCCTGGTCGACACCCCCGGCATCCACGGCGGCAGCACGCCACTCAACAGCCGCATGGTCGCAACCGCCCGCCAGTCGCTCGGCGACGCCGACGTCGTACTGTTGGTCGTCGACGGCGCGACCGGGATCGGATCGCTGGATCGCGAGGTCGCGGCGGAGGTCGCAACGCGCGCGCGCATCGTCGCCGTCAACAAGAGCGACGTCGCGACGCCGCAGACGTTGCTGCCGACGTGCGCCGAGGTATCGCGGCTGCTCCCGGACGCCGAGGTGGTGCCGGTGAGCGGGCTCACCGGCGACAACGTCGAGCGGCTGCTGACGCTCGTCGCCGCCGCGCTTCCCGAAGGCCCGAACCTCTACCCGGCGGAGCAGGTGAGCGAGCAGAGCGAACGCTTCCTCGCCTCCGAGATCGTGCGCGAGCAGATCGTCGAGCAGACGCGCGACGAGGTCCCGTACACGACGGCGGTCGTGATCGACACCTTCCGCGAGGAGCCGGCGCGCAACCTGCTCGTGATCCAAGCGACGATCCTCGTCGAGCGCGCGACGCAGAAGGGCATCGTGATCGGCGAGCGCGGTCGGCGGATCCGCAGCATCGGTCAGGCGGCGCGGCTGGAGCTCGAGGCGATCTTCGCCTGCCGCGTCTTCCTCGAGCTGCACGTCAAGGTCGTGCGCGAATGGAGCAAGGACCCGCGTGTCCTCCGCGAGCTCGGACTCTAGGCGACGGCCGGCGCGGGACGCCGCGACCGCCGCCGCCGCGGGCGGTGACGATGCCGCCGCGACGATCGTCGCCGGCGCGGCGCTGCCGCGTGTCGTCCTCGTCGGCCGTCCGAACGCCGGCAAGTCGACGCTCTTCAACCGTCTCCTTCGTCGCCGCAAGGCGCTCGTCGACCCCACACCCGGCGTCACGCGTGACGCCAACGAGGGCGTCGCCGTGTTCGGCGACCGTGCGGTGCTGCTCGTCGACACCGGCGGCTTCGAGGCGGAGGGAGCGGCCGGGCTCGACGTCGCCGTGCGCGCGTGCAGTCTCGGCGCCATCGCCGACGCGGCGCTCGTCGTCTACGTGCTCGACGGTAAGGCCGGACTCTCGGCGGCGGACGAGGCGGCGGCGCGCGAGCTCCGGCGCCGCGGCGCGCCCGTCCTCTTCGTCGTCAACAAACTCGACTCGCCGCGCCGCGAAGCCGGCGCCGGTGAATTTTATCGGCTCGGCGCCGCCGATCTGATCTCCGTCTCCGCCGAGCACGGACACGGCATCCCGGACCTGATCGAGACGATGCTCGCACGTGTGCCCGCGGCCGCGGCGCCGGGTGAGAGCACCGCCATCCGCGTCGGCATCATCGGCCGCCCGAACGTCGGCAAGTCGTCGCTCGTGAATCGCCTCCTCGGCTACGCGCGGACGCTCGTCCACGAAACGGCGGGGACGACGCGCGACGCCGTCGACACGCTCCTCGAGGTCGGCGGCACGCGCTACCTCCTCATCGACACCGCCGGCATCCGGCGCCGCGCGCGCATCCACGAACGCATCGAGAAGTTCGCGGCGGCCAAGGCGCTCGAGACGGTCGGCCGCGCCGACGTCGTCGTCCTCGTGCTCGATGCCTCGGAAGGGGCGACCGATCAGGACATGCGCATCGCCAGCCGCGCGTGGGAAGAAGGGCGCGGGCTCCTCGTCGTCGCGAACAAGTGGGATCTGCAGCGCACCGCCGCGAAGACGTTCATCGACGACGTCCGCATCCACTATCCGAGTCTCGCCGGGGTGCCGGTCCTGACTCTCTCGGCACGGACGGGCGCCGGTGTCGATGCGCTGCTGCCGGCGGTGAAGCGGATCGCCGCCGCGCACGCGATCGAGCTCCGCACGCCGCGCCTCAACGAGGTGCTCGCGGCGGCGGTACGCGCCAAGGAGCCGCCGCTCGCTCACGGACGGCGGCCGAAGCTCTTCTATGCGACCCAAGTCGGGCGCCGGCCGCCGACGATCGCCATCTTCACCAACGCGCCGACGGCGATCCATCCGAGCTACCATCGCTACCTCCAGAAGCAGATCGCAGCGGCGTTCCGCGTGACGGGAACGCCGCTGCGGGTGCAGTTCCGGGGCCGGCGATGAGCATCCGGCGCGGCCGCGGCGAGGTGGCGCTGACGACGGCTCCGGCATCGCGCCGGCGCCCGCTCGGCGTCGCCGAGGTGCGCCGCGGCGGGGTACGCGTGTGGGCCGTCCTGCGCGACGCGGGACGGAAGTTCTACGCCGATGACTGCCCGACGCTCGCGGCGGCGATCTCGTTCTACGCGCTGCTGTCGCTGATCCCGGTGCTCTTCCTGGTGATCGCGATCCTCGGCTACGTCGTCGGCTCCTCGCAGGAGACGTTCCATGCCGTGCTCGGCTCGGCGCGTGAGTTCATCCCCCATCTGAGCGATGACTTCACGCGCAACCTCGAATGGGTCGTCGCCAACCGCGGCCGCCTCTCCTGGCTCGGCTTGGGGAGCTTGGTGGTGGCCTCCGGTCTCGTCTTCCACGCCACCGAGTTCGCGCTCGACCGTCTCTTCGCCGTCGGCCGGCACCGCGGCTTCGTACGCTCGCGCCTGCTGTCGATGAGCGTCGTCGTGGCGATGGGGGCGGTGTTGCTGTTCTCGTTCTACGTCGGCGTCCTCTTCCACGCGCTGAAGGCCGATCCCGACCTGGCGCCGTTCGCCGAAGGGCTGCTGCTGCAGCTCGCGCACGGGCTGCGCATCCAGTACCTGACCTCGGTGATGCTGGTCCTGGCGTCGTTCACCCTCGCGCTGCGTGTCTTTCCGCACGCGCCGGTCGGCTGGCGCGAGGCGCTCCTCGGGGCATGCGTCGGCACCGTCCTCTGGGAGGGCGCGCGACAGTTCTTCCTCTGGTACCTGGCGAACATGGCGCAGTTCTACGTCGTCTACGGCTCGCTCGGCGCGCTCGTCGCCGTCATGGTCTGGATCTACATGTCGGCGACGATCTTCCTCTACGCCGCCGAGTGCGTCGTCCTCCTCGGCCCGCGCCTACGCTGACACGCGCGCGGGTCGGGAAGGAACGCCGCGTCGAGTGCGGCGCCGCGGTCAGCGCAATCCGGAGGCGCGATACTCGGCGGCGACGCGCGCATAGTTCACCGCCGACGCGAGGAGCGACGCGCGCTCGGCGGCGGTGAGCGGGCGCACGGCTCTCGCCGGGCTGCCGACGACGAGCTGACCCGGCGCGAACCGTGTGCCCGGCGTGAGGATCGCGCCGGCGCCGATCAGGCACTCGAGACCGACCTCGACGCCGTCGAGGACGATCGCGCCCATGCCGACGAGCGTGCGATCGCCGATCGTGCACCCGTGGACGATCGCGCCGTGGCCGATCGTGACGTCGTCGCCGACGGTCGTCGCGGCGCGACCGGTCGTGACGTGCAGGGTCGCGTGATCTTGGACGTTCGTGCGTCGACCGATGCGGATCGCGTGGACGTCGCCGCGGACGACGGCGTGGAACCAGATGCTGCTCTCGGCGCCGACGACGACGTCGCCGATCACGACCGCGCTGTCGACGACGTAGGCCGACGGGTCGATCACGGGCGTCGCGGCGCGAAACGCGGCGATCATCGCCGGCTCGCTAGCACGCGCCGGCACCGCGGCGCCAGCGCGCGCTGCCGCCTGGCTTGTCCTTCCGTCGAGCTTCTGTTACTCAAAGTCATGGACGGTCAGATCACCTCTCGACGCACTCTAGAAGGCCCCGCTCGCCGCGCGCGACGGGGCTTTTTCGTTTGTGGAGGTCGTCATGGACGTGCGTGAGCTCGGCGAGGGTCTCACCTTCGACGACGTGCTGCTCGTACCCGCGGCGAGCGCGATCGTGCCGCGCGACGCCGATGTCGCAACCCGTCTCTCGCGCCGCATCGCCCTCAACATTCCGCTCGTCTCCGCGGCGATGGACACGGTCACCGAGTCGCGGATGGCGATCGCGATCGCGCAGGAGGGCGGCATCGGCTTCGTGCACCGCAACATGCCGGTCGCGGCGCAGGCGCTCGAGGTCGAGAAGGTGAAGAAGTCGGAGAGCGGCATGATCTCCGACCCGGTGACGGTGAGTCCCGAGCAGCGCATCGAGGACGCACTCGCGGTCATGCGCCGCTTCCACATCTCCGGCCTGCCCGTGACGCAGGGCGGCCGGCTCGTCGGCATCCTCACCCACCGCGACCTACGCTTCGAGAAGCGCCTCGACCGCAAGGTCGCCGAGGTGATGACGAAGGACAACCTCGTCACCGCCAAGCCGGGCGTCAGCCTCGAGCAGGCGAAGGACATCCTGCACGCGAACCGCATCGAGAAGCTCCTCGTCGTCGACGACGACTACCGCTTGCGCGGCCTGATCACCGTGAAGGACATCCAGAAGACGATCGAGTACCCACTCGCCTGCAAGGACGAGCAGGGGCGCTTACGCTGCGGCGGGGCCGTCGGTGTCGGTCCCGATCGCGAGGAACGCGTCGAGGCACTGGTGCGCGCCGGCATCGACGTCCTCGGCGTCGACACCGCGCACGGTCACTCGCAGAACGTCCTCGACACCGTGCGCGACATCAAGGCGAGCTATCGCGACGTCGAGGTGGTCGCCGGCAACGTCGGCACGGAGGAAGGCGCGCGCGCCCTGGTGAAGGCCGGTGCCGACGCCGTCAAGGTCGGCATGGGTGTCGGCTCGATCTGCACCACCCGCATCATCTCCGGCGTCGGGGTCCCGCAGCTGACCGCCGTTCTCGGCGCCGTCAAGGGCGTCGCCGGCACCGACGTCCCGATCATCGCCGACGGCGGCGTGCGCTACTCGGGCGACATCACCAAGGCGCTCGCCGCCGGCGCGCACGCGATCATGATCGGCAGTCTCTTCGCCGGCACCGAGGAGAGCCCCGGCGAGACGATTCTCTTCCAGGGCCGCACCTACAAGCTCTACCGCGGCATGGGCTCGATCGAGGCGATGAAAGAGGGGAGTCGCGACCGCTACTTCCAAGCCGACGAGCCGGACGTCAAGCTCGTCCCGGAAGGCATCGAGGGACGCGTCGCGTACAAGGGCAGCCTCGCCTTCAACATCCATCAGCTCGTCGGCGGCTTGAAGGCCGGGATGGGCTACTGCGGCTGCCGCACGCTCGCCGAGCTGCGGGCCAACACGCGCTTCTTGCGCGTCGGCGCCGCCGCGGTACGTGAGAGCCACGTCCACGACGTCGTCGTCACCAAAGAGGCGCCGAACTATCGACTGGAGTAGGTAGGGGGGCTGGGAGGACGCGATGGGTGCACCGCCAGGCGCGAGCTGGCTCGTCGCCCCGGTCGGGCAGCCGGGGCAGTTCACCGGGGCGGGCTTCACCGAGGACGACCTCCTCTATGCCAAGACCGCCGAGGACTTCGTCCGCCACGAGGTCCTACCGCGTCTCGACGAGATCGAGACGAAGAAGGAAGGCGTCCTGGCGGCGCTGCTGCGGCGCGCCGGCGAGCTCGGCCTCCTCATGATCGACGTACCCGAGCGCTACGGCGGGCTCGGGCTCTCGAAGACGACGTCGATGCTGGTCTCGGAGCGCGGTGCGCTGTGCGCCTCGTTCAGCGTCTCGTGGGGCGCGCACACCGGTATCGGCACCTTGCCGCTCGTCTACTACGGCACCGAGGCCCAGAAGCGGCGCTACCTCCCGAAGCTCGCGAGCGGCGAGTGGCTCGCCGCCTACGCGCTCACCGAGCCGCAGTCGGGGAGCGACGCGCTGAACGCGCGCACGCGTGCCGTGTGCCAGCCGGACGGCAGCTACCGCTTGACGGGCACGAAGCAGTTCATCACCAACGCCGGGTTCGCCGACCTCTTCACCGTCTTCGCCAAGGTCGACGGCGAGCACTTCACCGCCTTCCTCGTCGAGCGCGGCGCGCACGGGCTCACGACCGGCCCCGAGGAGCACAAGCTCGGCATCCGCGGCTCCTCGACGCGGCAGTTGATCCTCGAGGACGTCCCCGTCGCCGCCGACAGCGTCCTCGGTGAGGTCGGGCAAGGGCACAAAATCGCCTTCAACATCCTGAACGTCGGCCGTTTCAAGCTCGGCGCCGGCGCCGTGGGCGCCGCCAAGGACTGCCTCGCCATCGCGCTCGGCTACGCCGCCGAGCGTACGCAGTTCGGTCGGCCGATCGCGAGCTTCGGGATGGTTCAGCGCAAGTTCGCCGACATGGCGACCCGCATCTACGTCGCCGATAGCATGAGCTACCGAACTGCCGGCCTCATGGATGAGGCCGCGCACGGGGTCGACGCCGACACACCCGACGCCGCCGCGCGACTCGTGAAGGAGGCGGTCGAAGAATACACGATCGAGTGCTCCATTCTGAAGATTTTCGGCACCGAGACCCTCGATTTCGTCGCCGACGAGGCGCTGCAGATCCTCGGCGGGTACGGCTTCACCGACGACTACCCCGTCGAGCGCCACTACCGCGACTCGCGCGTCAATCGGATCTTCGAGGGCACCAACGAGATCAACCGCCTCATCATCCCGGCGACCTTGGTGAAACGCATCGGTCAGGGTCGCCTCGCCTACACCGATTTCTTGCAGCAGGTCGAGCGCGAGATTGCCGACACCGCGACGTGGCCGCCGCCCGTCGCCGGCCCGCTCGAGCGCGAGGCGCGCGCCGCCGAGGTCGCCAAGCGCGTCATCGCCTACATCGCCCGTCTGCTGATCGAGCGCAGCCTGGCGTCGCTCAAGGACAAGCAACAGCACCTCGAGATCCTCGCCAACATGATCATCGATTGCTACGCCATGGACAGCGTCGTCGGCCGCACCCTGGCGCTGCAAGGGTACGGCCGCGCCGAGGACGACGAGCTCCGGCTGGCGATGACGAACGTGTTCGTCGCATCGGCGAACGAGCGCGTCATCGACGGCGCGCGCCGTCTGCTCGTGAACGAGTTCGAAGGCGAGGAGCTCCGCCGTCACCTGGCGCTCGAGGCGATCGTCCCGCGCATGCCGATCCGCACCATCACGGTGAAGACCAAGATCGCCGAGGCGCTCGTCGCCCGCGGCCTCGGGGCGGTGTTCCTGCGGTGAGAGGGGCGCGATGATCCTCGTTCTCGATTTCGGTAGCCAGTACACGCAGCTCATCGCGCGGCGCGTACGCGAGCAGCACGTCTACTGCGAGATCCACCCGTTCAACCTCCCGCTCGAACGCGTGCGCGCGCTCGCACCCGAGGGGATCATCCTGTCGGGCGGCCCGGCGAGCGTGTACGCGGAGGGCGCGCCGCTGCCGGATCCCGCGATCCTCGACCTCGGCGTGCCGATCCTCGGCGTCTGCTACGGGATGGGCGTGCTGACGTTGCACGCGGGCGGGCGCGTCGCGCGCGCGACGCGCCGCGAGTTCGGGCACGCGCGCATCACCATCCGCGACACCAGCGACCTCTTCGCCGATCTCCAGGTCGGTCCGGACGGGCTCTCGGTGTGGATGAGCCACGGTGATCGCACCGAGTCGATGCCGCCCGGCTTCGAGTTGCTGGCGTCGAGCGCGAACTCGCCGATCGCCGCGTTCCGCAACCGCGCGCGCCGCCGCTACGGCATCCAGTTTCATCCCGAGGTGGCGCACACCGACCAGGGCACGGCGATCTACCGGAACTTCCTCTTTCGCATCTGCGACGCCAAGCCCACCTGGACGATGGAGAACTTCATCGGGCGCGAGGTCGAGCGCATCCGCGCCGAGGTCGACGGCGCTCGTGTCATCTGCGCGCTCTCCGGCGGCGTCGACTCGGCGGTCACCGCCGCGATCGTCGACCGCGCCGTCGGTGACCGTCTCACCTGCGTCTTCGTCGACAACGGCGTCCTCCGCGCCAACGAGACGGCGCGCGTCGCGACCGTCTTCCGCGCGCGCTTCGGCGACCGCCTGCGCGTCGTCGACGCGAGCAGCCGTTTCCTCGACGCGCTGGCGGACGTGGAAGATCCGGAGGCGAAGCGGAGCGCGATCGGGCGCACCTTCATCGAGGTGTTCGAGGCCGAGGCGCGCGCCATCCCCGGCGTCGGCTACCTCGCGCAGGGCACCCTTTACCCCGACGTCATCGAGTCGGTGTCGTTCAAGGGACCGTC